>CAIYMF010000268.1 GCA_903927265.1 uncultured bacterium | reverse complement strand
GGTGCGTTGAACTTTTTCCTCGCACTTTTAGTGGCTGCCACGGTGATGAATGCCCTGTTGTTGCTGAGGTCACTTCTGAGCGGCACGAATGAGTCGGGTGTCGTGCTGCTGTTCTCTGGGTTCGGGGTGCTCATTGTCAACGTGCTCAGCTTCGGATTGGTGTACTGGTGGCTTGACGCACGCAACGCGGGTCGAGATGACGAACGAGCGACCGCGCGACGCGAACTGCTGTATCCGCAAGAGGGATTGGACGAGCACCCTCAGTGGCAACCCTCGCTGATGGACTATCTCTACACGGCGTACACCAACATCATTGCCTTCAGCCCCACTGACACCATGCCCCTGTCTCATCGGATGAAAGCACTGTTCACCGTGCAGTCGGCCACTGCGCTGCTCACCATCGTTGTGACCCTCAGCCGGGCTATTAACCTCATCCCAGGTGGATCGAGTTAGGGCCGCTCACCGATGGGTCGCCCGGAGCGGTGCATGGGCTGGTCACGATTGGAGCATGGCTCAACCGCGAAGCGACAGGCGTGTGGAATAGTCCTCATTAATGTCTCAGAGCCGTGGCCGTCAGGCCGTCGATCGATTCGAGTGGGCGATGGCCAACTCGGCCATTGGCATGATGCTGGTGGCGGCGGATGGAAGTTTTCTGGGGGTCAACCAGGCTTTGTGCACGATGCTGGGGCGCGACGAGTCGGCGCTGATGCAGTCAACGTGGCGAGAGCTCACCCACCCCGACGACCTTGACACCGACGTTGCCTTGACCGAGGAAACACTCGCGGGCAAGCGTGACACGTACCGCCTCCTCAAGAGATACCTGCATGCAGACGGTTCGGTCATCTGGGGTGATCTATTCGTCGCCTGCGTGCGCACTGCCGAGGGGTCAGTCGACTACTTCGTTTCGCAGATCGTCGACATGACCGAGCAGGTGCAGTTGCGCGAGCATTACGCGCTGCTGGCCGAGAACGCGACTGACGTGGTCTACCTGATGGCTCCGGACCGCACCCTACGTTGGATGTCGCCCAACACTGAGAGCAGTCTTGGGTGGAGTGCCGATGACCTTGTGGGCACCGTGCTCGTTGACTTGGTTCACCCCGAAGACCACGATGCACTGCAGAAGGCCCGGGAGCGGGTCTATACCGGTGGTGACTTTGCGGACCCTGATGCTGGCCACGTCGCAAGAATTCGAGCCAAAGACGGTTCTTACCTCTGGATGTCGATTAAGACCACGACGGTGGTCGATGACAAAGGCATGATGATGTCCGCTGTCGTCACCATGCGGAACGTGAATGATCTTGTGCTCGCTCGCATGAGTGCCGAGAATGATGAGGAATTGCTGCGGGTGACGATGGGTGCGGTCCTTGACCCGTTGGTGCTCGTCAAGTCGGTGCGAGATGTTTCGGGCAGCGTGGTCGATTTCGTCTACGTCGATGTGAACGATGCCGCGTGCGAGTACTTGACGATGAGCCGTGAGCAGTTGATGGGTTCCCGGATGCTTGACACTCTTCCGGGGATTGACTCTTCGGGACTGTTGGCAATTTACGCGCGGGCCGTCGATCAGGTGACTCCGACGGTGATGGACGATTTCCAGTACAACAACGAGTTACTTGGCGAGCCCCGTTACTACGACATTCGCGCCAGAGGAGTTTCACAAGATCGACTCAGCCTCACCTGGCGTGACGTGACTGAGCGCCACGAATCTGCCGCGCGCATCGCTGACTCGGAACGGCAGTTTCGAACCCTCGCCCAAAACGCCTCGGATGTGGTGCTGCGTGCCACAGGTGACTGCATGGAATGGGTGTCTCCGTCTCTGACGAGAATGCTCGGATGGTCGTTCGAGCAGTGGGTGGGGCATTCGCTTGAGGAGTTCATGCACCCCGACGACATCGTCCAATCGCACAGCCACCTCCTTCGCGTGGTGAGTGGCGCCACGGTGATCACGCGCTTGCGATTGCGTGACAGTGAAGGTGACTACCACTGGGTCGAGATTCATGCCGGCCCAGCGCCTGACGACAGTGGTGACACGGCGGCCTTCGTTGCGTCCTTCCGCACGATTGACAACGTGGTCGAATTCGAAGCCGAGTTGCTCCGTCGTGCGCGCTATGACGACCTCACCGGCGCGCTCAAGCGTGACGAAGTACTGCGACGATTGGTCGAAACCGGCGGTTCTCGACGGCAGCCTGGGTCGCACTCGGCGGTGTTGTTCTGCGACTTGGATGGGTTTAAGGCCATCAATGATCGTCTCGGTCACGCAGCCGGTGACGCGGTTCTCAAGTCGGTGGTCGATCGCATTCGTGTCACGGTGCGCGAAGGCGACTCGGTCGGGAGAACGGGCGGCGACGAGTTCCTCGTCATTCTCGACGGGGTGCATGATCTCGGCGACGCATTCACGGTGGCTGAGAAAGTTCGCCAAGCAGTGGTGGCGCCGCTTCAGGTTGGCAGCGAAATTGTGAAAGTTGGCATGAGCATCGGCGTGACGCTGCAATCGCCGGGCGAAGACGCCGATGAACTCATCGCGCGCGCTGACCGCGCGATGTATGACGCCAAGCGCAAAGGGCGCGGCAACGTTGTCACGGTTCCGCCACCGACCTGACAATCGGTCGTACTCGTACCTATGCTGAGGTGTCAGGCCGGTGGTCAAAATCTGGAAAGGGGCCTCGGTGGAAATCAAGGAACTGGGGCACTTAGTGCTCTATGTACGAAACCTTGAAACGTCGGTGCATTTCTATCGTGATGTGCTCGGTTGGCACCCCATCCTTGAAGGTGGAACTGACGCGTTGCCGTTCCGCGCGTTCGCGTTCAACGCGCCGTCGAATCGCACCCATCATGAGTTGCTGTTGATCGAGGTTGGTCCTGATGCTGCGCCCATTCCCATGGGTCGACGACTGGGCATGTACCACTTCGGGCTGAAGGTGGGCGACAGTGACGACGAACTGCGCGAGGTCCTCGCGGTGTTGCAGGAGAACGGGGTGATGATTCTCGGTGCGAGCGATCACACCGTCACGCACAGCCTCTACATCGCCGATCCTGATGGCAATGAAATCGAGTTGTACATCGATGTTCCCGGCGTCAACTGGCGCGACGATCCGTCGCTGATCGTGGCGCCTATCAAGCCACTGCAGCTGTAGGAGTGATTCGGCCTACTCGACTACCGCCTAGTCTTAGCGCGTGACCGTTCTTTCGTTTCTCGATCTGGCGCCCATCAGCGAAGGTTCAAGTGCGGGGCAAGCGCTACGTAATAGTCGCGATCTCGCCATTCACGCAGAGCGCCTCGGCTTCACACGATTCTGGCTCGCCGAGCATCACAACATGACTGGAATCGCCAGCGCGGCCACCTCGGTCGCCATCGGATACGTGGCCGAAGGCACAAGCACGATTCGGGTAGGTGCCGGTGGCGTGATGCTGCCGAATCACGCGCCGCTGATTATCGCCGAGCAGTTCGGAACGCTCGCGAGTCTGTATCCCGGTCGGATCGACCTCGGCCTCGGCCGCGCGCCCGGAACCGACCAGATGACATCTCGAGCGCTGCGTCGCACGTTAGCCGGCGATATCGATGAGTATCCCCAGGACGTGCTCGAACTGATGGCGTATCTCGGTGATCCCGTTCCTGGGCAGCGGGTTCATGCCGTGCCGGGTGAGGGCACCAAGGTCCCGATTTACATCCTCGGTTCGTCTACCTACGGTGCTCAACTGGCAGCGGCGTTTGGTCTGCCGTACGCGTTTGCTTCGCATTTCGCCCCCGCTGATCTCGACATCGCCCTGCGGCTCTACCGTGACGGCTTCAAACCCTCAGCATCGCTGCAGCAGCCGTACGTCATCGTGGGGCTCAACGTGACGGCGGCACCGACCGATGAGGAGGCGTTGCACCTGTTCACATCAACGCAGCAGTCGTTCGTGAACATGCGAAGCGGAAACGCCGGACAACTTCCGCCTCCAGTCAACGACATTCGTTCGCTCTACCCGCGCGACTGGCAGCCCCTTCTCGATGAAGTGGCGGCCCGATCGGTTGTAGGTTCGCTCGACACCGTCGAGGCGGGCATCGCCGCATTCGCAGAGCGTACGACGGCTGACGAAATCATGGTGACGAGTCAGGTGTTTGACCATTCGCACCGAGTGCGCTCGCTGGAAATTACTGCCGAGGCCGGCGCTAGGCTTCGCACCGAGTCACTTGCTGCACTACCTCGGGGGTAGTAACTGTTCGATGTTCTGCCCTACCCATGGAAGGTTTCTTCAATGACGAATACCGACGCAGTTTCGGCATGGCGTGCCGCCAATTCATCCTGGGGAGTGTGGTGCACCGACGCAGGTACGTGGTCGGCCGAATTCGAACGTCAGTACGCGCGTGAGGTGGAGCGACTCGGCTATTCGTCGTTGTGGATTCCGGAGAATCCGTCGAGTAAAGAATCTCTCGTTCATGCCGGACTGCTGTTAAGCATGACCGAGAAGCTAGTCGTTGGAACGGGAATCACGAGTGTGTGGGCGCGGGATGCGGTCGCGGCCCACAACGGGGCGCAGGCTCTTGCTGAGGCGTACGACGGTCGTTTCGTTCTCGGTCTGGGTGTGAGCCATCGCGTACTCAACAATGCGCGCGGCTACGAGTACGTCACTCCGTATACGACCATGGCCGAGTATCTGTCGGCGTTGGCTTCCGCGACCTACGATGCACCCGCGGCGAAGACCGCGATGCCGGTTGTCATTGCGGCGCTGCGCGACAAGATGATGACGTTGGCCGGCGAGAAGGCCGACGGTGCGCACACCTACATGGTGACCACCGATCACACCGCACACGCGCGGGCCGTGCTGGGCGAGCTTCCGCTGCTGATCGTTGAGCAGAGTTATGTGCTCGCCGATGACGAGACGGAGGCGCGAGGTCTCGCTCGCGCACACTTGTCTTGGTATCTCGGACAGCCCAACTACCAGTCCTCGCTTCAGGCGCAAGGTTTCAGTGAGAGCGACATTGCCAATGGTGGTTCCGATCATCTTGTCGATTCGCTCGTCGCGTGGGGCTCGGTCGATGAGGTTGAGGCGCGGGTTTCAGCTCACCTCGCTCACGGTGCCGATCAGGTGCTGCTGCACCCGGTGTTCGGAACTCCGGGCGAACAGCTCGAAGCTTTGCGCACGCTCGCAGTGCGGCTTTCACTCACCTCGCCCTAGCGCAACCTGAGCGACAGGGAGTCAGCTGGAGGCGTGTCGTGAGGTGTGCAGGTCATCGATCCACTCAACCGATTCAGGTGAGTGCTCAACGTCGATGTCGTCGAGGTTGACCACAACTGGTTCCTGTCCTGATCGCACGAGCACGCACGACAGCGTCTCATCATCGCTCGCGTTGATTTCCTGATGTGGAACGAACGGCGGCACGTGGATGAAGTCGCCGGGACCGGCTTCCGCGACGAACTCGAGTCGGTCTCCCCATCTCATCCGCGCATTGCCGCTCACGACGTAGATGACGCTTTCGACTGGTCCGTGGTGGTGTGCGCCGGTTGCTGCGCCGGCGTGAATATCGACCGTTCCGGCCCAGAGGAACTGTGCGCCGTGGCGTGCCGCGGTGATGGCGGCCGCGCGGTTCATGCCGAGTGTGTGCGGTGTGTTGGTGTCGAGGTCGGTCGAGTGCACGACGTGCACGCCGTTGGTGCGCCAGTCGTGGGTCGACGCAGCGCTAGGAACGGCGTCATCCGATTCGGTCATGCCACCACAATGCCGCATGAGTGGCGCACTCACGAGACCTGCGGCGCCCTCTGCTCGCGCGCTGCGTAGACTCGTGCACGGCTTCACGACGCTGAGTCTTCTCAGCAGATCGATGTGGTGCCCGGGCCGTTAGCTCAAATGGTAGAGCAGCGGACTTTTAATCCGCGGGTTCCGGGTTCGAGCCCCGGACGGCCCACCGCTTGCGAGGAAGACGGCCCCGCTCGAGGCCCCGCTCGAGGCCCCGCGTAGGGACAGATCGCGTCATAGAGACGTGACCCTAGGACGACACACGCCGCTGGCACTTTCCATGGGTACCGATTGACCAGAGAAGCCCGAGACGGTCACCGATTGACCAAAGATGCCGCGGAGATGAAGGAGACAAGAAACTTCCGGTGCCGGTGCCGGTGGCCTCACCGCTCACCCCCCCCCGCTCGTAATCCGCGGGTTCCGGGTTCGAGCCCCGGACGGCCCACCGCTTGCGATCCCTACGGTGCGCGGTCACTGAGAGCACAGAGGCACCGTGCAGAATCGATGCTTGCCTTGTCTGACGAGTATCAAGCAGGGACTTTCGTCCTGCCTTCATCGGGACTTAGGACGAGTCAATTTGCAAATCCCTGTGTCGTAATGGGGAGGACGAAATCATCCGAAACTCGATCAAATTCGACTCGAGGAGTTCTCGATGTCCATTCCCTTGCGTCCGTTCGCATGGCTCGTATCCCTGTTGCTGGTGGTTGCCGGCCTTGCAGGGGTCGCTTCCCCCGCGAGTGCGGCGAACTGGAGCGGCCATTGGTCGGCCGTAGACGCCGGTGATGGCACAACCTGTGCCATTGACGGTGGGGCGGTGTGGTGTTGGGGGCTCAATGACCACGGTCAATTGGGTAACGGCTCCACTGAGAATTCGGCGGTGCCAGTTGCGGTAGATACGACCGGCGTGTTGGCCGGACTCACCATGGCGCAAGTGTCAGTGGGTACCAATGTCACCTGCGCGATCGACGTGGCTGGTGGTGGCTACTGCTGGGGGCTTGGTACCGCGGGAGCAGGTTCCGGACTGTTAGGTAATGGATCGACGAGTGAATCACATGTACCGGTGGCTGTGAGCACGTCGGGTGCTCTCGCGGGCGCAGCCATCTCCCAGATTTCGGTCGGCTCGTACCACTCCTGTGCGGTTACCGCTGCGGGCGCGGTTGTCTGTTGGGGGCTGAACCTCTACGGAGCTTTGGGAAATGGCGGCCTGCCTGGCACAAGCTCGACTGTGCCTATGGCGGTCGACACCAGTGGAGTCTTGTCGGGACTCACAATGTCAGCAGTGTCGGCAGGTGAGCACGTCACATGTGCCAGCAACAGTCTGGATGCTCTCTTTTGCTGGGGGCGAAACAACCTCGGACAACTCGGCACCGGTACCCAGCCGATGAATTCCTCCTATCCCGTCGCCGTTGATATGAGCAATGTGCCGGTCGGCAACGGTTTCACTGGTTTCGGGGTTGGCAAAGGATTTGTCTGTGCCGTCGACACCGATGGTTCCGTGTGGTGTTGGGGAGACGATTCGGGTGGGGCCCTTGGCAATGGCTCCGGTGACGCGTCGTCAGGGATTCCCGTGGCCGTTGACGTGACCGGGGTACTTTCGGGCCGCCACGTCGTGGAGATAGGGGTTGGTGAACTTCACACCTGTGTGCGTTCGACAGGGCTCCTGCTCTCATGCTGGGGTGATGGGGCCAGTGGGCAACTAGGTAATGGGTTCTCGGCGATGTTCCAATCACCGTCAGATGTCGTCACCACCGGCCTGTTGGCGTCGTCGTCACCACTATCGATTTCGGCGGGATCAGCAGCAAGTTGTGCCGTTCTCGCAGACTCGAGCATCGGTTGTTGGGGCTCGAATGCGTTTGGCCAGTTGGGTAGCGCGGCCGCAGTCAAGTCGGAGGTCCCCGTCGCCGTCGGTACACCAGACACCACGCCCACCGGCCTCGTCGCCGCTGCGGGGAACTCGTCAGCAACGGTGAGTTGGAACCCGCCCGACTACGACAACGGCTCGGTGATCACCGGCTATACGGCCTCGGCATCCGCAGTCCTCGATAGTGGGCCTTACGTGTGTTCGGTCGCTGCGCCCCTGGTCGAATGCACTATCCACGGTCTCACCAACGGTACGACGTATCACGTCACTGTCACCGCAATCCACGCCAACACCAGTACCACCACCAGTGCCGCTGTTGATGTGACGCCCGTGACCGTTCCGAGCGCACCTCTGGCGCCGACGGTCTCGGCCGGACTGGAGCGAATTCTTGTCTCGTGGGTGCCGCCCAACACGGGCGGAACCGCAATCACTGGCTACACGGCGACTGCGACGCTCACTGGGCAGGCGGCCGACCCGAGCGACCCGACGTGCACGACCAGCACCCAACTTTCGTGCGCCATCGTTGGGTTGACCAACGGCGCGAGTTACTCACTCAGGGTGCTCGCCACCAATGCCGTTGGTGTCGGCCTCGATAGCGCCGCGACTTCTGGCACACCGAAGGGTGTTGTGCGCACCGGTACCTGGAATCAGGTCGCGGCGAGTGCCACGCAAACGTGCGCGCTTGATGGCTCTGGCCGCCCTTGGTGCTGGGGTAGTAGTTACCGGGGTGATGGGTCGGTCGGAATGACAGCATTACCGACTCCGGTCTTGCTCGCTCCCGACCTGGCAGGTGAGGTATTCACCTCGATTTCCGTTGGCAAATTCGGCGTTTGCGGCCTTCTTCAGTCAGGTGGTGCTGCGTGTTGGGGCAGCAGTTCGCTTGGCCAATTGGGTAACGGCACGAATGGTGGGTTGGTGGTTTCAACCGTGGCCAGTCGAGTCTCGACCGGTGTGCTTCCCGCAGGCAGAACGCTGACCAAGATCAGTGCTGGCTATGCCCATGTGTGCGCGATTGACAGCGCGTCTTCAGCGTGGTGTTGGGGCTATGGCGCAGGAGGGCGGCTCGGAAATGGCTCATCGCTGAACCACAATGTTCCGGTTGAGGTTTCGGGTGGGCATCTCTTCACCGAGATAAGCGCCGGATCTCAACATACCTGCGCGATCGACGACAGTTCCCATGCATGGTGTTGGGGGCTTAACGACATCGGTCAACTCGGGGCTGGTACTACCGATCCCACACTCGTGCCGATCGCTGTCGACACCACGGGTGTGTTGGCGGGGCGCTCGTTGGTCGCGGTGGCCTCGGGCTTCCAATCGACGTGTGCTGTTGACTCTGCAGGACTCGGCTACTGCTGGGGGTCGGGAGCATACGGGCAATTGGGCAATGGAGTGAGCGCTACATCTTCGGTGCCAGTCGCCGTGACTATGTCCGGTTCGTTGAGCGGTCGAACGATAACGTCGCTAGCTGCTAGTTCGTATCTGTTCTGCGCCACTGACTCGGCAGGGGCAGCTCAATGCTGGGGAGTGAATGACGTCGGGCAGTTTGGCTCTCTCTCGCCGTCGACATCAAATGTCCCCGTTGCCGTTCCTGCCGACACGGTAGGGGCGGCCCCACTCACTTCGATCGTTGCCGGATCCAATCACGTGTGTGCCGTTGGTTCGGACGGTCGAATTGTCTGTTGGGGCGAGCAAGCATCTGGGCAACTCGGAAATGGTGTCAGCTCGGGCGACGTGCAAATCTCCCCACAGTTGGTGCGCGTTACGCCGTCGGCGCCGACCTCAGTCAACGCTCTCGTAGGCGATCGGCAACTGAACGTCTCGTGGTCTGCAGTAGCTGACGACGGCGGCTCGGCAGTCACCGGCTACGCGGTTAGCGCTTCTCCGGGCGGCCCGAGTTGTCACTCGTCTGAAATCGCCAGGGCCTGTGTCATCACCGGTCTGGCAAATGGCACGTCCTACACGGTTTCCGTGCAGGCTGAGAATGGCGTCGGGGCCAGTAGCCCGGCTGCCAGCGC
>CAIYMF010000267.1 GCA_903927265.1 uncultured bacterium | reverse complement strand
GTGGCGGTCCAGGTGGGCGTGGGTTCGGTTCCGTTTCTCTGTGACGACATGAGACGAGCCTAGGCGAGCAGTTGCGCCGCCATCAGCGAGTTGGCCGCATCCGGGTGATCGGGTGCAAGAAGCCCTGCTGCAGCCAGCACCGCATGCTGATCGACCACCGCGAGCGCGGCGGCACTCGGCAGCATCCAGCCGCCTGCAAGGTCAGTAGTGAGCGGCGCCAGAATGCGTTCGCGCGCAACACCGTCGGAATGCCGCAGCACTCCCCCACTGCCGATGATCAGCGCCACTCGACGAAGGTCACGTGCCGTCGTGCGCGTTCCACCCGGAAGTTCGACGGGTCGCGCATGGCGACGCGCGGCCACCGTCACGGCGGTGGTAGCGAGCCACTCGTCAACGGCGCGTTCAGCATCACTCTGCGGAACCATGCCGACGTCATCGTGACGTCGTTGCGCTTCGTCGCGTGTCGCGGCGACGGCGCCACCCTCGAACGGAAGCCGCTCAAGTTCCGCCGCATCAACCACGCCCACCGCCGACCAACGCATACCGAGATCGCCCTCGACCGTGCGCGCCGCGTGCCACTGGCCCACGACATCTTCGGTCTCGGCATGCTCAGCTGCAGGATCGGGTGAGACCACGCTGTAGACGTCGGTCGTTGCACCGCCGACATCAACGACCATCACGTCACCCACACCAGGAACGTCGTCAGTTCCATCGGACAACAACTCAACCGCCCGCATCACGATGTCAGGAGTAGCGCCGCTCACCATCGATGCGAAGCGCGTTCCGCGCGACAACCCCTTGCCACCAATGACGTGCGAGACGAAGAGCGAACGAATCGCTTCGCGCGCCGATCCGGGATCAAGAACACCAATACGCGGAATCACATTGTCGGCAGGCATCGCCGTACGCCCACCTTCCGCCAGCAACGCGCAGACGTCATCGCGCGCGTCAACGTTTCCGGCCACCACATACGGAACCCGCGGACCGCGCTTGGCAAGCACCGCTGCGTTGTGCCGCAGCACCTGCTCGTTTCCACCATCAGTCCCACCCACCAGCAACACGATGTCGGGCTTCGACTGCTTCAACTCAGAAACCCCCGCGGAATCAAGCATTCCGGCCGCTACGTGCACCACGCGTGAGCCCGCACTTAAGCCCACTCGGAAGCCCGCCTGTGCAGAGATCGCGCGCTCATGTCCGACAACCGCGAGCCTCAGTCCTCCGCCCGCGGACGAACTCACGCGCACCTCGTCGGCGGCCACACCTGCCGCCAATTCCAATGACGACACCACCGCGTCGAGGCCGATGAGCACGTCGGTATCACTGGTGGTGCGGTGATCAGCAGCCGCCAGCATCGTGCCCGCACTGTCGACCAACAGCCCCTTAGTGAACGTCGAACCGACGTCGACACACGCGATGAGAGTCATCGCCGTGAATCAGCGCAGCGCCTGCTCGAGGTCGGCCACCAAATCGTCGGCCGTCTCGATTCCGACACTCAGTCGCACCAAGTCGTCGAACACCTCGAGCGGACTTCCGGCCGCCGATGCGTGCGTCATGCGGTGAGGGTGTTCGATCAGTGACTCGACGCCGCCGAGTGATTCGCCCAAGGTGAACAGTTTCGTGCGCGAGCACACCTCGAGTGCCGCCGCTTCGCCGCCGGTAACTCGGAACGACACCATGCCGCCGAAGTCGCGCATCTGCTTGACCGCTGCCTCGTGACCGGGGTGGCC
>CAIYMF010000266.1 GCA_903927265.1 uncultured bacterium | reverse complement strand
GTCTCGACCGCCTGCTGGGCAACTGCGAGAAACTGCTCCGGGGTGAGGGCCGCCCCCTCACGTCGCACCGCATCGGCCGCAATCGCCATCGGTCGATCGACTCGTACCCACGATTGGCGATGCTCGCCATCCCATGCGCCAGCGCCGATTCCGATCCAGCCGGGGTAGCCGGTGCGGTCTTTGCTCGACAACATGAACGCGACGAAGTCACCTTCGGAATCGAGGGCATGTCCGACCAGCACGATTGGCCGGTCCTTGCCGACGTTGGGATCCTCCTGATAGGGAACCCACGCCCACACGATTTCACCCGGATCCGGATCGCCATCGCGTTGGGGCGCGTACTCGGGGCGCACCCTTCCGCGGTACTCGTAGGCGCCGCCGCGTTCGGGCTTGGGATCTGCTTGCGGGTCGACAGTCATGGGCGAAACGTTACGGCGTGAGGTCGCACGGATGCGCGAGATGCTGACAGGTAGGTGAGGCGGGGTAGACACTGCAGGTATGAAGTGGTGGAAAGTCCTCGGTCTCGTAGTACTCGCCCTTGTCCTCGTCGCAGTCACCTCGCAGGTGGCACGATTCCTCGGATCGCGAACGCAGGCCGATCAGCGACAAGAGGCGCTCGATCCGTTCTACACACCGCCCGACCCGCTTCCGTCAACGAAGCCCGGCACGCTGCTGCGTTCGGAACCTCTCGGTGCGACTCTGACGGGAGCCTCAACCTTCCGCATTCTTTATGTCTCGCAGAAAGGCGACGGTTCACCGACCGTCAGCAGCGGCATGCTGCTCATTCCCGACAGCCCGGCGCCTGCCGGTGGTCGGCCCGTGGTGGCATGGGCGCACCCGACCGTCGGTCTGGGCGATGCATGCGCTCCATCGCGTCGCGACGAGCCGATCAGCAGTCAGCTCACTGAACCGTGGATGTTGCAGATGATCAGCTTCGGCTATGTGATTGTCGCCACCGACTACGCAGGTCTTGGAACTCCGGGTATCTCGCAGTACCTCGTGGGTCAGGCTGAGGCGAACGACGTGGTGAACTCGGTGCGAGCCGCACGCGAGTTCAAGGACTCAGGGGCCAGCTCGACGTGGATGGTCTACGGCCACTCGCAAGGCGGGCAGTCAGCACTGTGGACGGGTGATCTGGCGAAGAATCTGGCGCCGGAGTTGAACCTCGTGGCGGTTGCGGCGGCGGCGCCGGCCGCCGAACTCGTCCCGTTGGTTGACGAGCAGTGGGATGAAACGGTTGCCTGGGTAATCGGCCCGGAGGTTGCGTACGGCTGGCCGTCGCAGTACCCGAACCTTCCGCTGTCGGCCGTGATTGCGCCGGATCAGATCAATTCGACGGAGGGTCTTGCCACTGACTGCCTCATGACTGCAGCCCTCGGTGGACTGGTGCGTCAGAACATTGGCCGCACGTATTTCAGTATCAACCCGATCGATAATCCCGAGTGGAAGGCGGCACTCGCTGCGCAAACGCCCGCGCCGATCACCGATCTTCCGGTGTTGATCATTCAGGGCACTGCCGACCAGGTGGTGATTCCGAATACGACCGCGCTGCTCGAACAGAAGTGGTGCGCCGCGGGATCGAACCTCACGTCGGTGTGGCTCGGTGGTCAGGGTCACAATCACATGGGCGAGATGGGCGGTACGGTCGCGGGTAGTTGGTTCCAGCGTCTTCTCGCGGGGGAGAAGCTCACCAACACGTGTTCGCAGCCCCCCACGGTGCCGCCGTACCCGACGCCGGTAAACCCCGGTTTCGGTTCCGCTCTCTAAAGTTCTGGAGTTCGACGTGAGTGACCCGGTACGTATTGGTTTCGCTGGCGCTGGTGGTTTTGCCACGTGGGTGATGGCGCCCATCATGCATGCGAATCCCCATGTGGTGTTGCACGCCGTGGCTTCCAAAGACCCGCTGCGGTCGGCTGCGCTGATGCCCGAGGGGCGCGTGCATCCCAGTTACGAGTCGATGATGGATGACCCCGAGATTGATGCCGTGTATGTCGCGTTGTCGAACGATCTGCATGCTCCGATCACCGAGATGGCGTTACGCGCGGGCAAGCATGTGTTGTGCGAGAAGCCGCTGGGTTTGAATGTTGCTGAGGTTGAACGCATGCAGGCTGTAGCACGCGAAACGGATCGTCACATGCTTGAGGGATTCTGGTATCGCTGGCATCCGCGTCACCGCGAACTGATCGCGCGCGTGCGTGCCGGTGATTTCGGAACGGTGCAGTCCGTTGATTCAGGGTTCGTCTTCGATGGGCAACTGGAGGGTAACTACCGACTCGATGCGTCACGCGGAGGCGGTGCCGCCTACGACGTGATGTGTTACGCGATTTCGTTTGCCGTGTCGTTGTATGACGACGCTGCGCCAGTGTCGGCTGTAGTCGAAGAGGCGATGTTCAGTGAGCAGGGCGCCGACATTTCATCGCGCGCGATTCTCACCTGGGCGCACGGAGCGACCGCGTCGGTTTCCGGTGGTTTCACCGGGCCCGAACGAAGGTGGGGTTCGCTGATCGGAACCACCGGCAGTGGTGAAACGAGTGAGCCTTGTTTCAGCAATTCACCGGAATCTGATGGCGGAACGGTGCTGACGTTGCGCGCTGCCGATGGCTCGGTGCGCAATGAGTTGAGGTTTGCTCCGAGTGATCCGCGATCAGACATGGTGAGCGACTTCGCGGCAGTAGTTTCCGGGCGAATGGATGTCGCGGAACTTCCGATGAGTTTTCAGCATTCGCATTCCGTCGCGACGGCGCTCGACCTCGTGCACGCCGCCATGCCCGCGAGTTAGTCCCGCGAGTTAGTCCCGCGCGTTAGTCCCGCCCTCTATCCCGCGCGTTAGTCCCGCCCTCTATCCCGCGCGTTAGTCCCGCCCTCTATCCCGCGCGATTCCTACGTCCAAGCAGGTAAAGCCGCCCTTTTTACATGCGTGAACGTAGGAATCGCCGAGAAAAATCACCGAGAAAAATCACCGAGAAAAATCGCCGAGAAAAATTGAAGGGCGAGTTACCGGCCGGTGGTGGCGAGCAGCCTCTCGGTATCGCCGTGCACTTCAAGTCCGGCCACGTGACCGATGTCGTCGAGCAGTACTTTCCCGTGCGGATCGATCAAGCGAATTCCGACCGACGCGTCGAGCGTCTCTTCAACGCGACGATGCATCTCGGTGCGAATCGGCGCGTGCAGAAGCGTGCCTTGCACGCGCTCGGCAACCAGGTGCAGCGCGGTTGCGTTGCGTGCGCGCAGTGACCACCGCACTTGCTCGTCGTCGATTTCGAGCAATGTGGTCTTAGCTCCGTTGTAGGTGGCGAAGGTGTGCAGTTGGCCTTCGTGCTTGATACCGACAAGGAAGCCTCGGAACTCCGAACGCAGCCACGGAATCAGTGCGATCGATCCCATGAGAGAGGTGTCAGGTGAGGTGAAGTGGTTGCTGTGCATCCAGACGTACCCGGCCGGAAACGCCTGGCCCCAGTCCTTTTCGATGTAGCCGCGTCCATCGTTGAGTGAATGCGAGACGCCATCGAGTTCGAGTTCGCCGCTCAGAGAATGTCCGAAGGAGCACACGCCGTGGTAGCACTCCATGAACGGCATCCACGCGTACCAGCCCATGACGCCGGGCGATCGCACGGTGATCGGCCACGGATCGAGTGGGGTCGTGACATCAACGCGACCAGTCAGATTGGGAAGGTCGAGCGTGAAGCCGCTGCTGTCGAAGTGGTTGCCGCCGATGGTGACATCAAATCGATCGGCGTCGGCGTGAAATTCCGAGGCGTCGTAGCGGTGGTACCAACTGCGGCCGGTGGCGCCATCGAGCACCTGAACAAACGCTTCGTCGATTGCGCCGTGTTCACCTGATTGCCCCATGAACACTCCGGGAATGACGGCCAGTCGAGTGGATCGGTCGGCCGAGACGAGTTTGACGTACCACCCCTCGAAGTACGGGGGCGTGGCGTGCTGCCCATGGAATCCGTCGGGACGGAGGGTGCTGCGTACTCGGCGACTGCCCGGCAGAACGATCATTGGCCCACCCTAGGGGCTCCGCACCCGCTCCCCATCCGCTCCCCAATTCCTCATTCCCATCCGCATGGGGGGACACTCAGCACGCATAGGCGCAGTCTTCTTACCCCAGCTACGCCGTTTTCAGTACCCAGCGGAGCCGAAGAGTCGGTCGCCCGCGTCGCCGAGTCCAGGGTAGATGTATCCGCGATCGGTCAGTTTCTCGTCGAGGCCTGCTGTGACGATGGTGACGTCAACGCGGTCACCGAACGAATCCTGTACGCGCCGGATTCCCTCAGGCGCGGCCAACAGACAGATCGCCGTGACGTCGGTTGCCCCGCGCGCGAACAGCAACTCGATCGCGGCGACAAGCGTTCCACCGGTCGCGAGCATGGGGTCGAGCACGAAGCACTGGCGTCCGGAGAGGTCATTAGGAAGCCGCTCGGCATAGGTGGTCGCGACGAGGGATTCGTGGTTGCGCACCATGCCGAGGAAACCGACTTCGGCATTCGGAAGCAGCCGCATCATGCCCGCCAGCATTCCGAGGCCCGCCCGCAGAATCGGAACCACCAGCGGCATGGGCGACGCGAGATCGACACCAGAAGCCGGGGCGACGGGAGTCACCACCTCGCACGGAACCGTGCGCAGCCCGCGCGTGGCCTCGTAACTGAGCAAAATGACGAGCTCGTCGGTGAGCGCCCGAAAGGCGATGCTGTCGGTGCGCTCATCGCGCAGCGCGGTCAGCTTCTGGGAAATGAGTGGGTGTTCGGCAACATGAATGTGCATGGGAAGAACCTACCGGGGTGGTCGATTACACATGCCCGGATGGCCGATTTCTGGCCACGAGCACTCACAACGTGACACGATCGGTACGTGGAAGACAATGCGGTCGACTCAGCCATCATCGCCTGGCGTGAAGAAGGCATGTGGCAAGTTGAATCGTTGACGCCCCGATCCTCGGAATCGCTCGACTCGATTATCAACGCCTTGCGCAGCCAGCCCGGTGAAGGCGGCTCGCTGGCGCTCGTTTCTGTCGCCGAAGAGTTCTTCCTCATCGTGCGCGTATTCGGAGCCGAACCGCGCGTGCTCGTTTCCGATGAACTCGCCTCCCTCGACTGGCCGCTTGCTGCGCAGGCACTCGTGCTGCTCGAAATTGACTTGCCCGACGACGAGGACGACGACGACGAGGAAGGCGTTCCGGCCGGCGATCTCGCAATCCTTGCCGACCTCGGCGTCAGCGCCGATGAGATCGATCTGCTGTGCGGCGATCTTGAGCTCTACCCGGAAGAAGCGCTCTCAACCATCGCCAGTCGCATCGGCTTCGGCGACCAGTACAACGCCGCCACGTCATCGCTCGGCTGACACGTTCGATATGAAACCCTCAGCGCTCGATAGCGCCGCCATGCTCATCGCGCTCGACGAAGCGCGCGCTGCGTTACTCACCGCAGACGTTCCGATCGGCGCTGTTGTCATCGACGCTGACGGAGCGGTCATCGGTCGCGGTCGCAATCGGCGTGAAGCTGATGGCGATCCCACGGCGCATGCAGAAGTTGTGGCACTGCGCGAAGCCGCACAGACCCGGGGTCAGTGGCGGCTTGATGGATGCAGCCTCGTCGTCACGCTGGAACCATGCACGATGTGCGCGGGTGCGGCCGTGCTCGCGCGAGTCGATCGTGTGGTGTTCGGCGCCTTCGACCCCAAGGCTGGCGCGGTCGGATCGCTCTGGGATGTCGTGCGCGATCGTCGCCTCAACCATCGTCCGGAAGTCGTTGCTGGCGTGCTCGATTCCGAGTGCGGGGCACTGCTCGCCGACTTCTTTGCCGAGCATCGCGCCGACTAACGACAGCAGGGTCGCACTGCCGACGTTCGCGCGGATCGGGTAGCCTCGTGCGCGGTGGCGTGTCCGAGCGGCCGAAGGAGCACGCCTCGAAAGCGTGTGAGGTGCAAGCCTCCGTGGGTTCAAATCCCACCGCCACCGCCAGAGCTCCCAGAGCCCAGCCACACGGTTGGGCACTGGGAGCTTTTTGCTGCGTGGAAGTTACATTCTCTGGGCAATTCCGCACGTTAAACGTGGCTATTTGCCCAGAGAATGGAGCGTTCTGGCACTCAGCCTCCAGAGGTGTGGCGGATCGTCAGCCCCCCGACAATGAGGTCAGCTACCTGCTCGATGTGGCCTTCTGCGTGGAATGGGCCATCGACGTTGTCGAACGCTGACGACAGTCCCACCAAAGTGAACGGCGCAGCTCCGGCCTGAGCGAGAAAGAAGACCTCGCGTGCAGTGGTTCGCCGAATATGACCGTCGTCGGCCAAGCGAGTGAGGAGTTCTTGAAGCGGCCGCACGCCCGGCTCCACCGCCCGCTCCACTATGAAGTCGAGGCGCTCGGAAGCAGTCAGGCTCTCCTGGTTGATGATGCGCCCGAGTTCGGGATTGGCCGTAGCGCCGATCATGAAGGCGCGCAGCAATTCGCGCAGCAGGGCGAGGTCGTTGACTGGAACCGCGGGCTCATGCACGGCAGCTTCCAGCGAGGCGTGTAACTGCGTCATTCCGTACTCGATCGTTGCGTGGAACAGGTCGAGTTTTGAGCCGAAGCGCTGACCCACAGCTTCGTGGCTCAGACCCAGACTCGCTGAAAGCGCACGCACCGACATGGCCTGGAACCCCGCCTCAGCGAAGGCCTTCAGTGCGGCCGCAAGAATCACATCATCCGAGCGCAGCCGGGGGCGACCGCGACGATTCTGCGGGTCGGGTTCGTCCACAACGTCCACGCTAGCGACCCGGCGCCCAATGGACAGGCGCTGCATTACTCACAGCATTCTCTCAGGTGATTACTAGGCACATGCCAAAGTTTAGGGCGTAGTTTGTGGTGGCGAACAGTCGGAGCCAACCATGAGGAGTACCAGTGAGCGAAGCGCGCAATGTGATCGAGAGTCTGGGCTCTGCTGCGGTGAGTCGCCGCGGTTTCCTCCTGGGCCTCACTGCACTGGGCCTTGCCGCCTGCTCCACTGGAAGCGGTACTGGTACCACCTCGTCGGCGACGGCCTCTGGTTCTGCCAGTTCCTCGACGACGGGCTCTCATAATCCGCTGGTGATTCCACCACTGCTCACCGGGACAACCTTCGACTTGTCGCTGGCGGCGAACAGCGTTCAGTACATGTCGGGTGCGAAGACCCCGACGTATGGCTACAACGGTGCTGACTTCTGGGGGCCCACTCTTCTGATGAAGAAGGGCGAGCAGGTCACACTCAACGTGAAGAACGGTCTGTCCGAGGAGACCACGACGCACTGGCACGGAATGCACATCCCCGCCGAGATGGATGGTGGTCCGCATCAAGTGATCGCGGCGGGTGAAACGTGGTCGCCGCAGTTCGAAGTGAAGAACAACGCGGCCACCTACTGGTACCACCCGCATATGCACGAAACGACGCTGAAGCAGCTGACTCTCGGGGCGGGCGGATTCATCATCGTCGAAGATGACGAAGAGTTGGCCCTCGCACTTCCGCGTACCTATGGCGTCGACGACATTCCGCTGGTGCTCACCAGTCGTCGCTTCACGTCGACAAACGAATTCGATATGACCACCGCGTACGGCGACTACCTGCTCGCCAACGGTGTCATGAACGCTGAGGTGAGTCTGCCGGCGCAAATGGTGCGACTGCGCATTCTCAACGCCGAGACCGAGCGCTACTACAACGTCGCGCTCGACGGCCGCACGTTTTACGTGATCGGAACTGACGGCGGCTTGTTGAATGCACCACTGCCGGTCACCCAAGTTCGAATGTCGCCGGGTGAACGGTACGAAATCGTCATCGACCTGTCGAAGGACCCTGTCGGTACTCAACTCCCTCTGCAGGCGCTCAACTCGGGCATGCCCTTTGGCGCCGGTGGTTCCGAGCCGGCAACGTCAGGGGAGTTCGGCAGCCTGCTGAACAACACGACCTTCGAATTGCTGAGCATCACCGTCGCCGCCGCGACGGACAAGGCCGTGACGTCACTGCCTGCAACACTCGCTTCCCACACTCTGTGGACCGAAGCTGACGCCACGAACAGTCGCACCATCGCGATCACTGATGAAGGTCCTGGAACCCCCTTCACATTCGACAACAAGGGCTACTCGATGGACACCATCAATCAGACCGTGAAACTCGACACGGTCGAGAAGTGGACCATCACCAACGACTTCGTGTTCGGCCACTCGTTCCATATTCACGATGTGCAGTTCGCGATCGTTTCGCGTTCAACCGGTGACGTGGCCGATTACGAGAAGGGCTGGAAGGACACCTTCGCGATCCTTCCTAATGAGTCGGTCACGTTCGTGGCGAAGTTCGACGACTTCGCCAGTGACATGCACCCCTTCATGTACCACTGCCACATGGCCAACCACGAAGACGGCGGACTCATGGGCCAGTTCTTGGTGGTCGCCTGAGTCGATGGCCAGTCATGCGCGACTTCGGATTCTCTGGGCAATTCCGCACGTTCAACGTGGCTATTTGCCCAGAGAATCGCTCACTCGGCACCCGCCGCGATAAACGCCGCCTCACCTTCGTCTTCACCCACTGCTCCCGGCCCCGCTGGCGGTGCCACTGACCCCGCACCGTGCACCGAGTGCCAGATGATCTCGTCGAGTGTCGCTTGACCGACCTGATCTGGAACGCCTAGCGACAGCGACATCGACCACTCGGCATCGGGTGACGACGCGGTGTTGCGTTCGAGCAGATTGACTGTGACCGGCAACGCGTCGATGGGCTCGGAATTGACCGCCGTGGGTGCGAACACGTCGTACATCGGAACTGCGAGCCCGTCGCCAAGTCCGAGCGGCTTGAGCCCGGCGAGCAACTCCACCGATCGCACCACCGACAGCAAGTCGTAGCGTGTGTGCAGCACTACGCCCTTCTTGGCGTAGGGGCTCACGACTGCAACAGGAATGCGGTGTGCGTTCACGTGGTCGGCACCATCTTGTGAGTCGTCCTCGACGATGAAGACCGCCGACGACGACCAGATCGGCGAATGCGAAATCGTGTCGAGAATCTGCCCGATTGCGAGATCGCTGTCGGCTACCATCGCGGTCGGAGTCGGGTAGTTCGGTTGGGTTCCACGTGTGTGGTCACTTGTGAGTGTGAGGTAGTTCAGCGTCGGTACTGAGTTCGACGCCACTTGCTTGGCAAAGCGCTGTCGGAAGCAGTCGACGTGAGAGAACGAACCGGCCGGTGCTCCAGCAGGCATGCTCGAGTCAAACACCTCGCTACCCAGCGGGTTGGCTGTAGTCGCGTTCTGCGCGTTTCCGATCAGCATGTCCGACGGATAGCAACCTCCGAATGGCGGGCCGAGATCGGAATTCGCTTCCACGGCAGCGATTTGCGCCGCAATGGCGGGGGTGCGGTCACGGTCGGGAATCGACGTGTACCCGCCGATGAAGCCTTCGCCGTAGTTGAAGTAATCGACCGACTGCTTGTCGGCCTGGGTAAAGAGCAGTCCGTTACCAGGCCACGACACAGCGAAAGTTCCGAAATCATTGGGTCGCCCGCGACCGGCATATTGCTGTACCCAGTTACGCGAGACGTAGTCCGGAACGCTGGCTGCTGCGGTCAAATAGTGACCCTGAACAGAGGCCTCGGAGTTGGCGTACACGTTGTCGAGCAACGGGAATCGAGCCACGAGCGAGTGCAGATTCGGTGTGACGGCGGAGCCGAAGACAGTGAGCTTCGGATCGCCGTTGCCGGCCGCGACATCTCCGAGCAGTTGGTCGTAACTGCGGTTCTCGCGCACGATGAAGAACACATGCTTGATCGGTCCATCGGCGCGCAACACGGTGTCGGCGGGCGCGGGTGTCGAGTTCGAAGGAATCAGTTGGGCCGACGCATCCGGCGACATCACCGCCAATTCGGCGTCGGTCGGAACGGGAAGAATGCCCGCTTGACCGGTCACCATCAGGCCGCCGTACTGGAATCCGTTAAAGACGTCGGTCGTGGGCGCTACCGATGTGAAGGCCCAGAAGATCGGATCGTTGGGCAGCACGGGATTGGTGCCCAACGGATTCGCTCCGATGCCCATGCCTTCAGCCGCGACGTAGAGAACGCGGGCTGGCGTTGATCCGTTGGCCGCCGATGTGAGCACTGCCTGAGGTTGCGCAGCGGTCGGAATGTGGCCGATGACGGTCCAGTCGGTGGGCTTGGCTGCGGCACCTCCGATGGAGATAACCGCCAACTCGTCGGCCCCCGACTCGGCAACAATGAGGCGTGACTCATCGGGCGTGAGGGCAACAGACACTGGCTTGGTGCCAAGTCCCGCGGGACGACTCACGGAGATGGTGCGCTCGACCTTCAACTCTGCGAGGTCGACGACCACTACTTGGTCACTCGCCGACAACGCGACGTACGCAGTTGTTCCCGCGCGGTCGATCACCACACCCTGCGGGTGGCTCAACGGTGGTCCGACCGCGATGTCGGTGGTCTTCGTCCCTTTCGTGAGATCAAGAACTGACAGAGTTCCCGCGGCCTCATTGGTGACGACAGCGACTGTGTTGCCGGCAGCGATCGCGGCACCGAATGGATAACTACCGGTCGCGATGTAACTCACTGCCGAGGAGTTGTTGAGGTCGACGATTGCTGCACTGTTGGCGAGATTGAGTGGCACAACGAGGCGCGATCCGTCAGGAGACACCGCCAGTTTCTGTGGCCATGACAGTGAGCCGGCGGTTGTTCCGGCCCGCGGCGGCGGATATGCCTGAATCGCCGGGGCATTGGGTTGCGGCTTTACCGAAATCATTCGATCGAGCGTCGCTTGGCCGCAGGTGTCAGTCCAGCGGTAGACAAACACCACGTCGCCCTGGATGCCCGGAAGACCGTTCTTCGACGGCTGCCAGCGCGAATTCGGAAGACCCGCTACGTATGCGAGATGGTGGGCTGAGTCGATGGCCACCCCACCGCTCGCCCCAGGAATGTCGATGGTCTGGCACACCGTGCCGCTGGATGTGTCGACGATCCGGATGTCGTTGGAACTCAGTCCAGCGGAGATAGTCCACAGCCAACGGCCGTCATCGCTGACTGCTCCGCCCGTGGGGTAGTTGCCAAGCGTCACCTGTGTACCGGCCGGAGTGAGTTGGCGGCCATTGGGTTGCAGCGCGGAGGTCGCATTCGGCGAGGGGGCCCCCGGGGGGGTGGGATACGTGACCGTCGCGCTGTTCGTGCAGGCCGCGAGTGCCACGAGAACGGTCAGTGCCAATCCTGACGTCGCCACACGACGTGCGTTCGCATTCATTGGAATGCCACTCCTCGCTGCGCGGACCCCGACTAGGGCCACCGATTTGAATCTACGCTCGTATTGCGCGCCGCGAACCGGCCGAACGTCACTCGTGGGGGCGCCATTAGCCCAACGGGCGTGCCCGTCCTAGGGTTTTCCCGACCCCACATTTGCACCGCACGCGCACACACGTCACTGTGAAGCACCAACTAGGGAGGGGTCACCATGACCGGAGTCCGTGCACTCGTGGTGGAAAACGACTCGTTCACCCTCGCGAGCCTCGTCAGCGCTTTGGAATACCAGCGCGTGCGGGTAGTCGGACGCGCCACGACGGCACGTGAGGCTCTCGATCTCCAGCGCGACACGACGCCCGACGTGGCCCTGCTCGATCTCGACCTCGGAATCGGTCCTACCGGCGTTGATCTCGCGCATGCGCTGCGCATTCGTCAACCCGAAATTGGCCTCGTCATGTTGTCGACCTACCGCGACCCTCGACTGATCGCGCCGGGCATGGTCACTCCTCCACGAGGTACTGCCTACCTCAGCAAGGCTGATATCAGTGACTTCTCGGAGATCGTCGCTCAAGTTCTCCTCGCGGCTCGCACGCCATTGGTCTTTCGCTCAGCTGCGCCGTCTACTCTTCCAGCACTGACCGAGGGCCAGATCGACGTGCTTCGTCTGGTGGCCGACGGCATGAGTAGCCAAGCGATCGCCGAAGAGCGGCAGGTGAGTGTCAAGGCGGTCGAGCAGACGATCAGCAGGCTCAGTGAGGTACTCGACGTACCGCGCGACAGTTCGACGAATCAGCGGGTACAACTGGCCCGCGCCTATCTCGAATTGGCAGGCAAGATTCCCGAGTCGGAGCGCTAATGCGCGACTCTCGCTTTGTCTCGCTCTTGGGAAATCCTCGCTCCATCGGACTTGACGCATTCCTGCTGAGCATTCCCATCGGAATCATCGCCACGTTCACTGCTACGCACAATCCGTTCGGCTCGGTTCCCGACGTCATGGCGTGGCTGGCCATTGGTGTGCTCGCCCAACTTGCTCTTGGTGTGGTGTTGGTGATCGGCAACTTCGTGCTCGTGCGACGCGACTTCACCGCGCTGAGCACTCGACTCACGGTGATTGTTGTCGCCGTCATCGCGGGCGCAATGCGCGGTGTCGCTGTCGCATTCCTGCCAGGGGTGTGGGGGCTGTCTACCACCGCATCCATCCCTGTACGCATCCTCTCGTCGGCGATCATCTTCGCAATCTGGCTAGTGATCCTCGGTGCCGCGTTGGGCGCGAATGACCGGTACCGAGAATCGGTCAACGACCTTGTTGAGGAACTCGCGACGCACGAGTTGCAATTGCGTTTGGTCGATTCCGCGCAGATGACGCACCAGACAACCCAGACGACCGCACGCATCGCCGAGTCGACCGCCACGATCGCCACGGCGCTCGCAACAGGCACCGGCGTTGCCGACCATGCGCGTCTGGCGCTGCTGGTGCAGGACGCGATCGAAGAGCGTCTACGTCCGCTGAGTCACGAGTTTTGGTTTGAGCGTTCACCGGTGATGGAGGCGCCGAGGAGTTTTGGCACATTCGTGCGACGAGTCGTGAGTACACCGATTCCATGGCGCCGCGCCTTGCCCCTCATGACGCTGTTGCTGATCGGAAACTCCGTTGTCCGTTGGGGCTGGCCCACGGGCTTCTATAGCGGTGCGATCGCCAGTGTGTTGGTGGCGTTCATCGTGGTGCTGTTCACCAGCGCGGGATCCAGGCATCGCCTGACCTGGAACAGCGCGATGTACGTGTTGTTATTGCTCATTCCGGCACCGGCCGCAGTCGCCACGGTCGAGTGGGCAACCGGTCAGACGCAACGAGCGTCGGTGAACTTCCTGATGGCGCTGGGTGTTCCGCTTGCATTCTTGCTCGGAGCTGCTGCGAACGCCGTCGTCACCGACCGCCGGGCAACTTTGCAAGACCTGCGCGCGGGTATCGCTCAACCCACGTGGGATGCGCACCTCGGTGAGCTGCACCGCCGCCAAGTCGAGTCGGATGCCGCTGCCTTCTTGCACAACACCGTGCAGGCGCGACTGCTGGCAGCCTCGTTGCAGTTGGAACAGGCGGCTGCTCGCGGTGATCAGGAGCGTGCTGACGAGGCCCTGCAGCAGGCACGCGATGCGTTGGAGATGGCATCCACGACGACAACGTTTCCACTCGGCCCACCTCCCCGCGAGCGATTCGAGCAGATCGCCCTCGCCTGGCAAGGAATTGCGGAGGTGACGATCGAGGCACCGGACATTCTTGAACCCGATGTGGCCTGGCGAACGGCGGCGGAAGCTGTCGAAGAATGCGTGACCAACGCGGTGCGGCATGGCCACGCCAGCCGAGTCACCGTGCGGTGCCGACAGAATGCCGAGGCAATCGAGATCGCTGTTGATGATGACGGCGGTGGCGCATCGGGATCGGAAGGCCAGGGAATCGGCAGCAGCTGGATGAGCCGCATCACCGGTGGAAAGTGGAGCCTGACCTCGTCTCAGACCGGTGCCAAGGTGGCCTTGCGCATCCCGACCTAGGGATTTCCCTAGGTGGGGCTTGGCGATTCGGCATTGTGGTGTGAACCTGAGAATCCCGTAGTTACGGATTGAATGAGGAGCACGATGTCAGCCCACGGCCATTTCGGCTCTACTCGCGCTGTGGTCACGGCCGCGAGCGTAGCCGTGTTGGCCGGAGTGCTTGCGGTTGGTGTGCTGGTGGCTACGTC
>CAIYMF010000265.1 GCA_903927265.1 uncultured bacterium | reverse complement strand
GTTCTTGGGGTACGCCCAGTCGTCGAGGTTCATCAGCGTGTGCTTGCGCACGCGCCACGGCACGTCGGGCCGGTTCGGTGCGACCCGCTGGATGCGGCCGTCCTCGAGGTAGTCGACGTCGTAGAAGCGCGGGACATAGATGGAGCCGGTGAGGGCCAGCCGGAGGAGCAGTTCCTCGCGCCCGCCGGGCCGGCCTTCGCGCTTCCAGTCGCGAACGATGTCGGTGATGAGCAGGACGGCTTCCTCGCCGTCACCCAGCACGGCAGCGTCGATGAAGTCGGAGATCGGCTCGGGGTTGAAGGCCGCATGCCCGCCCGCCACGATCACGGGGTGCGATTCGTCACGATCGACGGCAAGGAGCGGTACCCCGGCCAGATCGATGGCGGTGAGCATGTTCGTGTAACCAAGCTCGGTGCTGAACGAGAGTCCGAAGACATCGAAGTCACCCACGGCGCGGTGTGCGTCGACGGTGAACTGCGGCACCGCGTGCTCACGCATCAACGCCTCGAGGTCCGGCCACACCGAGTAGGTGCGCTCCGCCAGCGCGTCATCTCGCTCATTGAGGACTTCGTACAGGATCTGCACGCCCTGGTTGGGCGCACCGACCTCGTAGGCATCCGGGTACATGATCGCCCAGCGCACCTCCACGTCGTCCCACTCCTTGACGACGGCATTCACCTCACCGCCGACATACTGGATCGGCTTGGTGACGAACGGAAGCAGTTGCTCCAGGGCATCGAACACACTGGCGCCACGAGGGGTTGAGGGGGTCACCCGCCGAGGATACCCGTCGATGCGGAAACCGGCTCAGCGTCGATCCCCGACCCCTCCGAAAGTCCCACCGCCATCGGACCGAACCGCCACAGCGTCGCGGCCTCCTCATCCACATAGACGAGGGGAGCCACCAGGCTGAGCACGCACACGAACACAACGACCACTGAGAGTGTGCGGGTAACCCGCGGCGCGGCACGGGACCGAGATTCCAGCAGCAGGAGGACCAACAGGACAACCACGTTGGTGACAACCATGAACCGACTGAGGTCGGTAGCGATCACGAGCAGCACAAGCGGTGACACCACTGAAGCAGCGACGGCAACCAGTTCGCCCGCGGTGAGTTGGCCGGCACGCGCGACCACATAGAAGACGGCCATGACGAGTGCCGGGCCAGCGCACACGAGAAGAGCGAGGACGGCCAAGGGCCAATTGGTCTCGAGCGCAGCCGACGCCCGGGCGACCGCCGACCCCAAGGACTGCCCGAACTGAATCGTGATGGTCCCGCCTTCAACGTCGGGCCTCAGGTGGAGCGCCGATACCTGCAGGACCGCTGCCGACTGGCTGTGCAGTGCGACGACCGCCACCGCGGAAACTAGGGGCAACAGCAAGAACCAGAGTTGTCGTCCCTGCGCCCATCCTGAACGGCCACGCCATGCCAGCGCCACGACCGCCAGCGGAATCCAATAGGCGACAAAGGCCTCGTGTTTAAACTGTTTAAATCCCAGGTCCAGATCTTCTCTTCCAAAGCTCGTAATCGCGCATTAGGATCCACTTCTTTTAGCGTAACCATAATCTTACGCTGCGCTTTATGATGATATCTTTTAC
>CAIYMF010000264.1 GCA_903927265.1 uncultured bacterium | reverse complement strand
GCGCGATTCGCAAGACAAGTTGCGCATCGCCGTACTTGCCATCGATCCCACGCGGCTTCGCGGGGGAGGGGCATTGCTCGGCGACCGCATCCGCATGAACTCACTGGATCCCGATGTCGTGTTCTTCCGTTCTCTGGCGACCCGCGCTTCGGGCGGCCAACTGCCTCCGGGCCTTGACGACATGACGGCGGCATGTGCGGCAGCTGGATTCGATCTGGTCATCATTGAAACCCCGGGTATCGGCCAGGGCGACACGGGCATCGTTTCGCACGTTGACGTTGGCCTGTATGTGATGACGCCTGAGTTTGGCGCCGCGTCACAACTCGAAAAGATCGACATGCTCGACTTTGCCGATGCGGTGGCCATCAACAAGTTTGAGCGGCGCGGCGCTGAAGACGCGCTGCGCGATGTGTCGCGCCAACTCGTACGTAATCGGCAGGCCTTCGGTACGCCGTGGGATGCCATGCCGGTGTACGGAACTAGTGCGGCACGGTTTGACGACGATGGTGTGACTGCTCTCTACCAGTACCTGCGGGACCTGCTTTCCGAGAAGGGCCTGGTGCCCTTCGACCCCGTCCTTCCTGTGGTCGAAGGTCGCACGTCATCGCAACTCACCGCCGTGATTCCGCGCGGCCGTGAGCGCTACCTCGCTGATGTCGCCGCCGCGGTGCGCGACTATCACACAGAGACGGCAATTCAGGTGCCGGTAGCACGCACGCGTCAGCAACTTGTAGCCACGTGTTCGCTACTTGTTGAGGCAGGTCAGACCGATGCGGCCGCGGCCGTTGAGACATTGGCGATCGAGTGCGAAGCGCAGCTGTCGGATAGTTCGGTGGAGTTGCTGCGCGACTGGCCCGAGATTCGCGCCACCTACACGGGCGACGAGTTGGTGTACACCGTGCGTGATAAGGAAATTCGCACTGCGCTCGCTCGTACGACCCTCTCGGGATCGCGCGTCTCGCGTGTGGCTCTCCCACGCGAAGGCGATGACGGCGAACTGCTGCGCTTCTTGAGGGAAGAGGGAGTTCCCGGACGCTTCCCGTTCACCGCCGGAGTCTTCCCCTTCAAGCGTGATGCCGAAACTCCGGCCCGCATGTTCGCCGGCGAAGGCGACGCGGCGCGCACGAACCGTCGCTTCCACCTGCTCTCGGAAGGTCAACCGGCGACGCGGCTGTCGACTGCATTCGACTCAGTGACGCTCTACGGCCGCGACCCGGCCGCTCGCCCCGACGTCTATGGCAAGGTCGGAACATCGGGTGTCTCGATCGCAACTCTCGACGACATGCGCGACCTCTACGCAGGATTCGACCTGTGCTCGCCGAACACATCGGTCTCGATGACGATCAACGGTCCTGCCCCAACGATTCTGGCGATGTTCATGAATGCCGTCATCGATCGCGAAGTGGAACAGTTTGTCGTTGACAATGGCCGCGAGCCAGATGATGTCGAGCGCCAACAGATTGCGGGCCGTGCTGTCGCCACCGTTCGCGGCACGGTGCAAGCCGACATTCTCAAGGAGGATCAGGGTCAGAACACCTGCATCTTTTCGACCGAGTTCTCTCTGCGTGCGATGGCCGATATTCAGCAGTGGTTCATCGACCACCACGTGCGCAACTTCTATTCGGTGTCGATCAGCGGCTATCACATTGCCGAAGCTGGGGCGAACCCCATCAGTCAGTTGGCATTCACCCTGTCTAACGGATTCACGTACATCGAGGCCTACCTCGCGCGCGGCATGAGCATTGATGATTTCGCGCCGAACATGTCGTTCTTCTTCTCCAACGGCATGGACGCCGAATACACGGTGATCGGTCGAGTGGCGCGTCGCATCTGGGCGATTGCCTTGCGTGATCGCTACGGAGCAGATGAGCGTGCGCAGAAGTTGAAGTACCACATTCAAACGTCTGGCCGTTCTCTGCACGCGCAGGAGATGGACTTCAACGACATTCGCACGACGTTGCAGGCATTGTGCGCGCTCTATGACAACGCCAACTCACTGCACACCAACGCGTATGACGAGGCCGTCACTACTCCCTCTGCGCAATCGGTGCGACGCGCGTTGGCGATTCAGATGATCATCGATCAGGAGTGGGGACTCTCGATGAACGAGAACCCCCTCCAGGGCTCGTACATTGTTGACGAACTCACCGACCTCGTTGAAGAAGCCGTACTCGCGGAGTTTGAGCGCATCGCTGATCGTGGTGGTGTGCTCGGCGCCATGGAGACCGGCTACCAGCGTGGTCGCATTCAGGACGAGTCGATGCTCTATGAACACCGCAAGCACGATGGCAGCCTGCCGATCGTGGGGGTCAACACTTTCCTCGCCGAGACCGTCAACGACAGCGTCGGTCAGTCGCTGGAATTGGCTCGTGGCACTGAGGAAGAGAAGCAGTCACAACTGAGCCGGCTGGCGGCGTTCCACGAGCGCAACCGCTCTGAGGCTCCGGCTGCGTTGGCGGCTCTTCAGCACGCGGCCACCAGCGGTGGCAACGTCTTCGACGAGTTGATGAAGGCCGTGCGCGTCTGCTCGCTCGGTCAGATCACCGATGCGTTCTTCGAGGTGGGTGGACAGTTCCGCCGTTCGATGTAGTTAGCCAGACACAAGTGAGATCGGTGCGGCAGTCACCGGATCTTGAATGGTCCTGCGAATCTCAAGGGCGTGCGAGGCCAGTTGAAGAGAGAACTGAGTCTCCGGGTTCGTCAGGTCGTGCTTGGATATGAGTTTGATGCGCTCAAGGCGATACTTCACGGTACTGCGATGCACGAAGAGGTCGCTGGCGGTCGCGGCAAGTGAGCCGCCCGAGCGAAGGTAACTCGTCAACGTTGCAACCAATTCGGTTGAACGCACCGAGTCATACTCAAGAAGCGACCCAAGCCAGTGCTCGATGAAACCGTCGAGGTCCGTGGTGTCTGCGTTCAGAGCGAGAAGTCGATACACGCCAAGGTCGTCGAAGCAGATAACGCGGCGGGCGTCAGACTGCAGAGTGAAACGTAGAGACTGTCGAGCATGACGCAGGCTCATGGGGTAATTAGAAGAATTGCGACAGATGCTGCCGACCCCCGCGCGGTAGCCCTTGCCACTTCGTTCGGCATTGACGGCCAAAACGATTCTCTCCCAGTCGAGGTCGTCATGTGCCAAGCACACAATCCCTGTTCCTCGAGTAACGGCTAGCCCTGGGTCGCCTTGCGAATTCAACTCGCGCTGGATGAGCCTGAGCAGTCGGTCATCAACCTTGGTTACCTTGCCGGGATTGAGGGGCTCGATGACGACGACTCTGCGAGGACGAGACAAGTCAACGCTGAGGGCCTCTGCACGAGCCTCAGCAATGGGCTCTGACAAACCGAGCAGCAACTCTTCGATGAGGTCGCGGCGAAGGCGTAGTTCGGCTTCGGACACGATCGCGGACTTGGCAAGAATCATGGACAACACGGTCGTCGCAAATTCCAGTACTCGGACATGCGTTTCGGTTGCGGCGGCATTGGCGTCTGACAACACGAGTAAGACGTAGCCACCAATCGGACCATCTGCGAGCGCGATGATCTCGTCGCATTCCCGGATCGGCCGCGGTTCCCCGCGCAAGCGCTCAACTAGTCGACTACGTGTCGACGCCGATCGTCGACGGAGGTCAACAGTCCAACCACCCTCGCTGTGCAGCACTTTCCCGGAGTTATCCTCGGCCGCGACCGGACAGTGGGTCAGTTCAGCAACGACGCGCACGACGCTGGCCACATTTCCATGCTGAGCGGCCACACGGTTGAGTTGCTCCTGCATGCGAAGGAGTGAGCGCAATTCATCGGACACGACCTTCAAGTCGGCGGTGAGCTGCATCTCATGAGCGTGGCGGCGTGCATTATCAATCGCAGCGCCGAGCTGCTGGCCGAAGAGTTGAAGCACGAAGAGATCCTCGTTGGCTTCCTCAGCTGAACCCAACTGGACGAGCATCTGTCCCAGTACATCTGATGGTGTCGTGAGGGGGATTGCGAAGAGGAAATCACCATCTGTGGTGACGACTGGCTCTGCAGGACGCGTCGCTACTTCACCGGTGAACGTTGAGGTGCCACGAGGTTCAGCTGGCCACCAGCCGCCACCGACCATGCAGAAGTTTGCCGGCATTGATGTACGTGACAGTTCCGGAACGGCCGATTGCGCGAGTTCGAGAATGCCGTGTTCGTCGAGTGTGGTCATGAGCGACGCGAGCAAAGCGAGCTTGCGCAGGCCCTCACACGCCACGTTGTGGACCTGCCAGGCGTTTTGCATCGACTGTGTAGCGGTAGTGGCGGGTGGCTGTGTCCCACTCCCCAGCCGCGTCACTCGTGCCCCGATCGTGCCGCACTGGCGCCTTCATAGAAGGGGCTATCCCAGAGCACACCACCCACGAGGACTTTCGAATGTGTCTTAAACACATCAATGATTCCAGCCGCAGGTAAGGTGGCGCGGCTATAGAAACACGCGAACGTATGGCGACACGACGACGCGAACCCGTCAAGACGGCTCTCGTAGGCGTGCAATTCGGCGAGTGAGTCGCCCGCGAACCGGTCAAGCCAGTCGATGTCGCCGGCGACGCGTGTTGCAGGGTGCGTTGTCCCAAGAGGCGCATCCTGCGCCATGTCGCCAAGCCACGCCGCCATCTCGTCGCTGGCGAATCGACCGTCGCGAAGGTAGGTCTCATCAGTTGGTAGGACGACGAGTGCAGCGGACGAACCCGGTGACCGATTCTCAAGAAGTGATGAGAGGTCATCGGGCTCGTCCGCTGCGACGCAGATACTTTCCTTACCGGCCAGAGAAGCGGCGACTAGGTAAGGAATGAGATGCGCGTTCCGCTCACGTTCATCTGCGTACAACACAGCCACGTGCACTCCTTCACCCAACGATTCGAGGGGTGAGTGGCCACGCCACACGGCGGGTTGATCGGCGACTTGTGAGGGGGACACGTTCGAACCTTACAGCGATCCGGTGATTTCAGACCGGACTATGTTGCTTCCCTCAACGAGGGCGGCCAGCTTCTTACCCGCCACCACCCGTCGCAACGACGCCACTGAACAGTCCGTCGAAACGCACACCCGCTCGGGCGGAACGACCGCAATAGTTTGACGTATCCAGTCGGCGATCTGGTCTGGGGTCTCGGCCGTCAGGTTCTTGACATCAATGACCCCGATGCCGAGATCCTTGTCCGCTGGCCACGAACTGAAAACTTTGGTGTCGGTGAAGCCGTGGCTGGCCATTTCGAGGTGAAGCTGGTCGCAGTCGATTCCGTACGCCCACGGGAAGATCTTGTCGCCCATCGGTCCGCCTTCGGGCATGGCCGCTTGTCCTTCTTCGTGGCCGTAACACATGTGCACCACTCGGTACGCCTCGACTCCTTCCCAACTGCGATTGATGACATCGAGCATCCATTGCGATGGTTCGAGGAGTGCGAACAGGATCGGTAGTGGTTCGGCGTACTGGATCTGATCAACTCCGCGCGCCGCCATGTCCTTGAACTCGGCGTTGTAAGCGGCAGCGATATCCATTGCTGCCGCGGGTAGGTCGCCCCCGTAGTGATTGTCGGTCGAGAGAATTGCCATGGTAACCGGGCCGATACCGACGTTGATCTTCATCGGCAGCGTGGTGGCATCCTGAACAGCCTCAATGACCGGCTTGAATGCCGGCCGTTCCCACTCGATGCGCGACGACATCGTGGGCTTCCAAATGGGCATGTCGTACTGCCCTACTTGAATGCGATCACCATACGGGCGGTAGCCGCGCAAGCGATGCGGCAAGTAGTGGAAGAGCTCAGCGATTTCGTAGTCGGTCTCGTTCTCGTAGTGCTGCCCGCCGTCGGTGACAATATCGAGGCCAATTCGTTCCTGGTCGTGCACCACTGCTGAGACCGCGGCGCGGTAGAGCTCTCGCTCGCGGAACCCCGGGAACTCTGGGGCGTGGAGGCCGGGTTCGAATACCCGACCCTGCATGTAGACGGGTCGCGGGTATGACCCCACGTGAGTCGTGGGGAGCAGTGACTCCTGTCCGCGCAACTTCATGAATTCTCCAGAGGTGTGAGTGCGGTGCCGGATGATCAAGTGGTTCGTAGTCAAACCCTGCGCAGACGACCCAGTCACGTCCCGATCAACCCAATTGGGAACCGAAGTCCCAACCTTGGGGACAGTGCCGATTCGGGTGAGTGGTCATCGCACGTAGTTTTTCTGCAAGCGAGCACGGCCCAGTTCGACGTAGAAGTCGAGCAAACTCGGGTCGTCAACGACTCCTAGATTGACGGCCTTCTCGCGTGGTTTGCCCTGCAGGAGTGACTTAATCGGCACTTCAAGCCGTTTACCGGTCAAGGTGTGAGGAATCGCAGGCACCTGCAAGATTTCGTCGGGGATGTGACGGCGTGAGCATTCCTGTTGAATCTGATGCGAGATCCGAGCTCGAAGGTCATCGTCAAGCAGTCGGTCTGGAAGCACGACGAACAGTGGCATGTAGTAAGTGCCGTCGGGCATCTCGGCCCCGATGACCAGCGCCTCGCGTACCTCGGGCATGCGCTCGACCGCAGCGTGAATGTCTGCGCTTCCCATTCGGACACCGTGGCGGTTGATGGTGGAGTCTGAACGACCATGCACTGTCACTCCACCACGTTCACTCACCGTGATCCAGTCGCCGTGGCGCCAGACTCCAGGGAAGGTCTCAAAGTACGCCTCGCGGTACCTGTCAGCCTGCTCGTCACCCCAGAAGTAGAGCGGCATTGACGGCATGGGAGCAGTCACGACGAGGTCTCCCACCTCGCCAATGAGGGGTAGACCCTCAGGGTCGTAGGCCGAAACCGCGATGCCGAGCAATCGCGACTGAATCTCGCCGGCAATGACAGGTTTGGTCGGATTCGCGCCTACATAGGCGGTACACACGTCGGTGCCGCCACACGGGGCGTCAAGCCAGATGTCTGGTCCAACGTGCTCGTAGATCCAGTACCAGCCGTCGAGTGGCAGTGGGGAACCTGTCGACATGATGCAGCGCAGGTCATCGAGTTCATGTTCCCGGGGTTCCACGCCGCTCTTGGCCGAGGCGGTGATGTAGCCGGCGCTTGTCCCGAAATACGTCGCCTCCGTGCGTGCAACCAGTGACCAGAGGGCGTCTGGCGCCGGGTGGGTGGGCGAACCGTCGTAGACGATGGCAGTGGCTCCGAGCATCATCGAACTGACAACGACATTCCATACCATCCAGGCCGTACTCGTGAACCAGAAGAAGCGGTCGCCAGCGCGCACGTCATTGTGTAGTCCAAGCCACTTGAGATGCTCAAGCGTCACTCCCCCGTGGCCGTGCACGATTCCCTTCGGCTGGCCCGTCGTACCGGAGGAGTACAGAATCCAGAGCGGATGGTCGAACGCCACTCTTTCGAAAGTCAGTTCCGCCGTTGCCTTAGGCAGGTCTGTCATGTGGAGGACGGGAGCGGCGAGAGTCGGCGGTGGACCGGGCGTGACGTAGTCGACGTAGACGATCTGTGTCACGGTCGTAAGTTGGCTCACGATGTCGGCTACTTCGGCTCGACGGTCGATTACCCGGCCGCCGTATCGGTAGCCGTCAGCGACGATCAGCACGACGGGCTCAATCTGTTGAAGGCGATCGGTAACCGCCGCAACCCCGTAGTCAGGGGCGCAACATGTCCACACCGCTCCAACACTTGCCGTCGCCAGCAACCCGACCACCGCTGCTGCACTATTGGGTAAGTACCCGGCCACCCGATCGCCAGGTTTGACTCCCCATTCGCGTAGCTGGTGGGCAAGCGCGGCAACAGTTGCGTACAGCTCGGCCCACGTCATGGGTACGGGTTCGGAGCTCTCTGTACAGATCAGCAGTGCTGGGCGTGAGTCGTCGCGCTGCGAGAAGATCCGCTGCGCGTAGTTAAGCCGAGCATCTGGAAACCATCCGAGCCCTGACATCGGCACAGCACTGTTTGTTTCCCACATTGGTAGCACGCGCTCAAGGGAGCCGTCTCCTTGAACATCGAAGAAGACCCAGATTGATCGCCAGAATGGTTCGGGATTGTCGATGGACCACTGGCGCAATGCTTCGTAGCCCTCAAGTGCGCAGGAGAACTCGTCGTTGATCCACGCCCGGAAGGACTCCATCGCAGAGTTGACGATGGAGTCCTCCGTGGGTGACCACAGGACTGCGGGAGCATCGGGATTGGCGAGTCCAGGAGTCACGTGAATTGCACTTCTTCCTAGAGATCGACGAGGTTCTGGTGGCCAGCGCGCAGTCGCGACAGCTGAATGAAGTGCTCAGGGTTGATGAAGAGCTCGTTCATCTCGCCCATCTCGTCGATGGTGATGCCCTTCTTGATGAGGAAGTCGAGGTACTGGAAGGCATCCTTGGCACCCATACCAACGTGGTGGGCGCCCAGCAGACGCCGACTGTGGTTGTCGTAGATGCACTTTTGGAAGCCTGAGAGTTCGGGTCGCGTGAACGCATAGAGCATGGTTCCTTCCGACACTGGAAGTGCGATGTCGCCGTTCGGCATACCCTTCGGCGGCATCTGAATCACGGTGATGTCCTCGTATTGCTCGCGTGCTTCGTCCTCGGTGAGACCGACCCAAGTCACCTCGTAGGTGGTGTGAAGGAAATCGGGATACTCGGAGAAGTCGAATTCAAAGGGCTCGCCGGCAATGTTGCGGGCCGCGGTCATTCCGCATTTGCGCGCCTTGAACATTTCCATGGGCGCTCCGATGAGATCGCCGATGGCGTAGATGCCAGGGATGGAAGTCTGCATGCGTGCGTTGACTTTGACGAAACCCTTCTCATCAACGTCGATTCCTAAGGCATCAACGAAGGGCTGGGTATGCGGGCGTTCGCCAGTTCCGAGAAAAACGAAGTCGGTCTCAATGATCGTTTCCGTTCCGTCTGCGAGGCGGACTCTGACGCCAGTCGCGCGCTCCTCGCCGACGACTTCCAGTGGCTCGCAACCTTCGATGATGTCCATGCCGCGCAGGCGCATGTTGTCGACCACGTAGCGGCGGAGATCTTCGTCGATGTGGTGCAGACTCTTCGTGCGCATCAGGGGGCTTCGAGTCAGGATCGTGGTGTGGCAACCGGTGGCCTGGTAGAAGGAGCCATATTCCATGGCCACCTTCGACCCGCCGATGATGACACAACTCGTGGGTTCGTAGTCAAGCCCAGGATCGATCAATGTGGCGTAGTCGTAGACACCTGCCTTGTCTAGGCCTTTGATTTCCGGAGGAACGAACGTGCTGCTTCCGGTGCCGAGCACGATGTTCTTGGTGGTGAATCGTTCCCCATTGACCTCAACCGTGTTCTTGTCGATCACGATGGCCTCGGCGTTGAGGATGTACTCCATATCGAGTTGCTCTTTGCTCTGCCAATTCATGAAGGCATGCGGATTGTTGCGGCCCCTCTTGAACAGGTCAATGAGGTCGACAATGGAGGCTCGCTCTTCCTCGAACTTGGTGAACCACAGAGTGTCGGAGTTCCAGCGCATGTAGTCCATCTCACGTGCTGCCTCAGAGAAGAGGTGGTGGGGAACGCAGGCCTGATGAGGGCACGAGCCACCTAGGAAAGGCCATTTGTCGACCACGAGTTGGCGCAGGCCTCGTGCTTTGGAGTATGCGGATCCAAAACGACCTCCCGCGCCACCCCCAATGAAGATCACGTCGAACTCGGTGCCTTTGCTTCGATCGATATTCTCTAGTGCTTCGTTAACGTCACCGACCTCAGCTCGGTGGATCAATGTCTCCCATTCGGGCATGGATAACGAGGTGCTGAAGAGGTCCATTACGGGTCCTTCCATGGTTCCGCTGGCGGTCCGGGCCTTCGGACTTTACGGAGGGAAGGGCAGAGGGCGCTACGACACTTTGGACGGAGCGACAAGGTTTCTTAGTGCAACGGAGACAGGGAGAACGAGTCGCCTCATGTCGGCGTGCACAGGCGGGCAGTTCCGCCGCTCGATGTAGTTAGCGGGCGAGTTCGACGAGGGCTGGCTCGGTGCCAACCTTGGCATCGGCCGTGGCGATTCCGATCGAACCTGACAGGGTCTGCACTGACTTCACAGTGCCGAGAATGGACAGCGGAAGCGCGGTGCCCGCCTCGCTCCAGGTGAGGTACCGAGTGGAACGGTCGGCCATCGTGAGTTTGCACGAGGTAAGGCCGGCCGCGGACGTGGTGCAGCCCGCCATTGATGACGCGGTCGACAACCAACCCTGCATCTTGGTGATCGTTGCGTAGGCCTCGGTGCTTGAGTACATCGTGATGCCGATATCGGCTCCGATGCCCGAAGGCATCCACCCGTACCAGTAGGTGCGTGTGACTCCGGCGCTGAGACCGCGAATGTAGGTCTGAGCAACGAACGCGCGAACCTCGGAGTCGGAGAGAGTCGGCAGGATCGGCTCATCCTTGGGGTTCGTGCGGTAGTTAACCTCGGTGTTCCAGATGTCCTTGGCAGGAGCATTGGCCTCGCGCAGGAGGCGCTGGAACATGCCCATCAACTTGGCACAGTCGACCGGGTTCGACGCATACAGCGGGTAGAAGTGCGCGGCGTAGACGTCAACGGGCCAACTACGTGCCTTCAGACCCGCGAAGTAGCCGACTGCGAAAGTGAAGAAGTACTTCACCTTGCGGGTCGCGAGCGACGACGAGACAACGATTGCGTGAGTGCTCGTTTCAGCGTTGACCCGCTTCACCACGTCGTTGGTGATCTTGGTCATTTCTGCTGCGTCACTGGCACTTCCCTGCCAGAAGTCAACGAGGTTGATTTCGTTTCCGGCTTGATAAGAATCGATACGACCCTTGTAACGGTTTGCCACTGCGTACACGAAATTGGCGTAGGCGTTGCTCGATCCGGGCAACGACGTGTAGCTCTGGTTGAGCGTGGTGGGCGGGTATGCCGATCCCTTGCCGTACATCTCACCCGTCGCGTCGGTCTTGGTCGCGTAGAACTGCGGTGTTGAACCGAAGGTGTAAAGAATCGACTGGTGGTTGGCTTCAGCCAGCAAGACCAGTTTGTCGAGGCGGCTCCAGTCGTATTCGCCTTGCGACTTCTCGATATTGCGCCACGAGGTACCCGAGTCCCAGAGTCGGATGCTTCCGAATTCGGCGGGAACTGAGGTGAGCGTTGCGATGTTGCGCTGGGCCTGGTTGCTGAGCACCACGCCGAGGGTTTCGGGTCCCACCTTGACGCTTGTCACGGGAACGGGTGCGGTGGGGGCAGCCGAGACGTTGACAGTGACCGACCCGGTGGTGACGGCGGCAAGTCCTGGCGCCGCCTTGAGCATGACGCGCGCTTCGATGCGGCCACTGTGCGTAGGTGTGTAGTTGACGATGCCAGATCCGTTCAGCACGGTCGATGCAACATCAACCCACGCGCTTCCGCGGTGCACCTGTACGACTGCGGTGCGAGCGGCCTTGAGCGCCGACGCCGGCGTTGCCTTGATAGTGACCGAGAATGGCTCGGGAACATCCCACGTCGTTGAAGTGGGAGCGAGCACTGTGGCGGATGCCTTGGTGGCCTGAACCTTGAGCGACACCGGCGCGCCAGTGACGGCCGGCAACTTCTTGAAGGCGGGAATGAAGGCTCGGTAAGAGTAGGTACCAGCAGCGGTCGGTGTGTGGCTCAGGCTGGGCTTGCCCTTGCCCGACCACGTCACTGAACTCACCTTGATCCAGGCGGTGCCCTTGCGTACCTGCAACTGAACGGGGCGCCTGGCAGCGGCCACGCCGGTCAGGGTTGCGGCGAAGGTGACCTTGGCGCCGGTACCGGCAAGGGTGGTAGAGGGCTTGAGAACTGCTTTCGCCGCCGTGGGGTGCAGGTGTGCTGAAGCGGGGCGGATGTTCGCCGCGGCCGGGGCTGCAAGGCTGATGGCGACGGCAAAAGCCGCCGCGGCACCGAGGGTGCGCAGCATGACCGAGTGTGATGAATGCTTGATGACGAACTCCCTAATTCCCCTGTTGGACTGAACCTACGTAGGGTGTGGTTCCACCGTCACCTCGTGTCACTCGTGTGGGTGACGCCGTGACACCCACATGAGTGCGGGTATCACTCCACGTCACCCAGCAGGTGCGGAGAGGCGTTTATCTGGATCGGGATTTCATCCGCGTGGATGACTGCTGGCGTAGTCTGCCGAGCATGGAACCGCGTCCCCCCGTGCCCCCGTTCACTGCTGAATCAGCCGCCGCGAAGGTGCGAGGCGCCGAAGATGCGTGGAACTCGCGCGATCCTGAGCGGGTCTCGCTCGTCTACACCGAAGACACCCAGTGGCGAAACCGGGCGGAGTTTCCTACTGGTCGCGAACAGGTGGTCGAGTTCCTGCGCCGCAAGTGGGCTCGCGAGCTGGAGTACCGGCTCATCAAGGAGTTGTGGGCGTTCACCGATTCGCGTATCGCGGTGCGGTTTGCCTACGAGTGGCGCGATGACTCGGGGTCATGGTTCCGCTCGTACGGAAACGAGAATTGGGAGTTCACCGACACCGGGCACATGCGCCGACGATTCGCCAGCATCAACGACCTACCGATTGCCGAATCCGAGCGACTATTCCTCTGGCCTCTCGGACCACGACCGGCCGATCACCCCGGACTTAGTGACTTGGGGCTGTAACTCGCCGACGCACCTTGTCGGCTCCTGCGAGCACGACGAGTGCGGTTAATGCCACCGCGGCGCCCACGAGTGTGTACGTCAGTCGAATTCGGTCGGTTTCAATCACCGAACCGCTGTAACCCTCAAGCAGTACGACTGCCGGCGTGATCCAGGTGACGATCTTCCAGTACGGATTCGTTCCGCCCAGTAAAGACAGCGCGATGCCCATGCACGCAAGGCCGAGAACGAACAGGGCCCACGGTGGATGGATGACGAATCCGATTGCGAAAGCAATAGCGAAGCCAAGCAAGGTGCCAAGAGCCCGGTGCAGTGAACGCTGCAGAGTGCGCGCGCCGTAAGGCTGCATGACCAACAGGATGGTCATCATCATCCACGCGCCGCCGTGCCCGAGGTCATATCGCGCTACTACCCATGAGGTGCCACCGACAAGAACAGCAACAACGGCCGCAAAGGCCATCGTGCGTTTCGTGGATGCCGGGTTGGCTGAGGGGAAGTGGATGCGCCCGCGCAATTTGCTTGCAAAAAGCGCGGCCCATGCGGAAGCGAGTGCCATCACGACGCCTGCCAACATCGCATTCTGCAGGGTTCCGCTTTCGCGAAGTGGGTGTGGTGGATCGGTAATCACGAAAGCGATGGCAATGGGAATGGCACTGGCTGATCCCCACCATCCGTAGCGTGCTGACAGTCCACAGACTCCCGCGACCAGACCCATCACACACAGCGACCAGAGGGGCGATCCATCGGCCAGGACTGCCAGAGTTGTTGCGATTCCAAACGCGGCAATTGTTGGCAGTGTGTAGCGAGCTGGAACGCCGAGCAGGATGATGAGCGTCTCGAGTGTTCCGAGAGTCCAGATGCCGGCCGAGTCAGGCTGACCCATGAGGGCGAGCACAACGATCGGTAGCGTCAAGCAGACCAGAAACAGTCCGATTGACGCTACCTTGCGCATCGTTGACGCATTGGCCACATGGTAATCCAAGCACGAAGTGCGGGGACCTACTCCAGATCAGCGGCTGAAGTCAGCGATGTACGGGCTGACGACCGTTGACCCTGACATCACATAGATGCCGATGACTGACTGCTGGTAGACGGAGTTGCCGCTGGTGACTACCGAACTCGGGTACTTCACGGGCTTCCACGTTGCGGCCTTGAATGCACCTGAACTGGTGCGCCCCACGTTGGCGAAGAATCCTTCACCGCGGGTGAGTGCGCCCACGCCGACCCGGTCGCCGGTGAGATTGAAACCGCCGTTGCCATCAGGTGTGATTCCGTCGAAGTGGGTGATGAGATCGCCTGACGTGCGATTGCCGTAGTCGTACGAACGCCACCCTGAGAGCGTGCGCGTTGCTGAGGCGTAGTTCACGAGGTAGGCGTGCTCAACTGGCTTGGCAGTGCCGACGGGGGGCGAGAAGTAGCCGCCGGCGATCGTGTACTGGCCGGGAGAGTTGTACCAAATTCCGTACGCCGTGATGCTGACGGCGCCCGCCTTGGTGATTTCGAACCAGGAGGAACCAGTGGTGTTCGTGACGAACGCGCGTCCGGCGATCAACGTGGTGTCGAAGTTGCCGACCACGAGGCCACCTCGCGTGCTGTGCGCGATCGTGTTCTTGAGTGAGTCAGTGGTGATCGACTTGTACAGACCTGCACCGACCGTTCCTGTCGGTGCCCCGAGCGACGGATGTGCCTTTTGGTAGGCGATCACGGCGGCGCGAGTTTGAGTTCCGAACACACCGAGGGTTGATGTGCCTGCGGTGATGGAAGGAATCGAGTAGCCGCGTGCGATCAGCGCCTTCTGGACTGCTCGCACACGCGCACCAGACATCCCCTGACTCAGGGTCGTGATGAATGCGGGGGGCTTCCACGCGTGCGCGCCAGTCGTGACGAGCGACGTGGCATCCAAGGTGGTCCAGGTGAGAGTTCCGGTGGGGCCGGTGGGCGCGTCGACGATCACTCCGTGGTCGAGCTTCGCGGTCTGCGACGTCTTGTAACTGCCGACGACACGCAGGCCAGTGCTGCCGATGTTGTCGGGGCCGTACAGGGCGGTGCTGGTCGTCGTCTTATTCGGTGTTGACGGCCGGTTGAGTGCGGTCCAGGTGCCCGAGCCTGACAGCGAGCCGGTGTAGACGAGCCCCTGCGTGCCACCGGTCGTGGGCTTGTACACGCCACTGATGTAGACGAGGTCGGGATCGGACGTTCCGGTGGTGCGAATACCGGTGACCAGCGATGACGATCCGGCTGCAGCACCCGAGTAGGGGAAGGGCGAGTAACTCGGCGTGGGCAGAGGGACTGCCATGGCTGATGTGGAGCCTATGACGGTGAAAACTGCGGTCGCTGAAACGACCATGGCAATGCGCTTCATCTGGGCGTGTCCTTAGCTCGGGTTCGGACGTATTCGGTAAGTACTGTACGTCAGTGAACCTCAGATGCTGGCATTGGGCGAGATGGTTCCAGCTCAGCGAATGTAATAGCGGTGCGAAATTGAGTACGCCTTGTAGTTCGCGGTGGCTGAGGCCCGGATTACCACCACCACCGTCACCGGCTGGTACCCAAAGGTTTGAATGGTGACCTTTCCAGTCGTGGCGTTCGTCGTGACCTTGACCAGTTGCTGATCGCCCGCGGGAACGATGCCCCGCGCGGCCTTAACGGTGACGCGCACCTTCTGGCCGATGTTGGTCAGGCACGTACTCGAGATCAACGTGCGTGTTCCCCTGAGTGGAAGGCCGCGAGGCATCGTGGCGCAGGTTTGCGTTTGCGTGGCCTTGTTGACCGTCAGTGAGCCGCCGCCGTATTCGACTGGCCTCTGCCCCGTAGCGACGCCGTAGTCGCATGTCACTGGGTATGTGCCAGCAGGAAGGATGGCGTACATCGGAACGGCCGCGCGAGCGTTGGTCACAGGTCCAGCAATCACGAAGCAGTGGGGTTCTGTGGTCCAGCCGCCCGTGTACGGGGTGGCAGGGTCGCCCGTAACGGCGGTAAACGAATAACTCGGTGTGCGTTGACCGTAGGTAATGGTCTGCGACACAGGCGAGGGCTTGACGAAGATGGGATCAAGTTCCGAGGGGGTCAACGACGTGGCCAGGGCCGGTGCTGCGGCAAGCGCGATCGTGGCCAGCGTGAGCGCAGAAGCGGCGACAAGGCCGGTTCCGAATCGCGAGGGGGTGGACGTTCTCATGGATTCCTCCCGTATGAGTGCGTGCGACCGTCACGTCGACGCTATTCCTTCACGGATAGGTCAAACGTCCTTTGAGGTGAAGGTCACGCCGATTGGCTCATCGGTGCGTCGGTGGAAGTGTTGCTGCTCGTTGTGTTAGCCGCCGGCGGTGATTGCCTACTCTGCCGAACCCACGGTCGCGAGCGACGGTTCGAATATGTAGGCGAAGGACGCGGGGGCACCTGTGACCTTGCTGTTGAGGAAGAGCAATTCGTGCAGGCTCAAGATCGGCACGAGGAGGTGCGCATCCTCATACTTGACCTGAGCTTGTGTTACCAGTTGCGCACGCTGACTATCGTCGAATGTTGAACGAGCCTCTCCCACCAACTTCGTGGCCTCAGGGTCGTCATGGCCCGTGTAGTTGAACAACGACTCCTTATTGACGAATAGGCCGAGGTAGTCAATGGGGTCCGGCACGTCGAGGAAACCCTGAGTCAGCAGTAGGTCCATCCCCTTACGTGCCTCGGGGTCGAAGAATGCGCTTGAGAAAGCACCCGATTGAACGGGAAGGATGTTGACAGTGAGACCGATCTCCTTGGCCTCCTGTTGAATCAGCGTCGCGGTATCCATCTCGGTCTTATCGCCCGCCAGAATTGCCAAGGTAATTGGCTTCGAGGCGTTGGGATTTCCCGCGATCAGAGCTTTCGCGGCTTCGACATCACGGGTTGTCGCCTTCGGAAGGGCGTCGGCAGCTTTCTGATATACGTCCGTGGCAGTGGGGTCCCATGCCGTCGGCGGAATCAAGGTGTAGTTGGGATCAGCGACGTCGTGGTAAACAACTTTTGCCAAACCAGCACGATCAATCACCATGCCCAGTGCCTCAACGATCTTCGGATCAGAGGCCGGGCCGGGAGCGTTGGCCAGCAACTCGATGACTTGCAGACTCTTGCCTTGGTAGAGGGTTCCGGAATTCGACTTCTGGATTGCAGGCACCGCAGTCGATGGAATCTCATACGCGCCCTGAATCTCTCCCGCATTCAGCGCTGAAACGAGCGTTGCGGTATCGGTGATGAAGTTGATCGTGACCTTCGTGCTCAAGGCCGTGTACTCAGGGTTCCAGTAACTCTCATTCTTGCTGAGCACGATGTCCTGACCGGGAGTCCACTTAGCGAGCGAGAAGGGGCCGGAGCACATCACGCCACCCGCAGTACTGCCGTACTCCTCACCCTTCGACTCGGTGTACGACTGTTCCGACACCATGCCGGCAACGGTCGCCATCTCCTTGATGAACAACTCGTCTGGCTGGGTGAAGGTAATGACCACTTCGTGTGGGGAGGTGGCCGTGATGTCCTTGACTCGCTCGAAGAAGGCCCCGTTGACGGGCGTGTTCTTGGGATCGAGGTTGCGCTTGAGGCTGTACACCACGTCGGCCGAGGTCAAGGGCTTGCCGTCCCAGAACTTCACGTCGTCGCGAAGCGTGAACGTGGTGGTGAGGTGGTCGTCGCTTGATTTCCAAGCTGTCGCCAAGTTGGGGCCGTAGGTGTAGTCGGGCTTAAGCCGCAGCAGTGGGTCACACAGGTTCGAAATCACCATGTCCGGTGAGTAGTCAGCCGCCTTGACATAGTCAAGGGTCGTGGGCTCACCGAAAGGCAAATTCCACGTGAGTGTTTCAAGTGGCCCCTTAGCTGGCGGCGTCATGTCGACGAGTTGCACGGCCGACGCCGACGCAGATGTCGAACTCGTTCCGCCCGAACTCGATCCAGAACATGCGCTCAAGCCGGCTGAGGTCATCAGCACGACAGCGCCGACCAGCGCCACTCTTCGGGTCTGCCGAGAGAACGGATCCTGAGGGCCCATGCCAACTCCTCGAAGGTGTCGATGAAGAACGCTGCCGGTCTTCGGACGATTCACACTGTGGCACAGGCAAGTTTGATTATCAATGGTGAAAAATTATATTCGTGTCTCAGAACGACCGGCGCTTGGAATCTCGGCCACGAGTGGCTTCGGTGGCAGTCGCCTGTACGCGGGCGATGCACTCAACTGCTGCGCCTTCGGCAAGACGACCCCGGGAGATAGGGAAGTCGAGTTCAAGCAAAGACCAATGCCCCACCGCGAGGGCAAAGATCTGGTAGGCAGCGGCTCGATAGACGGCCGGCTTAGCGCCGGGAAAGTCTTCTTGCAGCGTGTGCCGAACAATTGCTTCGAGGTCGAGGTAGTTCGTGCGAAGACGCGCTCGTAGAGCGTCGTCGTAGACCGAAGCGATTGTCACGGCCAGAATTGCGGCGTTATCGTCATCTGGGTAGAAAGCGGGGCCGAAGAAGTAGGTCACGAGGGCGGCAGAACGCTTACCAGGGGGGGCGTGATTGGCTGCGGCCCGAGTGCGGTCGCTGTACTGCGAGACCAACTGCTGGAGGAACTTCTCGCGGAGTTCATCCCGGTTGCCGACGTAGTGCCGGATGTGGGCGCGACTAAATCCCGATTCGGTGGCGAGCACTTCCAGCGTGGTGCCAGACAGGCCATGGCGGCCGACACAGCGCGTGTAAGCCGCGAGGATCTCGCCGACCCTCTCGGTCACCAAGCTCGGCCTACCCACGGTCACCCCTTTGCTGTTTCGGCGTCTCCTGCGTGGTGATTCTTTTTCATCATTGACAATAAAACCAGTCCCTGTCAATGTGACGGAAGCGTAGTTGTCGCCACCCTAGAGCCTAGAACTCCTGAGGAGCCATCTCGTGACTGACGAAGTCGTACGCGTTGACGCCGACCCTGTTCCCGACTTCGCCACCTCGTACTCGGTGCCGATGCGCGACGGTGTTGAACTTGCCACCGATGTCTACCTGCCATCCGGCGAAGGTCCGTTCGAGGTAGTGCTCGCGCGTCTTCCCTACGACAAGAACAGCCGCTACATGTTCATTGAGGGGTTGGCTCCGCACTTCACCAACCGCGGGTACGCCTTCGTGGTGCAGGACGTGAGAGGCAAGTTTCGCTCCGGTGGGGAAACGATTGGTCTGATCGGTGAGGCGGACGACGGCTACGACTCGGTTGAATGGATCACACAGCAGCCGTGGTCGAACGGTTCAGTGGCACTGTGGGGCGATTCCTACTTCGGCTTTACTCAGTGGGCTGCAGTCAGTACGCGCCATCCCGCGGTGAAGGCGATCAGCCCGGGGGTGACTAGCACGCAGCTTTTCGTCGACCACGTCGACGGTCCGGTGGCGGACGTGCCCTGGATGGTGATGGCCGACTATCTTTCGCATTACTGGATCGACAAGTACATCTACGAGTACGAACTCAATTACGACCTGCGCCCCATCACGGCGATCTTCGAAAACGCTTTCGCTCGAGTCGGGGGCCGCTCACGTCTCTACGACATGCTGGTGCCAGAGACTCAGACTCTGGATCTCTACCCGCGCGGAAACCCCATCGACGCTCGGCCGATACCCACGCTTCACCGGGTTGGCTGGTTCGACAATCTCCTAATCGTTTCGATGCGTGACTACATGGCTCTTGCTTCGACCCCTGGCTGGGATGACTACCAGTACCTCCACGCGATCTGCGGCGACCACGAAACCTACGACCTCTCCATCGCCCCCATTCAGCCCGAGGATGATCATCTGACCAACGAGGCAGCATTGGCCCGATTCGCGACCCGCTACCTCGCAGCGCCGTTGGAGTTCTTCGACGTCTTTCTCAAGGGGCTGCATCCAACCGACTCATTCCCGCGCGTCACATGGGATCTGGGGCATGTTGGTCGTCGTCAGTCGGAGGTGTGGCCTCCGCCCGAAGCACGAGAGAAGCGGTTGCTTCTCTCGCACCTACCATCTGCCCGCGACGGTGCAGGCGTGCTCGGTTCGGCGGCAGCGAGCGAAGGTGAGCAAGCGACATGGGTGCACGACCCATCAGATCTGATTCCCTCGCCAGTTCCGAACACCTTTTCGTTCTTGCTCTACTACCCCGACGAGCGAGACCTGCTCGAGCGCGATGACGTGTTGTGCTTCACCAGTGAGCCGTACCCCGAGGCGCTCGACATCGCGGGCCCGGTCGATCTCTGGCTCACCATCTCGTCGACTTCGCCCTCAACCGATATCTTCACCAAACTCTTCGACGTCGCATCCGATGGCAGCGCGCACATGATCCTGCGTGGTCAGGCCTGCATTTCCGACACGACAGGAACGCAGGCTGTACGCGTCGAACTGGGCCACACCGGATATCGCGTACGCCCGGGGCATCGCCTGACCGTGGCGATTTACAGCAGCGACTACCCCGAGTTCGTGCCGCATCCGGGCACTGGCGCAAACCGATGGACCGCTGTCGACGTGGAGCGGTCGTCTCAAACGCTTCACGTGGGTGATGTGACTCCGACCTCGCTGATGCTCTGGACCCTCTAGCGATCGGTCTCTACCCGAGGCTCGAGCGCACCAATTCGATACCTAAACAACGGTTACGCCAGTGGCCCCGGCGCGAATCGAACGCGCGACACACGGTTTAGGAAACCGATGCTCTATCCCCTGAGCTACGGGGCCGGGGTGACTCAGATTACCCGTTCGAACTTTGCGGTGAAGTGGCGCAGTCTGG
>CAIYMF010000263.1 GCA_903927265.1 uncultured bacterium | reverse complement strand
GTCGAACGTGCGGGCGCCGGCCTCGTCGAGTGGCGGCGGTGTGGGAGCGAGTGGTCGCTGGGCGGCGAGTTCGCGGCTGATCACTGACAGGCGATGTGTGCGAGACATGTCGTCGTAGGCAACGTCTTCAGTACCGAGTCGATCGATGAGCTGCCCTAGAGCATGGTGATGCGCGGATGCGTGTTCGCGGATATCGAGGGTGGCGAGGTTAATACCTAGTGCGGAGGCAACATGCAGCATGTTGTCGAGAACCCCCAACACCAGGGGACTGCTGTGCTGTGCCAATGAGTTGCGGACTAATGCAAGGTCAGCCAGCAGTTCGCTGGTGCTCACGTAGTCGTGGCGCTCAATGTGGGGCAGTGTGGTGCCGAGTCGGGCGCGGGTATTCGCAAGCTTCTGACGAACTGCCGTGAGTTTGAGCCGCCACGGCTCCTCGGCGTTGATGCGCAGGTAGCGGGCGTCGAGTTCAGGAAGGCATGCCAGATCGAGTTCGATGTCGGCGTCGAGCGCGGGGTCGGTACCGACATGACGTTCACTGACTGACAAATCTTCAAGAAGTCGGTCAAGTTGGGCGATGAGGTCACGAATGGCGTGATCGCGCTGAATGCCAATGACCGAACGGGTGACTGCCGGTGTGACAAAAGGGTTTCCGTCGCGGTCTCCGCCGATCCACGAACCGAATGAAATGGGTCGTGCGAATGGGTCGAGTTGAACTCCCACCGACCGCAAGCCAGTTTCAAGGTCCTCGAGTACCTCGGTCAACGGTCCTTGGGCAATGCCGTCGAGGTAGTAGAGGGCATTACGAGCTTCGTCTAATACTTCGGGTCTTTCCAATCGCAGTTCGTCGGTGAGCCACAGCAAGTCGACGTAGCGTGCGATTTGTTCGCGTTCGCGGCCGCCAAGATTTCCGGCCATGAGTACATCGGCAATGCGTCGGAGTTTGAGCAGGACGCTTCGTCGGCTGGCCTCAGTGGGGTGGGCCGTGAATACGGGTCGAACAGCGAGGCGTGCAGCAACGTCGGCAACCTCAGCACTGGTGAGGTTGCTGTCGGCGATCTGTGCAATCGTGCGGGCCAGTGGTCCACCTTCGACTGACGCTCGCTGCGCTGAAACCTGACGCGCGCGGTGAACTTGCTCAGCAACATTGGCCAGTTGGAAATAGATCGAGAATGCGCGGGCAAGGCGTGTGGCCGTGGTGAGGTCGACGGCCTCGAGGCGAGCGAGTGCACGAGCGGGCTCAGTGCGCACCGTTTGTCGCACAAACTCAACGAGATCGAATAATGCATCTCCGTCAGGTTCGAGTCGCACGATCGATTGGCCGAGCATCGTGCCGAGAAGGCGAATATGCGATCTCAGATCGGAGTCACTCGCTGACCCTGTGTCGTCATCCATGGTGGCGTGAGCCTACCGAAGTCCGGATGTTTGCGTTCGGTGCAGCGTTTTACCGTCAACGCAAATGCTATTTTCGAGCATTGTTCCCTCAATTGCCGCGCTGATTAGGAATTGCCGCTGTGGTGTGGCTAGGGTTCATTTGTATACGGGGGATATTCACGTAATCCGAAATGGATTACCAATATCGAATTGGAACCCACATGGCTCGCTCAACTCAGATCGTTCTCATCGATGACATCGATGGCGGTTCGGCCCACGAGACCGTGATCTTCGGTCTCGACGGAGTGTCGTACGAAATCGATCTGTCCAAGGCCAATGCCTCGCGCTTACGCAAGGCGCTGGCGCCTTACACCGAGAAGGGCCGTCGCACTGGTGGACGTCGCGCTGCTCGTTCGGTGAGTGCTCGGTCACGTACCCGTCGAAGCGGAACATCCTCGGGCCGCGACATCCCCGCTATTCGCTCGTGGGCGAAGAAGAAGGGCCTGATCGATTCCGAGCGAGGCCGCATTCCGGTGTTGGTTATTGAGGCCTACGACGCCGCGCATTGAGCTTTTCAGGCTCTGTTCGCCCACGGCGGACGCTCTCGGGAACACTGGGTGACTCGAACGGGTTGAAGCAGAGGACGCCTTCGGGATGAAGTCCTGGAGGCGCGCCGTTAGCATGGAGTCCCCGGGGAGCGGTCCTCGGCCAGTTGTCAGGAGTGTGGGCGATGTTCGAGAGGTTCACCGATCGAGCCCGACGAGTTGTGGTGTTGGCCCAAGAAGAGGCCCGCATGCTCAATCACAACTACATCGGCACCGAGCACATCCTGCTCGGCCTCATTCACGAGGGCGAGGGGGTCGCTGCCAAGGCGCTCGAAAGCCTCGGCATCTCGCTTGAGGCTGTGCGCTCGCAGGTTGAGGAGATCATCGGTCAGGGCCAGCAGGCCCCCAGCGGACACATCCCCTTCACCCCGCGCGCCAAGAAGGTGCTCGAGCTGAGCCTGCGCGAGGCGTTGCAACTGGGCCACAACTACATCGGTACTGAGCACATTCTGCTCGGCCTCATTCGCGAGGGCGAAGGAGTCGCCGCTCAGGTGCTGGTCAAACTCGGCGCCGACCTCAACCGGGTGCGCCAGCAGGTCATTCAGCTTCTCTCGGGCTATCAGGGCAAAGAGCCGGCAGCAGCCGGTCCCGCCGAAGGAACTCCGTCAACCTCGCTCGTGCTCGACCAGTTCGGCCGTAACTTCACTCAGGCCGCGCGCGAAGGCAAGCTCGACCCGGTCATCGGCCGTGAGCTTGTCATCGAGCGCATCATGCAGGTGCTGTCGCGCCGTACGAAGAACAACCCGGTGCTCATTGGTGAGCCGGGTGTGGGTAAGACCGCTGTTGTTGAAGGTCTCGCGCAGATGATCTGCAAGGGCGAGGTTCCTGAGACTCTCAAGGACAAGCAGCTCTACTCACTCGACCTCGGCGCGCTGGTGGCCGGTAGTCGCTACCGCGGTGATTTCGAAGAGCGACTCAAGAAGGTGCTTAAGGAAATCCGCACGCGCGGCGACATCATTTTGTTCATCGATGAGATGCACACTCTCGTCGGTGCCGGTGCTGCTGAAGGTGCCATCGACGCTGCCAGCATCCTCAAGCCAATGCTGGCTCGCGGTGAACTGCAGACCATTGGTGCCACCACTCTCGACGAGTACCGCAAGTACGTCGAAAAAGACGCCGCTCTTGAGCGTCGCTTCCAGCCCATTCAGGTTCCCGAGCCGACCCTCGCGCACACCATTGAGATTCTCAAGGGTCTGCGCGACCGGTACGAGGCACACCACCGTGTCAGCATCACCGATGCTGCGCTCGTCAGCGCCGCTACATTGGCCGACCGCTACATCAACGACCGCTACCTTCCCGACAAGGCGATCGACCTCATTGATGAGGCCGGTGCACGCTTGCGCATTCGTCGTATGACGGCACCGCCGGACTTGCGCGAATTCGATGAGCGCATTGCCGATGTGCGTCGCGATAAAGAATCGGCCATCGACTCGCAAGACTTCGAGAAGGCTGCCGCACTGCGCGACAAGGAAAAGACACTGTTGGGTGAGAAGGCCCAGCGTGAGCGCGAGTGGAAGGCGGGCGACCTCGATGTCGTCGCTGAAGTCGACGAAGAGTTGATTGCTGAAGTGCTGGCAATCGCCACGGGTATTCCGGTCTTCAAGCTCACCGAAGAAGAGTCGGCGCGTCTGCTGCGCATGGAAGATGAACTGCACAAGCGCGTCATCGGCCAGGAGCAGGCGATTCACGCACTGTCGCAGGCGATTCGTCGTACGCGCGCGGGGCTCAAGGACCCCAAGCGTCCCGGTGGTTCGTTCATCTTCGCCGGCCCGTCGGGTGTCGGTAAGACCGAGCTGTCCAAGACACTTGCCGAGTTCCTGTTCGGTGATGAAGATGCACTCATCCAGCTCGACATGAGTGAGTACTCCGAGAAGCACACGGTGTCGCGTCTGTTCGGCTCACCTCCCGGCTACGTCGGGTACGAAGAGGGTGGCCAGCTCACCGAGAAGGTGCGGCGCAAGCCGTTCTCGGTCGTGCTGTTCGACGAGGTCGAGAAGGCGCACCCCGACATCTTCAACTCGCTGTTGCAGATTCTCGAAGATGGTCGACTCACCGACGCTCAAGGTCGGGTCGTCGACTTCAAGAACACCGTCATCATCATGACGACCAACCTTGGTACCCGTGATATCTCCAAGGGGCTCAACATGGGCT
>CAIYMF010000262.1 GCA_903927265.1 uncultured bacterium | reverse complement strand
CCGGGCAGGGAAAAATCATGACTTGATCGGGTGGAGCTGCTGCGGAATCGATCAACACTTCGGCGGCGCCGAGTAATGCCGCTCGCGCTCGGTCATGAAAACACTTTTGCAAGAACCTCACCTATGTCCCAGGTGTGGGCGCTATTCCTGGTTTCGTTCGAAAAACAAGCGTTTCGCCTGGAATGAGGGTGGGCGTCGCCGGCGTCGTCGGCCACGCTCAGGCTTCTCGGGGGATTGCGGCAAATCAGGGCCGCCCGTGCTCTATTTCGAGAACTTTGCCGTCCCGAATACGTCGACTCCAAATCTGGAGGACTGCGCCGATGGTGTTGACGCGCCCGAGTCGCCATTGGTCGCAGGTACGTTCAAGCCCCCGCTCTGGCCGCCGCCACCGCAACCAAACAGTACGGCAACAAGGAGCAGTATCGGGAGCGTTCTCATTGAATGACTCCTTGAACCTCGCTGCTGCTGATCGAGTCGCCCGCGGTGTTGGTCGCAATCACGCGGTACGCGTAGGTGCCGGAGGGCACTGCGCTGTCCGTGTAGGTGACCGAGTTGGCCGAAGTTGTCGTCAGCGTTTGCCAGTCGCCCTGGGCGCTGAATTTGCGCTGGACTTTGAACCCGCTTTCGTTGGAACTCTGGTCAACCCAGGCGAGCATGGCAGTACCTCCCTGTATCACGATCGACAACCCGTTGGCTGGTGCAGGGGGGCCGGATGTCTTGACGCACGACGCTGTCGAACCTCCCCCGTTGCCCCATTCAAATCGGTCACTGGCGATCGACGAGATGCTGTAGACATTGGCGTAGGTGCGCGTGCTGACCGTTGTCACGGCCCTTGTCATCTGGTCGACGAGAACGACATCGGTCTGCTGATAATCCGCTTTCATCGCAAGCAGTCGCGTGTTCGCGATCAGGCTCGCGTAGGCAGTTTTCGGCGCCTGGGAGGTCGACCCCCAACTCAACCCGCCCACAGAGTTCGTCAGGGTCGGCACAGAATAGGTGAACGGCGTACTCTGCGAACCTGTCACCGTCATGTTCCCGGAGGCAGCGTCACCCTGTATCGAAATGGTCTGCTCACGCGTGTTGACCAATCCCGATGAGTGTGGGGTCCATCCGTCCGTCGTCAATGGCCCCCCTGCTTGAAGTGCTTCACTGCACGACCACTCTCCAATCAGACCGCCGACGGACGGGAGGTTGGTGGTTGCATTCACACGGGCGAACAACTGGTTGAGCACTGTTGCTGAGATGACGTCGCCCTCCGAAAAGCGAATCGGTATGGTGTCGATTGCCTTGAGCGTCAGGGGAATCAGTGCGCCGGTCGTGATCGCACCAGCCAGAAAATATTTCGCTTTTCTCGAAAATTCGCGCATTTGGATTCTCCGTGACAAGGGCGGCGGTCAGGTTCGTGCGCCTGCGAAGAGCAGGGACCGGGTTTCGGTAGGTACTGCGATGCGGGTTTGCCGAACTGTTGCTGTCAATAGTACGCCGATTCAGCGCGCCTGGGCCCTTGCAGCACTTCAACTTTGAGTGCTTTGCACCTCGAAGTTGAAGTGCATGATTGAAGATTGACGGTCGTCATCGGCCGAATGATGTTGTCGAACCTGTCAGTCACAGCATCGACGTTTTCTTCTTGAGCCCTTGCGCGTCCCGGGTGTCCGCGGGTGTCCCCGGGCCTTAATTGGGACGCCCGCTTGTCGTTTGTCGTTTGTCGCGCCGGTAGCGGCAGCGTTTAGCGGCGGCCTACCGCTCGATTCTGTGGACGTCCAGCACCGCCTGGGCAAACGCCTGCGGCGCTTCCTGCGGCAGGTTGTGGCCTATTCCGGGCAGACGCCGGTAGCGGTAGGGGCCCGTGAAATGCCGTGCGTGGCCGGCGCTGCCCCCGGCGGCCAGCAGACCGTCGCTGCCCCCGTCCAACGAAATGGCGGGCACCGTGATGGCCGGTTGCAGGGTCAGCGCAGATTCCCAACCCTGGAGGGCGGGGTCCCCTTCGACCAGACCGAAGCGATGACGGTAGGAATGCACCACGACGTCGACAAAATCGGGGTTGGAGAAGGAGGCGGCGCTTTCGGCATAGGTGGCTTCGCTGAACTGCCACCTGGGGGACCACATCTGCCATAGCAGACGACAAAATTCGTTGCGATTGGCCTGCAAACCGGCTCGCCCGCGCGCGCCGTGCAGGTAGTACTGGTACCACAGGCGCGCTTCTGCGGCGGGGTCCGTGGGCCTGGCGGCGGCGGAGATGTTCTGCAGGTTGTAGCCGTTGCCCGTGACCAGGCCCGCCACTCGGGAGGGGTGCAGCGCTGCCACGATGCAGGCGGCTCGCCCGCCCCAGTCGTAGCCCGCCAGCACCGCCTGCGGCACGTCGAGTGTGTCCAGCAGCGCCAGCAGGTCAAAGGCCAATGCGGCCTGCTGGCCGGATCGCGGCGCTTCGGGGTTAATGAACCGTGTTGGCCCGAAGCCGCGCAGGTACGGGGTGATGACCCGCCGTCCCGCCTGGATCAGGATTTCAGCGACCTGTGTGTATGCCCGTACGTCGTAGGGAAACCCGTGCAGCAGCACGACGACCGGGGCCTTGCCAGGCCCTTCGTCGTGAAAGGCAACGTCCAGTTGCCCGGCCCGAACAGTGTGCATCGAGGTGCTCATGGTGGTACGCCCCCGGGGGCTGTTGACGGTACGCTAGACCGGATATTTCAGGCCCTCACCGGGCCAGCGCCAATTCCCGGTTTGTCGCTTCAGTCTTGTGCAGCACAACGCAACTGATCTGGTAGGGCCGCGTCAGCCAGAAGAAGCGGTGAGCATGCGACAGCCAGCGCTTAGGTCGCACGAACGGAAAAAACAGTCGCAAAACGCTGCGGACCCGCCGTGATGGTCTTGAGTTCAGGAACTCCTCGCGATAGCTGCCACAGCCTACGACGGCACGACCAGCGAGTTTCATCGAAGGGAACAATTGCGCCAGTTCTTCAGGTGAGGGCCGGTACAGGGTGTCGATAGGATCGGCGTGGTAGGGGTAGGAGCGAGGTGCCGTCATGACGAGGTAGCCGCCCGCTGGCACGAGCCGGTCGATGATCTTGGGAACGTCCTGCCGAAGGCCCACGGGCAGATGCTCAAGCACGTTGCAGAACATCACGATCCGAGGCTTGAGATCGGCCAATTGCTGCTGGAACGCGCCGTCGAACAGGTCACCACTGAGGTCAACGCCCTCGTCCTCGAGCAGGTCGGAGTGGACGATTCGATAGCCTGCCTCACGCAGCGGCGCAAGGGTCAGGCGATCAATGTGGGGTTTGGATACCTCGCGCGCTCGGCGGGTGCCGCTGCCGAGGTTCAGCACCAACGGTTCAGTCGTCCGGTCGCGGGTGAGGTCAGCCCGCGGGATGTGCAACGCAATCTCGGTTGCGATCCATCGTGCTTCTTCGAGGCGCATTGAGCTAACGAAGTCGGGCAGCGCGCAATTGCGCAACCTCAAGCATACCGGTGTAACTCACCAGTCTGACAACGCCGGCTTGTTAATCTCGTAAGTCCTTTGTTTATAGGGACTTAATTTTGAATTCTGGTCGGGGTGAGAGGATTCGAACCTCCGGCCTCTACGTCCCGAACGTGAACAAAATACCTGTAGAACCACATGAATACTGGTTCTACATTTAAGTAGTATACAAAGTAGTATAGTCAAGCTTCAGGACTGTCGGGCTCGAATCGCACGCCCCGACCACCCCCCGCTGCCCGAGCATCGCGCAAGACCATCGACCCCTACTGTCCACGCAAGCGTCGTGTTTCTAGACGCTGAGCGACAGCCCGACTGTACCAACGTCAGCCCTACAAGCGACGCAGGGGCGCTCTGGGGTATCGACGCACTGACGAGCTGGCAGACGACGCTCTACGGGCTTCTGTGGGGGCTCAGCTTGGATCGTGACGAGTTGCAACACGCTCAGCGTCACGACGCTTCTGACGCTGCTGCCGACGCACCGTCTCGTTTTGTCCCATCCTGAACTCACGATTGGCACGCTTCTGCTGTTGCTCGAAGTCCTGGATGGCGATCTCTACATCACGCTGGGTCGGCACAGGGACGTTGGCAGCACGAACGATCTGACAAACAAAGTTCCGTTGCAACAACTCTCGCTTGATCGGCTCTGCGATGGGCGTCGCAAGTATCGGTACGCCTGGGTTCGGTTTTGGTTCCGAGAGGTTGATGGTCTTGAATTCGAAGAAGCGCATCGAGTATTTAGCTCAAGGGCTGCTCGCGAAAACCTCAGAAAGGACATCAAGATAGTCAGAAAGAGCTTGAAGCATCTTCGGTTGAGCGACGACAAGCTTGATCCGCCGATCCACCGCACTTCGCTGCAACACGCACCACTTCTCGTCGACCAGACGACGCAAATGGCGACGCACCCCAGGTTCGCTATATTCGGACGAGTGGAAGAGCCCTTTCAACGACAACGGTTCGTCGATCATCGTCTGATACGCGATCACGATGAACACTTCGTGCCCGAGAGCACTGCCAGCGGTGGGCAAGTTCTCGCGCTCCCACTTCCGAGCCCGCAGCAACTCGCGTGTGCGTGAT
>CAIYMF010000261.1 GCA_903927265.1 uncultured bacterium | reverse complement strand
GGCGTCAGGTGTGGGTGAAGCGCAGTGGTGAAAAGACCGACGTGCGCAAACTGCTCGTGTGGAAGACCAACAAGGAAGCAACGAGTAAGTACCCGGCGTACGTGGTGCATTGGACTGACTACAGCAGTACCCGCAAGTCGCCACTCAACCGAGAAGTGCGTCTCGCGCCGACGGAGGATGAGGCGACGCGACTTGCTGACGCGATGGTGGCCGAAAACGTGAAGAAGGGCTGGGAGGAGGTGGTGTGACTTCCTGTCACACCTGACGTCACGCAGCGCTAATCGCGTCGTCCCAGTGAATGGACGCGACTTCTTCGGGTCTCCGCAGGAGTTCGTCCATGATTCGCAGCAGCGCCTCTGCCACTTCGTCGCTGAGAAAACGCTCACCGCACACAGGACACTCCTGCATCGGTACTCCCAGCACCACGGCCGCATGGTCATCGCGCTCGGACATCTTCGCCCGACGAACGTCAACGCGAACACCGCTATCGCATGTAGCGCAACGCATTAGCGCCTCCTCCGAAAGTCCCTCGACCAGAGGTCACCGTCCGGCTCGTAGAGCGTGACGACACGTTCCTCTCGTCGCCAACGATCGATGACAACCACCACGTGCAGTGGATTTCGCCAGTCTACGAGAAGCACCACTTCCTTAACACCATCAGCAACAGTGATTTCCTCAATGACCTCTGAGTAGCCGCTCAAAGCATTGCGGAGTTCAGCGTAGGTAACGTCAAGTGCTACGAGTTTGTCGAACGCGTGCTCGCTGACGAGAATCTGGAATCGCCAGACTTTCGGGCGAGGCAATTCGGGCATCCAGATCCCTCCCCCCTCGCCACCCAGTCTGACTGCTGGAAGGCACCACCTCATTTGTTGTCCACAGGCGGGCGCTAGCGCGATGTCACACCTCACTTCTACGGTGATGCCATGACCGCAGCTCGAGACGATCGCATCGCCGGCACGTTGGTGGGTCTCGCTTGCGGCGACGCTCTCGGCGCTCCATACGAATTTCATCCGGCATTGGTACAGGGTGAACCCATCGGCATGATCGGTGGCGGCGGTTTTGGATGGCAGCCGGGCGAATGGACCGATGACACCTCCATGGCGCTGGTGATTGCGCGGGCAATTGTTGGTGGCGATCTGCCTCATTCCGATTTCACCGTGCACGATGCGATTGTCGCGGGCTGGGTTACGTGGGCCGCTCAGGCGAAGGATGTGGGTTCGCAGACGCGGGCGGTTCTCAACTCAGTTGCGAGCAATCCCACCGCGAGCGCTGCCGTCTCATCTGCATGCGCATTACATGAACGTACGGGCCGCTCGGCCGGCAACGGCGCATTGATGCGCACAGCGCCCGTGGCCCTTGCCTACCTCGACGACCCCGACCAACTCGACGCGGCGGCACGTGCCATCAGCGCGCTCACGCACTACGACAACGAAGCCGGTGAGGCATGTGCGCTGTGGTGCCACGCAATCGCTCATGCAGTGAACTACGGCACTTTCGATGGGCTCCGCGCAGCCGTTGATCAGCTGCCCGCCGATCGCGCACTCCTCTGGAATGAGCGACTCGATCTTGCCGAGAGCGTTGAGCCGCACGAGATTCCCGGCAACAACGGCTGGGTCGTCGCGGCCCTGATGGCGGCGTGGTCCGCCATCACTCGCACACCCATTCCACACGAGCAGCCTGGCCGGCACCTAGCCCTCGCGATCGAACGAGCCGTGCGCTGCGGCAACGACACCGACACCGTGGCCGCGATCGCAGGTTCACTCCTCGGCGCTCGCTGGGGTGTGTCCGCGGTACCTCTCGCGTGGCAGCGCGTCTTGCATGGCTGGCCGGGCCTGCGTTACCGCGATCTCATTGCGCTCGCCTTTGCACTCGACAATCCCAAATCAATCCGGGCCGAAGTCTTCGACTACAGCGGCTACGGCGATCTCCATGCCATGGCAATTCATCCGCACGACGAGAAGGTGCTGCTGGGTGCCGTGGGCGTACTACGCGAGTTACCAGTAGGAATCACTGCGGTGGTGTCGTTGTGTCGTCTGGGTTCAACGGAGGTCCCGGCGCAAGGTGTCACGATCGGCAACCACGTTGAAGTGTGGCTTATCGATAAGCCTGAGCCAGCTGAGAACTCGAATCTCGACCTTGCACTCACCAACGCTGCCGACACCATCGCAACGCTGCGCAGTGAAGGACACACGGTGCTTGTACATTGCGTTCAGGCACAGAGTCGAACACCAACAGTTGCCGCGTTGTACTCCGCACGCCATCTGCAAATTCCTGCAGATCAGGCGCTCGCTGATGTTGTCGCCGCCCTACCGGCCGCCCACCCCAATGCCGCATTTCGCGCGGCCATCAAACGACTGGCAGCCTCGTAACCTATGGACACGTCTCCTCGTTCTTCACCGCACGCAGAGTCACGCTCGACGTCACCGAGATCAACGACCCCGCGGCCGGATCCTGCGAGCACACTTTCCAATTCGAGTCGATCAACTGGTGCCGGCCCTGACCCGACGCATCCTCTTGGTTCAACACAAACGACCCCAGCGACTGCAGTTGATCCTGAGCGTCCTGCAACCCCAATCCCACTAACGGTGGCATTGCGAGAGTGCCCACCGGAACACCCGTCGGCGTCACCACCACGGTGGCAGTCGTTGTGACCGTCACCGTGACCGGCGGGGGCGCAGGCGTCGACCCGCACGCCGATAGCAGCGCGACACCAACCGCGCCCAACAACACTCGATACCGCATGACCCGACGGTAGCGCGCGTGACCCTGTGACTCACTCCGTGACGGTTGTACCACAGATGCGTGGTACGTTTTCGATCGTGCCCACCACCCACGCCACCGCACTTGACCGTCTCTCCGCACTCCTACGAATCGAGAACTCGCCCACGGTCAACACGTCGATGCGCATTCCCGAGAACCTCCGCGACGCGGCCGCACTCGTGGTTGATGAATTGGGCCTCGCGACATCGACCACCACCCTCACCACCGAGTCGCTGCGGTTCGAACTCGAAACCGCTCTGTGGCGTGCGTCCCTCGACGCGCTCTATGCGCAAGACCCGGCCTCACGCCCCTCGCTCGCGCAGACCGCCCACGCACTTGCAGTCGCGGAAGACTCGCCAGTCGCCGAGTACCCCGAACTCATCGAACACGCGGCCCAGGCAATCGTCGACCGTCACCCCACTGCCGAACCCCACGACGTGCTTCTCTGGGCAGAAGCTTTGCACTCGGCAACGAGCACGTGACCACCGTCATCCTCGATTCAGAAGCCATCACAGCGTTGCGAAAACCAGCCTCGGCGAAAGGTCGCGCAGTACTCGCCGCTCTCGAAGTGGTGCCCGCGCAACGCAAGCGGCACCGCATCAACGCGCATGCGATCGTTCCCACAACGGTTCGTGTCGAAGCGCACTGGAATCGCCGCGACCCAGCAGCCGCAACCCTCAACCGCTTGCCCATTCTTGACT
>CAIYMF010000260.1 GCA_903927265.1 uncultured bacterium | reverse complement strand
CCCAATGCCATCCGCAACGATCCCGACGGGGTAGCGCTTGCGATCACCGACGCCTACCACGCCGCCGCCCTTACGCCCAGGCCCAATGTTCGCGTGTCTGAGCCCGTCATCTTCGACCGCGCAGCAACCATTCCCTTCCGCTGGGCGGGGTGACTGGGGCGCCTCAACGCGCTAGGCGCGCGCTTGGGTGCCCCCGATGCAGGAAGGGAAAGAGGGGGTTCAGCAGGAAGGGAGCCGTGCTGCCAACCAACCCTCGACCGCATCAAGGCCAATGCGCTCCTGCTCCATGGTGTCGCGCGATCGCACCGTCACCGCTTGATCCTCGAGCGTGTCGAAGTCAACGGTGATGCAATACGGCGTTCCGACCTCGTCCTGACGGCGGTAGCGACGTCCAATCGCACCCGCGTCATCGAAATCGACCGACCAGCGCTTACGAAGCGCTGCCGCGAGGTCGCGGGCCTTCGGCGACAGGTCGGCATTGCGCGACAGCGGCAACACGGCGGCCTTCACGGGCGCCAGGCGAGGATCGAAACGCAGCACGGTTCGCTTATCGACACCACCCTTGGAATTGGGCGCTTCATCCTCGTCGTAGGCCTCAAGCAGGAATGCCAGCGTTGCGCGGGTGAGTCCGGCCGCAGGTTCAATGACGTACGGAACCCAGCGCTCATTGGTTTCCTGATCGAAGAACGACAGGTCGGTTCCGCTCGCTTCGCTGTGAGCCTTGAGGTCGAAGTCAGTGCGGTTCGCGATGCCTTCAAGTTCACCGAACTCGTTTCCGCCAAATTGGAAGCGGTACTCGATGTCGACTGTGCGCTTGGCATAGTGCGACAACTTCTCTTTGGGATGCTCGAACAGTCGCATGTTGTCGGTGCTCATGCCGAGATCGACGTACCATGCCCAGCGCTCATCAATCCAGTACTGGTGCCACTCCTCGTCACTACCCGGAGGAACAAAGAACTCCATCTCCATTTGCTCGAACTCGCGGGTTCTGAAGATGAAGTTTCCTGGCGTGATTTCGTTGCGGAACGACTTACCTGTCTGCGCGATTCCGAACGGTGGCTTCTTGCGCGCTGCATTCGACACGTTCAGGAAGTTGACGAAGATGCCCTGCGCCGTTTCCGGACGCAAGAAGTGCATCGATCCTTCCTCCTCAACGGGTCCGATCGACGTACGCAACATGCCGTTGAACGCCCGCGGCTCCGTGAACTGGCCGGTGACACCACAGTTGGGGCACGGAATACCAGCGAGTCCACCCTCAGGTGCACGACCTTTGCGTGCCTCGAAGTCCTCGACAAGGTTGTCTTCGCGGAAGCGCTTGTGGCAGCCCTTGCACTCAGTGAGCGGGTCGGTGAATGTTTCGGCGTGCCCAGACGCGACCCACACCTGCGGAGCGAGAATCACTGCCGAGTCGAGCCCGACAACGTCGTCACGACCTCGCACCATCGACTGCCACCACTGGCGACGAATGTTCTCCTTGAGTTCGACGCCCAGCGGTCCGTAGTCCCACGCCGAACGCGTGCCTCCGTAGATTTCGGACGAGGGGAATACAAATCCTCGGCGCTTACACAAGTTGACGACGGCATCGACACGATCGGCGGCCACGATGAGCTCCACTCCGGCTGGGTTGTCGGCGGACGGTGAATGTTCAGCCTAGTCGTCGGCGAGCGACGCGAGTGCATCGGCGTGCGCCGCAATCGCCGCGTACGCCACGTCACGAGGCACCGGAGCCAACACGTCGTAGTGCCACGTAAGCGACCGACGCTCGAGCGGGTACACCACTGCCACTACCGAGTCGAACAGCACCTCTAGCGACGCCAACTCCGCACGCGGGCAGACCGGCACCGCAAGGACCGTCTGTGCGCGAGTTGCCTTCCTCAGCACTCGCCCGACGGCACGCGCGGCCGTACCTGTCTCAACTGCATCATCAACGAGCAGCACCCGCTGCACACCCGCAAGATCAGGAACACGCACGTCGACGATTCCAGCCGCGTCGCGCTCGACCTCAACACCCATCAACGGAAGTTGCAGTGCTTGAGCCACCTCGACGGCACCGGGAATTCCATTCGGAACTACGCCCAGCACGATCGTCCCCGGCGGCTGCTCACCTACCACCTGGGCAAGCGCTCGCCCTCCGTCGGCTAGGTCACGGAAATCAGTCACGCAGGCTCTCCCGCGGCCGGACGACCTAGCGCCACGACATCACTCGAGACCGCCGACGCACTATCGATCACGCCATTGACTCCATTGCGATGGAGCACTTCAAAAGCGGTGGGCTCGTCGACGGCAGTCGACAGCAACGGAACGGTTCCGATCTTCACGTCATATGCCGACAGCGCACGACGATACGAACCCACGTCTTCCCACTCGCTGGAGACAACGTACAAATCAGGATCATCAACAGCACGGCCCACAGCAACCGAAATGAATCCCGGGCGTTGAGCCAAGATCTCCAGCGCCGCGCGAGCATCATCGAGGAACGCCGACTGGGCCTCCGGGTCGACACGGTGTCGAGTGATCACAAGCATGGCCCCATCCTGCCCCCATTGACTCAACACGCAGACACCGCCGGTGTCCATACCTCACACTCGTACCGGAGGTGGGTCGACGTGACGTCAGTGCATGGTGAGGTAGCGCCCGGGTATGAAGCGGTAGCCGATGTTTTCCAACGCACCATCGACAACGGCAAGGAAGTCGGTGCGGCATGTGCGGTCACCGTCGGCGGCGAAACAGTCGTCGATCTTTGGGCCGGTCAACGAGATCCCCGACGCGGGCTTGAATGGGAACGCGACACCCTGGTCAACGTCTTCTCAAGCACTAAGGGCGTTTCCTCCATCGCGGTGGCACACGCTCACTCGCGTGGACTCTTGGACTACGACGCCCCCGTCGCGCAGTATTGGCCCGAGTTTGCAGCTGAGGGCAAAGAGCGTGTGACAGTACGGCAACTTCTTTCTCACCAGGCCGGACTGTGTGCCATCGATTCACCCCTTGACCTCGCCGCACTTGCCGACCCCGACGCCGTCGCAGTGGCCATCGGTCGACAGAAACCAGCATGGAATCCTGGCGACTTCCATGGCTACCACGGGATTTCGTTGGGATGGTATGAAAGCGAACTCGTGCGGCGCATTGACCCGCAGCACCGCACGATCGGCCGTTACTTCGCCGATGAGATCGCCGCGCCACTCAACCTCGACTTCCATATCGGACTGCCCGATTCCATTCCCACGAACCGCATCGCGGTATTACAGGCACCTCAGTACCTAGCGCGAATGCCGCTCAACATCCACAAGTTGCCATTCGGATTCGTCAAGGGTTTCCTTAATCCCAAGTCGCTCACGGCTCGCACCTTCGGCAACCCGCGCGAACTCGGACAACCGTTGCGCTACAACGACCGAGCCATGATGCGCATTGAACTTCCGGCATCAAACGGAATCGGAACGGCGCGCAGCATTGCGGCAGCATATGGCGACCTTGCCGCTGGCTCGCCGATTCTCGGCATCGACGCCGACACACTCACTGAGTTGAGTAGCGCAGCCCAAGACCCGAAGCAAGGCCGAATGGATCAAGTACTGCGACAGGAATCGCGCTTCTCGCTCGGTTACTGCAAACCGTGGCCGGGCTTCGAGTTCGGTTCTGATCGCGCGTTCGGCACCCCCGGCGCAGGCGGATCTTTCGGATTCGCCGATCCGCAAGTCGGCCTGGGGTTTGCCTACGTCATGAATCGAATGGACTACTACCTTGTCTCAGATCCGCGCGAAAAGGCGCTGAGAGATGCTGCCCTGCAGTGCGCACGCCGCGCCGCCTAGCAACACCATCGTCATCGGGTGCCACCACGGCATGGCACGATAAGTCGCATGTCTTCAAAGAAGGGCGGCCAACGCCAGTCGGGTAACCCCGCCAAGCGAACTGGGAATCCTGCCACCACACCCGCGGGTGGCCCCTACACCGCACGCCAAAAGTTCGAGCAGCGCTCGGCTCCCGCCATCTTGATGCTCAGTCGTCTGCCTCGCTGGGCATTCCCCATTCTCATGGCCATCGTGCTCGTCGCCGGACTCATGATTCCCAACCAGATCATCGGCGGACTCCTCCTGTTGATCCTTGTTGGGTTCCTTGCCTGGCTCACGGCGCTCTCGTGGCCGATGCTCACGACGTCCGGACGCATCCTGCGCGTGATCACGATCTTGGCGGCCCTCGCAGTGGCGTACGCCCGGTTTACCGGGAGTTTCAAGAGCTAGCTGGGTACCAAAAACTGCGTCGATGCGAGCTTAGTGACCCCCCATGCGCAAGTGGGGTGGGTTGACGAGCGGGTATGCGCTAGTTGATACTGATTCTCATGTTCAGAAGATTAGGAATCGGTCTCGGTACCGCACTCCTGCTTGCCGCCTGCGCCAATCCCGCGGCCACAACCGGTGGGAAGGTCTCACTCGTCGCCGGCTTCTACCCGCTGGCGTACGCCGCCGAGCAGGTCGGTGGCGGTCAGGTCGCGATCACCACCTTGGCCTCCCCCGGCGTCGAGCCGCACGACCTCGAACTCACCCCCGCTCAGGTCGTACAAATCCGTGAGGCCGATCTGGTGATCTACATTCCTGGACTCCAACCGGCTGTTGACGAAGCCATCGCCGACGTCGACCCCTCGCACGTCATCGACGCGACAGCAGGGTTGACTCTGCTTCCTACCCCGGGCGACGCCGAATCGGGAGCCACTGCCACTGATCCGCATGTCTGGCTCGATCCGCTGAACATGAGCGCCATCGGTCAAACCGTCGAATCGCGACTGGCGGCACTCAACGTTCAAGGCGGTGAGGCATTCGCCGCGCGGCAGGCCATCTTTGCGGCGAAACTCGGGGCACTGGACTCCTCGTGGAAGGCCGGCACCACCACGTGCGCAAGCCACGACCTCGTGGTGAGCCACGAAGCCTTCGGCTACCTCGCCAACCGTTACGGGTTCACTCAGATCGGTCTGTCCGGCATCTCCCCCGATGCCGAACCCGATCCGGCAACGCTGGCCAAGGTCGCCGAATTCGTGAAGGCGCACTCAGTGCGCACCATCTACTCTGAGGCACTCGTCGACCCCAAGGTGGCCACCGTGCTGGCACAGGAAACGGGAGCCCGCACCGCTGTTCTTGATCCCATCGAGGGAATGCCTGCAGGTTCCAACGCCACCTACCTCACGCTGATGGAAGCCAATCTCGCCGCCGTAACCGAAGGCCAGCCATGTCCGTAAGCAACGCACCCGTCGCACCTTTCGCGCTCAGACGCGCGTGCGTCGAATTCGACGGCGAGCACGTCGTCGACGAGGTTGATCTCACCATTGAACCGGGTGAGTTTGTGGCCATCCTCGGCGAGAACGGCACCGGCAAGACCACGTTGATGCGGGCCATGCTCGGACTAGTCCCTCTGGCGCACGGAACACTTCGACTGTTCGATAAGCCCCTTGAGCGCTTTCACGACTGGCAGCGCATCGCCTACGTGCCTCAGCGACTCTTGGCGGCGGGCAACGTGCCAGTGTCGGTGGGCGAGGTGGTGCGATCGGCACGGTTTAGTCCCCATAACCGATTTCGTCCCGACCGCGAAGGGAAGCGTCGCACCCAGGAAGCCCTCGAAGCGGTCGCCTTAGCCGGCCGTCAGCGCGATCGCTTCGACTCCCTGTCCGGCGGCCAGCAGCGTCGGGCCATGATCGCTCGCGCGCTCGTCAGCGACGCGGACACGTACGTACTCGACGAACCAACGGCCGGCATCGACGCTGAAAGCCAGACGCAGTTGGCCAGCACGTTGGCGCGATTGAGCGAACGGGGCAACACAATCCTGCTGGTGACGCACGAGCTCGGGGCCGTGGCCGACTTAGCCACGCGCGCCATTGTGCTCGGCCGCACTGACCACGGATCGGTGTTGTACGACGGTCCCACTCCCCTGCCTCTTCATCTGCGACACGACATCGCTCACCACGACGACGACCATCACACTGGGGGACTCTCCACACCACTGCTCGACGACCCCCTGTCGGAATCGCCATGAACATGTTGTCGTACGACTTCATGCAGCGCGCGCTGATAGCGGCGGTCATCGTCGGCGTGATCGCTCCGCTCATCGGCACGTACCTCGTTCAACGTCGTCTCGCCCTGCTCGGCGATGGCATGGGGCATGTCGCTCTCACTGGCGTTGGCATCGCATTTCTCCTCGACACCGCACCTATCGCTACGGCCATGGTGGTTGCCGCTATTGGGGCCGTCATCATCGAAGTGATTCGGGCGCGCAGTCGCACCGCGGGCGATCTCGCATTGGCCCTCATTTTCTACGGCGGCATCGCCGGCGGTGTGCTCTTTGCCTCGCTCGCCGGCGGTCGCGGAACGGCAGCCCTCACGCAGTACCTGTTCGGATCTCTCACCACCGTCAGTGCCTCAGACCTCGTCGGCCTTGCCCTACTCGCACTCATTGTCATTGTGGTGCTCGTCGTGTTCGGTCGTGAGATGTTCGCGCTGAGCCTCGATGTTGACACGGCGCGCGTTCAAGGAATCCGTACCACCGGGATGAGCACACTGCTCACGGTTCTGGCAGCCGTCGCTGTCGTCGTGGGAATGCGCACGGTAGGTCTGCTACTCGTCAGCGCCATCATGATCGTTCCCGTTGCGGCCGCTCAGCAATTGACTCGCTCGTTCCTGTCGACAATGGCGCTCGCTGCCGTGCTCGGCGTCATCGCTGCCACCGTTGGTCTCACTTCCTCGTTCTACCTCGCCGTGCCACCCGGACCTACCATCGTGTTTGCGGCCCTCGCACTCTTCCCGATTGCTGCGCTGATCGCAGTGCCGATACGCAAACGTCGAAGATTGGAGCATCCATGACCGACGGCCACGAGTCGGCACCCACGGGCGTTCGACGCACTACCCGCCAACGCACCGCCGTGTCATCAGCACTTGCCGAGGCGGGCGGATTCCTCTCAGCTCGTGACCTTCACGATCGCCTCGCGGCTCAGGGCGAACGCGTGGGAATTGCCACGGTCTACCGCACGCTTGCCTCACTCGCATCGACGGGCGAAGTCGACGTACTGCTACGCGACGACGGCGAATCGGTCTATCGACGCTGCAGTAGCGCGCACCATCACCACTTGGTCTGCCGCGAATGCGGTCGCACCGAAGAGGTCACCGGTCCGACTGTGGAAGCCTGGGCCACCGCGGAAGCCGAGCGACACGGCTTCCGCGACGTGCGTCACACCGTCGAAATCACGGGAATCTGCGCGACCTGCACGCTCTAATTCGTGCGCCCTACTCGTAGGGGTTGCGCGGCTCTTCGACCTTGGCCAGCGAATCGACTTTGACCCACGGAATCGCGGTGTCACTTTGCGTGCCGCCCCCCGGGACCCATTCGCCGACGACCTTCACCCACGTGTTGGCGGGCAGCGACTCGGGGCCACCGACCGGATGGATTTTGGTCGGAATCGCGTCGGCAGCACAACACGCCAATTGCAGGCGCGTCAGCCACCAGCCACCCTTGGGATTGGGAGTCACGAATCCGGTCATCTCGACCGTGCGACCTTTCAACGTGCGACCGTCATCCCACACGGCGCGAGCGGCATAATCGGCGAGCATCACGGTGACTGGATTGCCCGGTGGCAGTGGCGGCACGTCGGCATCAGCCGGTTGTGCAACGGACGATGCTTCGCGCCCCGCCGTGAATGCGCCCAAAGCCGGCGGCGCGATCAAGAAGATCGCCGCGACAGGCAGCACCAGCAGCCACGCCGAACGCGGGCCGTGATGACCGTGGTCGTGACCTCCCTCAGCGGCATGTTCGTCAACGTCAACGACCGCGGGATCATCGTCCGGAACATCTCCGCGACGGGCAGCACGCACCACGTCGATGAGAACGAAAACACCTGCCAGCACGAGCAATGCACCGGAGATCAGCAGCCACGGACGCATGCTCTCTTTCACGTAACGCATGAACACATCGCCGGCCGAGATGCGCAGCAGCGCCCCTCCGACGAGGAAGAGGATCACACTTTGTACTTCGCGCGTCACAGCAGCCACCACCCGACGACGATGGACACAATGACAGCGACCACAAACGTGGCGGGAGCAAAGCGCGAAGCAAACCGTCGACCAAAGACTCCCGCCTGCAGTGCCACCAACTTAATATCAACCATGGGACCCACGACGAGGAACGCCAACCGCGCCGTCAGCGAGAACTGGCTCAAACTGGCAGCGACAAATGCGTCGGCTTCCGAACAGATGCAGAGCACCACAGCCAGCAGTGCGAGCACGAGAACGCTGAAGAGCGCGTGCCCTGCAAGCGAGTCGATGACACTTGGTGGCACGGCCACATTGAGCACGGCAGCAGTGAGTCCGCCGATCACGAGAAACCCGCCGGCGTGCAGAAAATCGTGAGTCGCCGTCAGCCGAAACGTTTCCCAACTACTGCGACCAGTCAGGTGGTCACGACTCGGAATCCGCAGCCACTCGGTGCGACCAAAGCGCATCCAGAGCCAGCCCATGATGACCGACGTAATCAGCGACGCCACAAAACGCGCAACCGCCATCATCGGGTTACCGGGAAAAGCCACCCAGGTTGACACCAGCACCACCGGGTTGATGGCCGGCGCCGAGAGCAGGAAGGCTAGCGCCGCCGCCGGTGCGACACCGCGCGACATCAGTGAGCCGGCGACCGGAACTGACGCGCACTCGCAACCGGGCAGCACCACCCCCGCGACTCCCGCAACAGGAACGGCCAACGACTCGCGTTTGGGTAGCGCGCGGGTCCAAAACGATGTCGGTACGAACGCAGCGATCGCCGCCGACAGCACCACTCCCAATACGAGGAATGGCATCGCCTGCACCACGATCGAGACGAAGATTGTGGCGCCCGCCTGCAACGCGGGACTTTCAAACAGGCCGCTAATCCATCGCTGACCGATGAGCAGGGCAATCAGGCCGACTGTCAACGCCTCAAGCGGTCCGAAACGCCATCCACCTGACTTCGTGCTCGACGACGTGTCGGTGCTGCTCACGGCGAGTCGTCCGTCGACTCAGCACCATCGGTCAGTTCGTCGCTCGGAAACTCATGGGGTATCGCCCCGCCGTACCGACGATCACGTGATGCATAGATCTCGCACGCCTTCCAAAGATGGCGACGATCGACATCGGGCCATAACGCCGGGATAAACACCATCTCGGCATACGCAGACTGCCACGGAAGAAAGTTGCTGGTGCGCTGCTCACCTGACGTGCGCATAAACAGGTCGACGTCAGGCATCTCGGGCTCATCGAGATAGCGCGCGAATACCTTCTCGTCGATCTTGTCAGGGTTGACGCGGCCAGCCTTCACATCACGAGCAAGTGCCGCGGCCGCATCAGCGATTTCAGCTCGACCGCCATAGTTCACGCACATCGTGAGTGTGAGAGTGCGATTGTCCTTGGTCTGCTCCTGCGCAATCTCAAGTTCGTTGATCACGCTCTTCCACAGACGGGGGCGGCGCCCGGCCCACCTCACTCGCACGCCGAGTGCATCCATCTCATCGCGGCGGCGGTGCACCACGTCGCGGTTGAAGCCCATGAGGAAGCGCACTTCGTCCGGTGAGCGCTTCCAGTTTTCAGTTGAGAAGGCGTAGACAGAGAGCCACTCGACACCCAATTCAATGGCTCCGTGCACGACGTCAAGCAGCGCGAATTCACCCATCTCATGACCACGGGTGCGCGGTAGCCCGCGCTCCTTGGCCCAACGGCCATTGCCGTCCATCACGATGGCGACGTGGCGAGGCACGAGGTCACGGGGAATGGCTGGAGATTGCGCCCCCGAGGCATGCGGCAGCGGAGGCTGCACCTGTTCACGTCGTCGGGCCACGCCTCCATCCTCGCATCCACGGGGCAGGTCCCGCGTGATCCGTCCTCAGGTACCGCGTCGTGGCCCTGCCGCACGGGGCTCACACCTTAGACGTCGGCCAACGGCTCGCGATCGAGAAGTTCATCGACAGGGTGAGCACCTGGTCCGTGGCTATGTCCACGAGCGATCACCCGCGGACGACCATCCGCTTCCGGCGCTCCCCAACGCCTCATGATGAGGGCGAATGGTTCACCATCGGCGGTGCCCGTCGGACGCCATTCCCACGACACGTGAGCCAGAGGTGCCACCGGCGTGGTCTTCGAGGCCAACGCGTCGATGGCAGCAAGGATGCGTGAACGCGTGGTCGCGTCGAGGTACACCCACATCGCGCTGTGCCAGATCACCGTGGTGGCGCCGGGGGTCAACGTCAGCGACTCGGCAAAGTCGGCCGCGTCAGCTTGCACGAGGTTCACAGGAATGTCTGCCGCGACATCAAGAGCGTGCGACAGTCGCGCAAACCTCTCGACATCATCAATCCAGACGTAGGAACTGAGCAGCGTGCGCCCTTCAGGGGTGGCGGGGTCGATGGGTGCGAGATCACAGCCGATGCGTTCGATCACTGGCGGAAGGGGCCCGACTTCCAGGGCTGCGTCGCCCGGCAGGTGATCGGCACGCAGATTCAAGCCGGCCGACGCGCACAACTCAACCAACCGCACTGGTTGAGGGCCGAGGCGACTCATCGCCCCGCGTAACAGTCGCGCACGACCGGTCTCATTGGTCTGGGGAACATGGCTGAGTCCGCGCTGCACCTCATCAGGGTGATCGAGCACGCACTGCACCACGGCTGCCTGCCACACGCGCAGAGCCTCGTCACCTGAGGGGATGCTGCCGCCCAGTGTCGGGCAGTGCAGTGCCACGAGCGGAGCGCGACGCTCAAGGGCCAGTCGGTGCACCGCCGACATCAGACGAAGCCCGGGGAGGTCTCCGAATCGCCACTGGTCAGCAATGAGGTCGGCCACTACGCGCGGGCCGCTCAGGTCATCGATCAGGGCCGATAGCAACGCTGCCGCCATCGGTGAGCCGGCGCTTCCGCAATAGGCACGCTGCCACTCAAGTGCCTCAATGAGCGTGATGCCCACGTCATCGGCCGGGCGTTCGAGGGGCACTAGCGCTCGACTAACCGAAGCGAACGGAGCCCGCGCTCGAGATGCCACTGCACTTGAGCGGCCACCAACCCGGCGGCCTCACGGCGATGCCGCGGATCGCTGGCGTCAGCGGTTTCCCAGTCGCCGGTCAAGAGCGCTCCCATGAGCGCAATCGTGTCGGGGCTGGGCATGACCGAACCCGAAACGCGGCAATCAGAACACACGGAGCCACCGGAAGACACCGAGAAGGACCGGTGCGGCCCGGGCTCACCACAGCGCGCGCATTCGTCGAAACTCGTCGCCCACCCGGCGATCGCCAACGAGCGCAGCAGAAAGGCGTCAAGGATCAGCGGCGGGTCATGCTCGGTCGTCGCCAATGCGCGTAGACCCCCCACGACTAGGAGAAACTGCTGAGTCGCAGGCTCGCGTTCCTCGGGAGTGAGACGCTCAGCGGTCTCAAGAATCGCTTGGCCTGCGGTCCAACGACCGTAGTCACTGGATAGATCAGCACCGTACGTAGTGATCGCTTCGACCTGGGTGACGACGTCAAGCGAGCGCCCGGTGTGCAACTGCACGTCGATGTGCGTGAACGGCTCAAGACGCGACCCAAATCGACTGGAGGTACGTCGAACTCCCTTGGCGACGCCACGCACTCGACCTGTGTGGCGCGTCAGCAGCGTGACAATGCGATCGGCCTCACCCAGCTTCTGGGTGCGCAGCACAATCGCTTGATCACGGTAAAGGCCCACCGCCCCATCGTGTCATCCGCCACCCACGCGCCGCGTGAGGTGGCGGCCGTCCTTCGCGGCGCGCCGGATTAAGTGATGGCCGACGGCTACCCTAGAGGCGTGAGCGATCCGAGCCCCGCCCGACCAGCTGCCTCAAGCTCAACTGAGCCCTCGGTTCAGTTGGTTGCCTTCGAGCCGCGACGACTTCGCAATTCGGTCATCCTGATTCTCGGAATTTTCGTCGCCTACTTAGTGATCAATTGGCTCTTCGACGCCGTGGGGCACTTCCTATTCATCCTGCTGCTGGCGTTCCTGTGGGCAATCGCCATGGAACCGATCGTGCGTCGCCTGGCCGCCCGAGGGTGGAAACGGGGTGCCGCCACGGGTCTGGTGATGGTCCTG
>CAIYMF010000259.1 GCA_903927265.1 uncultured bacterium | reverse complement strand
CGCGGAATTGTCGGGCAGAGCGGTACCAGTGGCTTCCTGAAGAACTACCAGTACGACCAGCGGTTGCAGTGGGATAGTCCGCCGAAATTCCTCAACCCTGTTCAGTCCGCGTTCTCGCCTACCCAGTGGTCTGAACTGTCGCCGGTCTACACCTCGTAGCGGTGCCGTCCACAGCCTCCGGGAAAGCCGCCCGCTCAACGACTAGGCTCGGCCCGTGGTTGCTCTGATCGTCGCGTGCGGAGTCTTCGGACTCCTCATCGGTTCGTTCCTTAATGTCGTCATCCACCGCGTGCCTGCGGGGGAGTCGATCGTGTCGCCGCCTTCGCGGTGCCCCGGATGCGGCGCCGAGATCAAGGCCTACGACAACATTCCGATCATTTCGTGGCTTCTCTTGCGGGCCAAGTGCCGCAATTGCGGCGAGCCGATCAGCGCCAGGTACCCGCTGGTCGAGTTATTGACCGGTGTTCTCTTCGCTGTGATGGCGTGGAAGTTCGGGTTGTCGTGGGAACTGCCGGCATTCTTGTTCTTCGCTGCCGTGGGGGTTGCTCTCGGTGCGATCGATCTCGATACGCGGCGGCTGCCGAATGTCATCACGCTGCCCTCGTACCCGGTGGCGGTCGCGCTCCTTGTGTTGCCCGCGGTGCTCGACGGCCGGTGGCCGGATTTTGTACGCGCCCTCGCGGCCGGTGTCATTTTGTTCGCTTTCTATTTCCTCCTCGCCTTCATCTACCCGGCCGGCATGGGCTTTGGCGATGTCAAACTCTCCGGGCTCGTGGGTATCTACCTTGGCTGGTTGGGCTGGGGAGCCCTCATCGTCGGGGGATTCCTCGGTTTCGCGCTCGGAGCACTCGTGGGGGTGGCTCTGATGGTGAAGGGCAGGGCCGGTCGTAAGACGGCGCTGCCCTACGGCCCGTTTATGCTGCTGGGCGCCCTGATGGCAATTTTCGTGGCCGATCCGATCAGTTCGTGGTACCTCGGTCTGATCGGCTTGTGAGGGCTCAAGTAATCGCCCCCCTGTGCCGATAAATCCTCTGGACACCCGCATAAGCGGGTGCGGATGCAGGGGAGAGCAATCGTGAGTGCGAAGTCGGCCATCGGGGTCAACATCAGCACCACCTGCGTTCGTGCGGCCGAAATCTCCATCCACGGTGGCAACCTGCGCCTTGACCGCTTCGGACAGGTGCCACTGCCCGTCGGATCGGTGATCGACGGTGAAGTCATCGACACGCACGCCGTGGCATCGGCCCTCAAACAATTGTGGAAGGCGGCCCACTTCCGTGGCCGCAAGGTGATTCTCGGCGTCAGCAACCAGCGTGTGTTGGTGCGTCAGGCCGAACTACCGGTGATGGACGAGGCCGAGCGTCGGTCGTCACTGAGGTTCCAGGTTGCCGATTTGGTGCCGATGGGCGTCGACGAAGCCGTCCTCGATTTCATTCCCATGGAAGAATTTGACCGCGGCGCAATGCGCATGCACCGGGGCTTATTGGTGGCCGCGGCACAAGACACCGTCCTTGGAGCGATCGCGGCGGCCAGTGAAGCCGGACTCGAAACGATTCAGGTTGACCTGACCCCCTTTGCGGTACTGCGCAGTGTCGCCTTCGATGGTCGCCATGGTCGCCACGGAACGGCAGAAGCAGTCGTTGACATTGGCGCTCGTGTCACGAACATCGTCGTGCATGAAAACGGTGTCCCGCGCTTCGTTCGCGTTCTCATGATGGGTGGCGACACCATCACTGAAACTCTCGTCGACAAGGCCGGGCTTACCCCGTCGGAGGCCTCAGCCGTCACGATGAATCCGCAAACCCTCACGAGCGTCGATGCGACACTGGTTCAACGTGTTCTGACTCAGGCCCTCGGATCGCTTGTCGATGAAGTGCGTAGCAGCGTTGATTACTACCGCGCCAGTTCCACGGGCGGTGCGCTGTCGCGCCTCGTGCTCACCGGCGGTGGGTCGCGGTTGCCGCAGATAGCCGAGCGCTTGGCCGCCACAATGAACGTCACGGTGGTGCCCGGAACTCCCTTCGCCGGAATTGATACGTCCAAGGCGGCGCTCACGGATGAACAGCTCAGATTCGTTGAGCCGATGGCCGCGGTTCCTGTTGGACTGGCGATGGGAGGCCTGCGATGAGCACAGTCGCCGCAGGGGTACTGCCCACTGAGGCAGCCGTCCCCGAGTCAAGCTTCGCCTCCCCGGCCTTCCCTGTCGCCCGCCTCATTCCCGCTTCGGTAGCCGACGCCAAGCGAATCGCTCACGCGCGCACCCTGGCCTTGGCCGGTATCGGTGTTGCCGTGCTCGCAGTGGGCGGTCTATGGATGACAACCTCGTCGCAGACGGCTGACGCCGAACAGCAACTGTCCGATGCGCAAGCCACGGCCGGTGTGTTGGCGGCGCAGCAGGCCAAGTATGCGGAACTTCCTCGCTTGGCGAGTCAGATTCAAAGTGCCCAAGGCGATGTTCAGGCCGTTCTCGGCCCCGAGGTTCTCTGGTCGGGCGTTCTCGGAAAGCTGGCAGCCGCGGCGCCGAGCGGAGTGACCATCAACAAGGTCACGGGCTCTCTGCCGGCCACAGCAGCGGGGCAGCCGGCATCGGCGGCCACGGGCACCGGCACCGTCACCGTAGGTGGCAAAGCGTCTACCTTCCCCCAGGTGTCTGCGTGGCTCGACGCCCTTGCCAAGCAGAAGGTCTTCGTTTCCCCCAGTCTGACTCAGTCGTCGCGCGATGACAGTGCGACAAGTCCGTCGGTCAACTTTGAGAACTCCGTGGGCCTGGCGGCAGCTGCAAAGTCCGGCCGCTACGTTGCGAAGGAGTCGAAGTGAAAATCGCATCGACAAAGGCGTGGGCACTCATCGGTGTTCTGGCCGCAGCCGTTGTACTGGCTGTCGGTTGGACTCTGCTGATTTCGCCGGCCCGACAGCACGTCGCTGAGGTTCAGGACGAGGTGTCGTCTCAGGCCAGCACGAATGCGACTGCTGCTGACGCTGTGGCTCGGCTCAAGAAGCAAAGTTCGCTTCTCGACGGACGGCGAGCCCAGATGGAAGCTCTGGCGGTCACCATCCCCAAGACAGCCCAGATCCCGACGTTGGTGCGCGACATCAACAACGCAGCCGCGCTTTCCGGTGTCACGCTTGATCAGGTCACTCCAGCCTCCCCCGTGCCGGTGGTTGCCGCTGGAAGTTCAAGTCAGCAGAAGGTCGAAGGCGGCCTTCAGGAGATCGCAGTGTCGATAGCAGTAACTGGTACCTACGCGCAGACACGCAACTTCCTGGTTGGGCTCGAGGCGATGAAGCGCGGTGTATTGGTACACGGACTCGACATGGTCGAGAATGCTGGTGGGTCCGCGGGAACCTTTAAGACCACCATCCGCGCTGGCGTCTTCCTCAATCCCGATCTTGGTACCCGCAAGGCGGCGTCGACGGCAACGAACCCGAGCGCCACCAACTCCGATACCACCGTGCAGGCGGACACTCCGAGTTAATTGGCGGCGCTGGTGTCGGCCGCGACGCGCGGGTCAACCGCGACGTGGAACAATGAGCACGTGCTGCGATGGCTGACTGCCGGTGAGTCCCATGGGCCGGCTCTCGTGGCGATACTCGAGGGGCTGCCTGCGGGCGTCTCGGTGACCTCCGACGAGATCCATGTCGATCTCGCACGCCGCCGACTCGGCGTCGGGCGAGGCGCTCGCCAAAAGTTCGAGCGGGACGAACTGGAAATCCTCGGTGGCATCCGTCACGGACTCACTCTGGGAAGCCCAGTCGCGCTGCGCATCGGAAACAGTGAATGGCCCAAGTGGACCGAGGTCATGTCTCCCGACCCGGTTGATCCCTCGGCGCTCGAGGGTCTGGGGCGCAATGAGCCGCTCACTCGGCCTCGTCCCGGTCACGCTGACCTCGCGGGGATGCAGAAGTACGGTTTCACCGATGCTCGTCCCGTTCTCGAGCGTTCAAGTGCTCGTGAAACAGCGGCCCGAGTTGCGCTGGGTGCGGTGGCTCGCGAATTTCTCCGACAAGTTTGCGATATCGAAGTGCTCAGCCACGTCGTGCGCATCGGATCAGTCGCGGTCAGCGATGAAGCCCCGTTGCCTCTACCCGGCGATCTTGCGCGCATCGACCTCGATCCGGTGCGTTGTGCTGACGCTGACGCCAGTGAAGCGATGTTGAGCGAAATTGACGGCGCAAAGTCAGATGGCGACACATTGGGCGGTGTGGTTGAGGTTCTTGCCTACGGTCTGCCCCCTGGTCTGGGGTCGCACGTCCACTGGGACCGCCGACTCGATTCACGCCTCGCAGCCGCGCTGATGGGAATTCAAGCCATCAAGGGTGTCGAGATCGGCGATGGTTTTGACGTCGCTTCGCGGCGAGGTTCTCAGGCGCACGACGAGATTGTTCGCGATGGTGAGCGTCTCACGCGACTGACGTCGCGGTCAGGTGGCACCGAAGGTGGAATGAGTACGGGAGAGGTACTGCGTGCACGGGCTGCCATGAAACCCATCTCGACAATTCCCAAGGCACTACGCACCATTGATGTGGCGACCGGCGAAGAGGCGCGAGCGATTGCTCAACGCAGCGACACCTGTGCCGTGCCCGCTGCGGGTGTGATCGCCGAAGCGATGACTGCGCTCGTACTCGCTGACGCCATGCTCGAGAAGTTTGGTGGCGACTCTGTGGCCGAGACCGCGCGTAATGTGCGTTCGTACCGAGACAATCTGTCGGTGACCTGAGATGGCACCCATTGTGGTGTTGGTGGGCGCTCCCGGAAGCGGCAAGTCGACGGTCGGTCAAGGTGTTGCCGACCAACTCGGAGTGACATTTCGCGATACCGATGCTGATGTCGAGCGAACGGTGGGACGGTCGATTTCCGACCAGTTCGTGCAAGACGGAGAAGCGGTCTTTCGGGCACGCGAAGAAGAAGCAGTCGCCTCAGCCCTCATCCAACACGACGGTGTGCTTTCGCTCGGGGGAGGCGCAGTGCTGTCCGCTGCCACCCGGGCGCTGCTGATTTCCCAGCCGGTGGTGTGGCTGCAGGTATCGGCCAGCGAAGCGTCGAAACGAGTGGGGCTCGCTGCGTCGCGTCCTCTGTTGATGGGCAATGTTCGCTCGCGGCTCGTCGCGCTTCTTGCTGAGCGGGCCCCGTTGTACGCGGAAGTCGCCTCGCTGACCGTCGACACCGATGGGCGTGAGCCGACCGATGTCGTTGACGTGGTGGTGCAGTGGTTGAACGGACAGGCGTCATGACGCAGGCAGTGAGCATTCGTGTGAGCGGCGAAGGCGAGTACGAGGTCATCATTGGGCACGGTGTGCTCGATCGGCTGATTCCGATGCTGAAGTCGTCACCGGCCCAGGTGGCAGTCATTCACGCCTCGGCGGTTGGCGACGTGGCTCGTGAGGTCAGCGCCATGCTCGAGGCTGCGGGTACCAGGCCGCTGCTGATCGAGGTCCCCGAATCCGAGGCAGCAAAAACGGCGGAGGTCGCCGCACGCTGCTGGGCATTGTTGGGCGCCGCAGCGTTCACGCGATCGGATGCCGTGGTCGGAGTGGGCGGGGGAGCGACCACTGATCTCGCGGGATTCGTTGCTGCCACCTGGTTGCGCGGAGTGGACCATGTCGAGATTCCCACCACGTTGCTAGGAATGGTCGACGCGGCGGTGGGCGGCAAGACCGGCATTAATACTGCGGAAGGCAAGAATCTGGTCGGTGCTTTTCACCCACCGGTGGGGGTGCTGTGCGATCTTGATCGCCTCACAACCCTTCCTGCGGCCGACTATGCAGCGGGCCTCGCCGAAGTAGTCAAGTGCGGATTCATTCGTGACCCGCGCATTCTTGAACTCATTGAGGCAGACCTCTCCGGGTGCGCGGTCGCGGGTAATGCCGTCGAAGTCGAACTCATTTCGCGCGCTATCGCGGTGAAGGCCGCCGTGGTGTCCGATGACTTGCGCGAATCCACGACAGCGACCGTCGCTGGCCTCGCGGCTGTGACGGGTCGTGAAGTGCTCAACTACGGTCATACCTTTGGTCATGCCATTGAACTAGCCGAAGGGTATTCGTGGCGTCACGGTGATGCGATCAGTGTCGGAATGGTGTTCGTCGCCGAATTGGCACGGAGCCAAGGGCTGATCGATGAGGAGCTTGTCGCCCGTCACCGGAACATTCTCAGCGGCTTAGGGTTGCCGACGTCGTATTCGGGAGCGTCGTGGGCCCAACTTCTCGAAGCAATGGGCCGTGACAAGAAGACTCGGGGTGGCACTCTGCGCTTCGTGGTACTCGCAGGCGTGGCCGAGCCGGTACTTCTGGCAGCTCCACCTGAGCAGGCGCTACTGGAGGCATTCCACGCTGTGTCGGGGTGATCGCCGTAGAGTGTGCGCATGACGCGCGTCTTGGTGCTTAACGGACCCAACCTCGGCAGACTCGGAACACGCGAGCCGGAGGTTTACGGATCAACCACCCACGAGCAACTGGTTGCCGCGCTCACATCGATGGGTGCCGAACTCTCCCTTGAGGTTGAAGTGCGCCAGACCGACGATGAGGCCACGTTGATCGGGTGGCTCCATGAGGCCGCCGATGACCACATTCCCGTTGTGTTGAACCCGGCTGCCTTCACGCATTACTCCTACGCCGTTCGTGATGCTGTGGCACAGCGAACGGCCCCCCTGATCGAAGTGCATCTGTCGAATCCTGCCGCGCGAGAGGAATTCCGTCACACCTCAGTGGTTTCGGCCGTTGCCACCGGAACCATCGCAGGATTCGGTATCGACTCTTATGTGTTGGCGCTGCGGGCCATCGCAGCCGGTCTCTAATGTCGGTCGCCGCACGGCAGAGCCGGGTGAGCGCGTTACTCCCCGGACTCGACGTCGAGGCCCTCCTCGTCACCAGCGCCGAGAATTGTCGCTACTTGGCTGGTTTCGCCGCTAGCAACGCCGCGTTCGTGGCCGCGGATTCACCGCTCTACGTCACCGACAGTCGGTATGCGACGGCGGTCGCCGAGCAGTGCCGTGACCTTGAGGTCGTGCTCGATCGTGATGCTGCCGCCGGAGCAGTGCGAGCGGCGGCACGCGCGGGAGTGACGCGTTTGGGTTTTGAGGCACACGCAGTCACGGTGGCCGATCAGCGCAGGCTTGACGAGATTGCACGTGTCGCCGGAATTACCTTGATCGCGGTGGGGCAGGTGGTTGAGCCACTGCGAGCCATCAAGGACGACGAGGAGATTGAGCACCTCAAGGAGGCCTGTGTCGTCACTGAACGGGCGCTTGCTCGAGTGGTTGCTGAAGTGCGCGTGGGGCTCACTGAACGATGGTTGGCTGCGCGTCTGGAATTCCTGATGTGTGAAGAGGGCGCCGAGGCTGCAGGTTTTCCCTCCATCGTCGCCACGGGAGATTCATCGGCCGAGCCGCACCACGAACCAACCGACCGCGAGGTCTGTGCGGGGGATTTGCTCAAGATTGATTGTGGAGCCCGGGTTCGTGGCTACCACGCCGACATGACCCGGACCTATGTCGTGGGGAGGCCTGCGCACACGTGGCAAACCGAAATCCACGAGTTGGTCGGCCAGGCCGCCGCGGCAGGGCGAGCGGCTGTTGCCCCCGGCGTTGCCCTGGTCGCCATCGATCGGGCATCGCGCGACGTGATTGACGGTGCTGGTCACGCACTGCACTTCGGACACGGGCTAGGGCACGGAATCGGCCTAGAAATCCACGAGGCGCCGATGATCGGCCCCTCGGCCACGGGTACACTTTGCGAGAACATGACGGTCACCGTCGAGCCAGGTATCTACCTACCGGGTCTCGGTGGGGTCCGCATTGAGGATTCCCTCGTGGTCACCTCCGACGGTGCCACATCGCTTACGTCCACCAACCGCGAGCTGCTGGTGCTCGGCTGACGCCGTGCCCACCTCGCCGAAACGCAGGAGACCTTCGTGGCTAGCACCAACGACCTGAAGAACGGCCTCGTGCTGAACATCGACGGCCAACTGTGGAGCGTCGTGGAATTTCAGCACGTCAAGCCTGGTAAGGGTCCGGCATTCGTGCGCACCAAGCTCAAGCACGTGCTCAACGGCAAGGTCGTCGAGCGCACCTTCAATGCAGGTCTCAAGATCGAAACAGCGAACGTCGACAAGCGCGACATGCAGTACCTGTACCGCGATGGCGACGACTGGATCTTCATGGACTCGCAGTCCTACGACCAGATCCCCGTATCCGATGCGGTGGTTGGCGATAACGCGCGTTGGCTGCTCGAAAACCAGGACGCGATCGTCGCGATGAACGAAGGTCTCCCGCTGTATGTGGAATTGCCTGCATCAGTCGAACTCACCATCACGTACACCGAGCCAGGTCTGCAGGGCGATCGCTCGACTGGGGGCACGAAGCCGGCAACGCTTGAAACGGGTGCCGAGATCGCCGTTCCGCTCTTCATCGAGAACGGCACCAAGGTCAAGGTCGACACTCGTGATGGCTCCTACCTCGGTCGCGTGAACTAAATTCATGACAGCCCGTCGAAAGGCTCGTAAGCGAGCGCTTGACCTGCTCTACGAAGCCGACATCCGCAGCGTCGACCCGCGCGAGATTGCAGTTGAGCGCTTCCCTGAAGGTTCCGACGATTACGCAGCGGTGCTTGTTGAAGGCGTCGCCGAGCACCGCGCACGCATTGATGAACTCCTCGACACTCACTCACTGGGTTGGACAGTTGAGCGCATGCCGGCAGTTGACCGCACCCTGCTGCGCATGGCTGTGTTCGAAATGCTCTGGAACGACGACGTTCCTGACTCGGTCGCCATTTCCGAGGCGGTTGAACTCGCGACTTCCCTCTCAACCGACGACTCCCCGGGGTTCATCAATGGATTGCTGGGCCGTATCGACGAAGTGAAGCCCCGTCTCGTCGTGTGAATTCGACTCCCGAATGTCACCGGGGAGACAGTCGCTCAAGGCAGTGTCGGGTTAGTCTCTGCGAAAAGCCGGAGCGCTCCGGCCCGAGCCGAGGAGACCGACATGTCTGCATCCACCGTTGCCACCCGCGCCTTCGCCGTCATCGGGGCTGCCACCGTTCTCGTTGTCGGATTTGATGCGGTCACCTATGCGGCCAACGGAAATAGCCTGCTACTTGGCCGTTTGAATACGGCGAGTTCGGCCACGATCGTCAAGAACACCAACGCGACTGGGGGAGCGGCGCTCGATCTGCGCGTGTCCAATCCTGCGGCGCCTCCGCTCGTCGTGAACTCGACCGTCAAGGTTCCCAAGCTGTACGCCGCGCGTGCCGCCAGTGCAGACAAGGCGACCACGGTGGCCGCGGCATCGGTCACGCGGGTGTCGGTGACCGGAAGTGTGTTAGCTGCGAGTTCGGCCACGGTAACGGCGACGTGCCCCACTGGAACGGTGGTAACGGGTGGCGGCCACTACTCCAAGCACGGAGAGGAGACTCCGCTGAGGTATTCGGGTCCTACGCCAAGTGTGGGTACCGCCACTGCGTGGGCCGTCACTGTCCTCAATGAGAACCTGTCCCTGACCCGCGATTTCACGGCCTACGCCATGTGCCTGCGCGTGGGGTAGTTGAAGTGCGAGTGCCCCGGGTGGGAGTCGAACCCACACTGTACCGAGTTTGAGTCGGCTCTCTCTGCCGGTTGGAGTACCGGGGCTACGGGACAAGGTTAGACCGTCCCTCGTGGTGGCTACGATCGAGCCATGGCCGAGCCACCCCGCGCCCGAATTCTTGTGGCCGAAGATGAGGCGATCATTCGCCTCGACCTGGTCGAAACCCTGCGTGACGCAGGGTACGACGTGGTTGCTGCAGTAGGAAATGGGGCAGCCGCAGTTGAGCGCGCCACTGAGTTGCGGCCCGACCTTGTGATTCTCGATGTCGCGATGCCGGTACTTGATGGACTGGCCGCGGCCGAGCAGATTGTCTCGGCCGACATCGCCCCGGTACTCATGCTCACCGCTTTCAGCCAGCGTGATTTGGTGCATCGGGCCACCGAGGCAGGGGCGCTCGGGTACCTCGTCAAACCCTTCAATCCGCAGGAATTGGTAGCGACGATCGAGGTCGCCCTTGCGCGAGCGCGGCAAATGAGTCAACTGACCCAGGAGATCGCGGACCTTTCCGAGCGCCTTGATGCCCGAATAGCCATCGATCGGGCCAAACCCGTGCTGATGGCGACCCTCGGAATCACCGAGCCGGAGGCTTTCCGCTGGATTCAGAAGGCCGCCATGGATCAGCGTTGCTCAATGCGAGACGTTGCGGAAGCTCTGGTGGCAGGGGCTACAGAGGGCCATTGAGGGCTCATCAGAGCCGCAGGAAGCTCCGTGGGCAGGGTTGAGGGTCACGATATTTACCACTGTGGGTCCCAATTATAAGAAACGCTGTGGTTACGCCTTGGTCACGGTCGTGCCGAATCGGGACCAAGCTGCTTGCAGTGGGCCATGCGGGCTATATCGTGTGTGAAGTATCACTGGGGTGCTCCAGCGCCCTTACCTCACTCACAAGGAGAACGAATCCATGACCCGAACCACGGTGCTTCGATCTGCCGTCGTCCTCGGCGTTGCGAGCCTCGCGCTCGCTGCCTGCGGTGGCAGCTCGGGCGGCGGGTCCTCGTCGTCAGCGGCTTCCAGTTCAGCGCCTGCTTCCAGCAGCGCTGCAGCCGGTCCGCTGATCTTCGGAACCCTGCTGCCGCAGACGGGATCGCTCGCATTCCTCGGCCCGCCCGAGTTCGCTGGCGTTAACGCTGCAATCAAGGACATCAACGCTGCTGGTGGCGTTTTCGGCCAGCCGGTCCAGAAGATTGAAGGTGACTCGGGAGACACGAGCACCAACATTGCTTCGCAGACCGTTGACTCACAGCTTCAGAAGGGCGTCAACGTCATCGTCGGTGCCGCGTCGTCGTCAGTGACCCTCTCGGTCATCGACAAGGTCACGGCCGCTGGTGTGGTGCAATTCTCGCCCGCCAACACCTCGATCAAGTTGAGCGACCCGGCCATCACCAAGGGCCTCTACTTCCGCACCGCCCCCCCGGACACGTTCCAGGGTGCGATTCTTGCGGCTGTGGCCTCGAAGGATGCCCGTAAGAACGTGGCTGTGATGGCCCTTACCGACGCCTATGGCACCGGTTTGGCAGACGCATTCACCAAGAACTTCGAAGCGTCCGGTGGCAAGGTTGCCGTCCGCATCGACTACGACCCCAAGGCTGCGTCGTACACCGCTGACGTGACCAAGGTGAAGGCGGCGAACCCCGACGCCATCATCCTGATCGGCTTCGACGAGTCGAAGAAGATCATTCAGGAGCTCGTTGCCCAGGGCATTGGCCCCCAGAAGACGCCGCTGTACCTCTGCGACGGCAACATGGGTAACGCACTCGCTGACGGCCTCCCGGCCGGCCTCATGAACGGCGTCAAGGGAACCATCCCCGGCGTTCAGGCTGACCAGAAGTTCCAGCAGCAGTTGCTCGCCGTTGACCCCAAGCTCACGGACTACTCGTACGCCCCTGAGGCCTACGACGCCGTGACCATTGCGGCCCTCGCGGCTCAGGCTGCTGGTTCGACTAAGGGTGCCGACATCGCGGCGAAGATCCCGACCATCACCGCGGCCGGGAACGACGCGTGCAGCAACTACGCCGAGTGCTTGGCGCTACTGACGGCCGGCAAGGCAATCAGCTACATCGGCCCCTCGGGTGCCACCGGCCTCAAGGCCAATGGTGACCCGTCGGTTGGCACGATGACGATCTGGCAGTTCGGTGCGGACAACAAGATTTCCGCAGTTGACTCTGTCTCGGGCGACGTTCCTGCCGCCAGCTGACACCAGTAAGTACAGAAGGCCCGGTCCGAATGGACCGGGCCTTCTGCTGTTCAGCAGTCGCCCGCGTTGGGCGATTCCTACGTTCCTGCAGGTTTCTTGGCACCCCAAACGTGCATACGCGTAGGAATCGCGACACTATGCGGCGTTACGGATCTCGAGCAGTTGAAGCATGCGTCGGTGGAGTGCACCAGAGATCAGGTCAGCCCAGGTCCACCTCAGGATTCTGAACCCAAGGTCGCGTAGTCGGACTTCCCGTTGGCCTTGTTGGAGGAGGATTTCCCGATCGATGTATTTCGCGGCGCCGTCTGCCTCGCCTACGATGCCGAACTCCTCCCAGAGGAAATCGACGCGGGCGACGAAACCATCATGGTCGTGAAGGGAAACCTGACACTGGGGTAGCGGTACTCCCCATTCGATAAAGCGCGCAAACGACAAGGATTCCAGAGGGGTTTCTCGAATTCCGCTGAGGTGAGCCAGAGCAATGGCGGCGCGTTTGGACCCGGGATGATCGCTGATGGTGATGTGGCGTTCGGTGAGTTCGGTGAGGGAAGTCATCTCTCTGCGCAGGGCCGCATCTCCAATGCCAAGTGTGTCAGCGAGTGTTCCGAACCGGGCGACATCGATGATCGTGCGGCTCGGGGTTGCGACACGTGCGAATACAGGAGTCAGGGCACCGGCCGGGGCCGCTCCCGCGCCCTCAGCAATCCACGCCGCATGAACGTCGATGTGTGAGGAATCGCCATCGTGCAGCGTCCCCAGATGCGACCGCACTTTGCCGCGACTTCCCGTCCAGCCGCCCGCACCCGCGAGTAGATGGATGCGCCGAGGTGGACCGCTCACAACGGGCAATCGATGAGCGAGCGCAGCGCTGGTATGTGAAATCGCAGTCGCAGGTCGCGAACGCGAAGCCGCAACCGCTTCGTACACATGCTGTAGGTCATTGGTGGCCGCAGGATCGGTGTGTAGCCTCGCGCCTCGGCGAATGTAGTGCCCATCGCCGAGGCTTGCCCACAGTCCTTGCGACACGCGTCGACTGATTTGGGAGCGAGTCAGGCCGAACGCGATGGCGTCGGCATGAGACAGAAGTGCGGGAAGCCCCTGAGGGTCCGAAGATATCTGTGGTGTCATGCACGGAGTCTGACGACTTCCGATGAGCACCTGAGTGACTTATCCACAGCCTCCGCGATTCCTACGCTGAAGCACCTCAGAGGACGTCAGAAGGATGCATCAACGTAGGAATCGCGCGAATGATGGAACGGGGTTGCGAAGAGAAAGAAGCTCGGTATCTCTACGCCTTTGACAGCGTGCCCAAGTACAACTCGATGACCTTCGGGTCGTTCGCCAATTCACGTCCTGAGCCGGTGTAGGCGTTGCGGCCCTGGTCGAGAACGTAACCGCGGTCGACCACCTGTAGGCAACGGGCTGCGTTCTGCTCAACCATGATCACCGTGACACCACTGCGGTTGATGCTACGAGCGCGCATAAACACTTCATCTTGCAGACCGGGCGCCAACCCCGCTGAAGGCTCATCAAGGAGCAGCACGGAGGGCTCCATCATCAGTGCTCGTCCCATGGCGACCATCTGACGCTCTCCACCAGATAGTGACCCTGCGCGCTGCTTGCGGCGTTCTCCAAGGGCAGGGAAGAGGGAGCAGACGAACTCAAATCGCTCAGGGAACTTCTTGGGGGCCTGGTAGGCGCCCATCTGAAGGTTCTCTTCAATCGTGAGTGAGGGGAACACATTGTTGGTCTGCGGCACGAATCCGATACCGCGCTGAACGAGTTGATCGGCGCGCATGTTGGTGATGTCTTCACCTCGCAGGGTGACAACGCCTTCCCGCACACGAACGAGACCGAAGAGTGCTTTGAGTAACGTCGACTTGCCAGCTCCGTTGGGGCCGATGATGCCGACGAACTCGCCCTCGTTTGCGTAGAGGTCGCAACCCTCGAGGATGTTGACGCCGGGGAGGTAGCCGGCGGTGCAGTCGTCGACACGTACAAGTGCGTCTTGGGATGAGCCAACATGTGCGCTGCGGTCGATGACGACAGCGGCTCGATCATGGACGGCGTGGCCCACGCCCTGCTCGGCATCTAGTGCAAGCTCATCGACCTTCTCGTTGGGGTCGTTCTGATCGATGTAATTGGTCATGAGTGCTCGCCCTCCTCAGTGGCAGGTGCGGGTGGCTCTCCGTCGATGAAGGACTCCTCGGTGTCGACCAGCGACTGATCATGATGGGTGCCCAAATAGGCGTCGATCACTGCTTGGTTACGCATCACGTCACCGGGTGGGCCTTCAGCAATGATGCGGCCCTGACCCATCACGATGACCCAGTCGCTGATGTCACGCACCATATCCATGTCGTGTTCGACAAAGAGCACGGTCATTCCTTGCTCACGCAGATCCTTGATGTGTCCCAAGAGCGATTGTGTGAGGGCCGGATTCACGCCGGCCATCGGCTCGTCGAGCATGACCATCTCGGGTCCGACCATCAGTGCTCGAGCCATTTCCAGGAGCTTGCGCTGACCACCTGAAAGCGAACCAGCGAAGTCATCGCGCTTGGAATCGAGTTTGAAACGAGCGAGCAACACCTCAGAGCGGGCGGTGATTTCAGCTTCCTGCTTCTTCCAGGTTCCTGGAAGAAGGGCGCGCCAGAAAGTTTCACCCTTTTGGCCCGTCGCACCGAGCTTCATGTTCTCGATGACGGTGAGGCGGAAGAGCGCCTTGGTTAACTGGAACGTGCGCACCATTCCCAAGCGCGCCACCTTGTGGGGTGCCACTCCGGCGAGTTCTTTGCCGTTGAACGTCCACTTGCCTTCGTTGGGAGTGTCGAATCCGGTGAGGAGGTTGAAGAACGTCGTCTTGCCAGCACCATTCGGGCCGATGAGAGCGGTGATGGCACCACGCTGAATTTCAACGTGCTCGACATCGACAGCGACCAAGCCGCCGAACTGGCGACGGACGCCGTCTGCGATGAGGATCGGGTCGGGCTTGGCCGCACCCGGTACCTGTTCTACCGAGGCAAGGGCGGCGGTCGCAGTCGCCCGTCGGGCGACCGCGGTGTCAGCGTCGGGCATCAAGGGACAGCTCCTTCTTGTCGCCGAGGATTCCCTGAGGTCGGAAGAT
>CAIYMF010000258.1 GCA_903927265.1 uncultured bacterium | reverse complement strand
CGTCGGTGACTGCGCCGGTATGGCCGCCGACCTCTTCGAGTCGTACGCGGTCACCCTGGTCGCCGCTCTGATCCTCGGAAAGGTCGCCTTCGGTGACCTTGGCCTCGTCTACCCACTGGTGGTTCCGGCCATTGGTGTTCTCACCGCGATCGTCGGCATCTTCGCGGTATCGCCGCGCAAGGGTGACCGCTCAGGTATGAGCGCCATCAACCGAGGCTTCTTCATCTCCGCGGTCATCTCCGCAGTGCTGGTCACGATCGCCACCTTCGTTATCCTGCCTGACAACATCACGCGGTTCGTGGGTGTCGACGTTCCGTCGCTCGGCATCATTGGCGCCGTCGACTCGTTCAACCCGCGCTTCCTTGCAATCGGTGCGGTCTTGATCGGAATCATCTTGGCCGCCGCAATTCAGCAGCTCACCGGCTACTTCACCGAGACCAACCGCCGTCCCGTTGACGATGTCGCCAAGTCTTCGCTCACGGGTCCGGCCACGGTCATCCTCGCCGGTATCTCGATCGGTCTTGAGTCGGCTGTCTACTCGGCCCTGCTCATTGGTGCCGCCGTATACGCCGCGTTCCTGCTCGGTGGCGGCTCGGTCACTCTCTCGCTGTTCGCCATCGCGCTCGCCGGTACCGGCCTGCTCACGACGGTCGGCGTCATCGTGGCCATGGACACCTTCGGTCCGGTTTCCGACAACGCTCAGGGCATCGCCGAGATGTCGGGCGATGTGCACGGTGAAGGCGCCCAGGTTCTCACCAACCTCGACGCCGTCGGTAACACGACGAAGGCAATTACTAAGGGAATCGCGATCGCGACCGCCGTTCTTGCGGCCACAGCGCTGTACGGAGCTTTCCGTGACGCGGTGCTACAGGCCACCGGATCGGCGCAGGATGCGCTCAACTCGCTGACGATTCAGGACGCTCTGCAGTACGCGGGCATCCTCGACGTATCGAACCCGCGCAACCTGGTCGGCCTGATCATCGGTGCGGCCGTGGTGTTCTTCTTCTCCGGCCTTGCCATCAACGCCGTGTCGCGTGCGGCCGGCGCCGTGATCTTCGAGGTGCGTCGCCAGTTCCGCGAGCACCCCGGAATCATGGAGGGCACCGAGAAGCCCGAGTACGGCAAGGTCGTCGACATCGTCACGCGCGACTCGCTGCGTGAGCTTGCGACCCCTGGTCTGCTAGCCATCCTCGCTCCTATCGCCGTCGGCTTCGGTCTCGGAATCGGTGCGCTGGGTTGCTACTTGGCCGGAACCATCGCAACGGGTGTTCTGATGGCCGTGTTCCTGTCGAACTCCGGTGGAGCGTGGGACAACGCCAAGAAGTTCGTCGAAGACGGGCACTTCGGAGGTAAGGGATCGCCGTCACACGAGGCCACCGTCATTGGTGACACCGTGGGTGACCCCTTCAAGGACACCGCTGGCCCGGCCATCAACCCGCTGATCAAGGTCATGAACCTCGTGGCGCTGCTCGTGGCTCCCGCGGTCGTGGCACTGTCGATCGGAACCTCGGCTAACACTGGCCTGAGTTTGCTCATCTCGGCAGTCGCAATCCTGATCATCGTCATCTCGGTGGTCATCTCCAAGCGTCGCCCCATCGCGGTCGGTGAAATGCCGAGCGAGG
>CAIYMF010000257.1 GCA_903927265.1 uncultured bacterium | reverse complement strand
TCGTCGGCGAAGGTGCGCACCACATCGGCGATGTGCAGGTTGGCGTCAAGGTTGTCGCCTTGGAATCGCGGGTGCGTGCGCCGGAAGTCGTTCTCGGCCAGCGCCTCGTTTCCAGTGAAACGTCCGGTGAGGACGCCGCGGCCCAGCGGGCTGTAGGGAACGAATCCGATTCCCAGTTCGCGCACCGTGCTGAGAAGTTCAATCTCAGGCTCGCGCGACCACAGGCTGTATTCGGTTTGCAAGGCGGTGATGGGGTGCACGGCGTGTGCGCGACGGATCGTGGCGGGCGCCGCTTCCGACAAGCCGAGGTAACGCACCTTTCCGGAGGTGACCAACTCAGCCATGGCGCCGACAGTCTCTTCAATGGGAGTCTCGGAATCGACGCGGTGTTGGTAGTAGAGGTCGATGTGGTCGATGCCGAGTCGCTGCAATGATGCGTCACAGGCCGAACGCACGTACTCAGGCTTGCCGTTGACGCCCAGGAAGGCCCCGTCGGCTGCACGCATGTTGCCGAACTTGGTAGCGACGACCACCGAGTCGCGGCGTGCTCCCAATGCTCGGCCAAGCAACTCCTCGTTGCGTCCGACGCCATACATGTCGGCGGTGTCGAAGAACGTCACTCCCGCGTCAATGGCCCGATTGATGACAGCAACGTTCTCAGCGTCGTCGAAGTCACCGTAGAAGTCACTCATCCCCATGCAGCCAAGGCCGATCTCGGAAACTTCCAGTTGCGCTAAACGTCGAGTTCTCATGCAACCATTGTGTCGGAGTGCTGGATAATCCTGCGAGGGGGAACTAATGCGCGCAATGTTTGTGGCCGTGCTCGTCGCGGTCTCACTCGCTGCGTGTTCGTCGTCGACGCCGACTCAACCGCCGACGTCTGGCGGAGCCCTCTTGTCATCCGTGCCGACGACTCCCACCGTGTGCGATGGTCCGACAGAGAACAACACTCGTACCTGCGTTGGGTGGGGTGAGCCCGGGCAGCTCGTTGTCGTGGTGCTCGGTAGCAGTTCGTGCCCGAGTGTGGCCAAGTCGGCAACCGTTACCGGAACGCAAGCGGTCACGGTAGTGGTTGAGCCCACGGGTGGTCCGTCCTGCACCGCCGATGCCGTTGAGACAGCAAGCGAGATCGCCATCCCCTCGGACATCGACTCATCGCAGTCGACCATCGTCACGGTGGGCGGGATCAGCATCACCCTTTCGTCGCGATCAGGCTGAGCCCTCACCGCTCACGCCAACGCTGCGGTCGCGGCATCGTCGTTCTCGTGATATTGAATGTGGTGAGACAACTCTCGCCTGAGCAGTACCTACGGAAGGCCACCACATGACAAGTCCCGCGGCAGTAGTAGAAGAAAACGCGGCGGTCAGCCAATTAGGCGGTATCCGGCGCTGGAACCTCATCGCCGGATTCGCGCACCTTGCTCAGTTGATCGCGATCCTCGCACTCGCCAACAACTTCTCGTTGCCGGTCACCGCAACCTATATGGCAGGTCCTCCTGGCACTCCGCCGTCGCAGCCGGTGGTGCTGTTCGATTCGCGCATCGCGTGGGGTGTGGCGCTGTTCTTCGGGCTCTGCGCGCTGTTCCACTTCATGGTGTGCCTGCCTCCGTTCAACCGCAGGTACGTGGCAGGACTCGTTGCCCAGCACAACTACTTCCGCTGGGTTGAGTACTCGTTGAGTTCGTCAATCATGATGGTGCTGATCGCGCAGATCGTCGGAATTTCAGACGCGGCCGCACTCATCGCCATCTTCGGCGTCAACGCGTCGATGATTCTCTTCGGTTGGCTGCAAGAGAAGTACGAGACTCCGGGAAGTGGCGGGTGGGTTCCGTTCATCTTCGGCTGCATCGCCGG
>CAIYMF010000256.1 GCA_903927265.1 uncultured bacterium | reverse complement strand
CGCTAGGAGCGCGCTTGGGTGCCCCCGATGCGGAACGGGGTGACAGGGGTTTTGGGTTGCTTCGCCGAGGCGAGCGCTAGCGAGCCGGTTGTGTTCGGCGAGTTCATCAGGTACGCGGCCTAAAAGGGCCGGATAACCCGCGTACCTGATGAACTCGCGGAACGATAAGGGAAAAGAACTAGCGGGTGTGGGTGGAGGCGACGCGCAGGCGAGTCTCCGCCCGATGGAACGCCGCAACCTCTTCCGGTGAATCGAGTCCGGCAGCCTTCGCCCGCTCAAGTGCACTCTCGGCCCGCACGACATCAATCTCGTCGCTCGCCTCGGCAGCCTCGGCCAGAATCGTCACGCGATCCCGGTCGACGGAGAAGAACCCGCCGTGCACGGCGAAGACCAATCGCTTGCCTTCGAGAGTCTCGATGCGCACCGTGCCGTCAGCCAACACCGCGAGCACAGGCTCGTGCTGCGGCAGGATTCCCATCTCGCCGTCAACCGTTTTGGCGACGACGATCTTCGCCTGCCCCGACCACACTTGGCGGTCGACGGCGACGAGGTCGACTTGGAGTTCACCCATGACTGCGCTCAGCCCGCCAACTTCGCGGCATTGCGCTCGACATCTTCCACGCCACCGCACATGAAGAAGGCCTGCTCGGGAAGGTGGTCGTACTCACCTTCGGCGAGTGCCTTGAACGAGGCGATCGTCTCGGCGACCGGCACGAACGATCCGGGCTGACCGGTGAAGGCCTCAGCCACGAACATGTTCTGCGACAGGAACCGCTGAATGCGACGCGCACGACCCACGAGAATCTTGTCTTCTTCAGACAGCTCGTCAATACCGAGAATGGCGATGATGTCCTGCAGGTCCTTGTAGCGCTGCAAGATCTCCTTGGTACGCGCGGCCACCGCGTAGTGATCGTCACCGACGTAGCGCGGGTCGAGAATGCGCGAGGTCGAGTCGAGCGGGTCGATGGCCGGGTAGATACCCAGCTCGGAAATCGGTCGCGACAACACCGTGGTGGCGTCAAGGTGAGCGAAGGTGGTGGCCGGCGCCGGGTCGGTGAGGTCGTCAGCGGGAACATAAATAGCCTGCAGCGACGTAATCGAGTGACCACGCGTTGAGGTAATGCGCTCCTGCAGCTGCCCCATCTCGTCGGCAAGCGTGGGCTGGTAACCCACGGCCGAGGGCATACGACCGAGCAGGGTCGATACCTCAGAACCGGCCTGGGTGAAGCGGAAGATGTTGTCGACGAACAGCAGCACGTCCTGCTTTTGCACATCGCGGAAATACTCGGCCATGGTCAGGGCCGTGAGAGCAACGCGAAGACGCGTGCCCGGCGGCTCATCCATCTGTCCGAACACGAGGGCGGTCTTTTCGATAACGCCCGACTCGGTCATTTCAAGGAAGAGGTCGTTACCCTCACGGGTGCGCTCGCCGACACCGGCGAACACCGACACACCACCGAAGTTCTCAGAAACGCGGTAGATCATTTCCTGAATCAGGACGGTCTTGCCGACACCGGCACCACCGAACAGACCGATCTTTCCACCCTTGACGTACGGCGTGAGCAGGTCGATGGCCTTGATACCAGTCTCGAACACCTCAGTCTTGGCTTCGAGCTGATCGAAGTTGGGCGCCTGACGGTGAATACCCCAGCGCTCCTTGATCTCGAGCGAGGCTTCGGGAACGTCGAGGGGTTGACCCAAGGTGTTCCATACATGGCCCTTGGTGACATCGCCGACCGGCACCGTGATGGCGCTACCAGTGTCGCGCACCGCGGTGCCGCGCACCAGACCGTCGGTGGGCTGCATCGAGATGGCACGCACCATGTTGTCGCCGATGTGCTGGGCGACCTCAAGGGTCAGCATGCGCTTGCCGCCACCCTCTTCACCCTCTCCGAAGTCGACATCGACCTGGAGTGCGTTGAACAGTGCGGGCATGGCCTCAACGGGGAACTCGACGTCGACGACGGGGCCGGTGACGCGTGCGACGCGTCCGACTCCGGTCTGCTTCGCGTTGTCCAAGGTGGCGGTCATGGTCGATTCAACTCCCTGCGTTGGCGGAGGAGAGAGCGTCGGCGCCGCCGACAATCTCGCTGATCTCCTGGGTGATCTCGGCCTGGCGGGCCTGGTTTGCCTGTCTGGTTAGTGACTTCATCAGATCGTCAGCATTGTCGGTTGCACTCTTCATGGCGCGACGACGGGCCGCATGCTCGGATGCTGCTGACAGCAGCAGCGCCGTGTACACGAGGTTGGTGATGTATTTCGGAAGCAGTGCGTCAAGCACGCCCTGCGGACTGGGCTCGAAGTTGTAAAGCGGGTACGGCTGACCCTCGGGCCGAGGTTCGTCGTCTTGCACGATTTCGATCGGAAGTAACCGACGCGTGGCAACTCGCTGCACGGCCATGTTCTCGAAGTGGGTGTAAACAATGTGGATCTGTTCGCAGCCGCCCTCTTCGACGGGAGTCAGGAACGTTTCGATCAACGCCGCAGCAATCTCGGCGGCCGCCTCATACGTGGGCTGATCGGTGAAACCGGTCCACTGGCCCGCAATTTCGCGCTCACGGAACTTGTAGAAGCCCACTGCTTTGCGGCCGACGAGGTAGGGCTTGACTGCAATGCCCTTTTCGTTGAGCAAGCGAGTGAGCGCCTCACCTTCCTTGATAGCCGCCGAAGAGTACGCACCGGCCAGACCGCGGTCAGCAGTGATCAGGCACATGGCCGCCCGCGAGTGCTCGCCCTGCTTACCAACGAACAGGTGGCCGCTCTGCGAGTGAGCCGCCGCTGCCGAAAGCGCACGGACAAGTTCGGTGGTGTACGGCAGGGCTGCGTCGACGCGTTGCTGCGCCTTCACAATGCGCGACGACGCGATGAGTTCCATCGCCTTCGTAATCTTCTTGGTCGCGCCCACCGACTTGATGCGTCGGCGGTAGACCCTCAGTTGAGCACCCATGTGTCAGCAGCTCACTTCTTCGCGACGTGGATCTCGGTCACGTCAATGTGCTCTTCCACCATGGCGACCACCGGCTCGTCATTGACGAGGAGGTGACCGGCATGGGTGGTGAAACCACGCTTGAACGTGTCGATGGCCGACTCGAGCAGCAACACAGTCTCGTCTGAGAGGTCCTTGGTGTTGCGGATCGTGTCGAAGATGCCCTTATGGTCGCGGGCGATGTACTCGAGGAACTCAGTTTCGAAGCGACGGATGTCTTCAACCGGAACCTCATCGAGCCTGCCAGTGGTACCCGACCACACCGAGACAACCTCACGCTCGACCGAGAACGGGGTGTACTGCGACTGCTTGAGCAGCTCAACGAGGCGAGCACCGCGCTCAAGCTGCGACTTCGACGCAGAGTCGAGGTCGGAACCGAAGGCAGCGAACGCCTCCAGCTCACGGAACTGAGCGAGGTCAAGACGCAAGCGACCAGCAACCTTCTTCATCGCCTTGATCTGAGCCGAACCACCAACGCGTGACACCGAAATACCAACGTTGATGGCAGGACGCACACCGGAGTTGAACAGATCAGACTCGAGGAAGCACTGACCGTCGGTGATCGAGATGACGTTGGTCGGAATGTACGCCGACACGTCGTTGGCCTTGGTCTCGATGATCGGAAGTCCGGTCATCGAACCTGCACCGAGTTCATCGCTGAGCTTCGCGCAACGCTCGAGCAGACGCGAGTGCAAGTAGAAGACGTCACCGGGGTACGCCTCGCGGCCCGGCGGACGACGCAGCAACAGCGACACAGCGCGGTAAGCCTCGGCCTGCTTGCTCAGGTCATCGAACACGATGAGCACGTTCTCGCCCTTGTACATCCAGTGCTGACCGATGGCCGAACCGGTGTAAGGAGCCAGGTACTTGAAGCCGGCAGGGTCGGAAGCCGGAGAAGCCACAATGGTCGTGTACTCCATGGCGCCGTACTCTTCGAGAGCACCGCGCACAGCAGCGATCGTCGAGCCCTTCTGGCCAATGGCCACGTACACGCACTTGACCTGCTGCTTGGGATCGCCTGTCGCCCAGTTCTCGCGCTGGTTGATGATCGTGTCGAGAGCAACAGCAGTCTTACCGGTCTGGCGGTCACCAATGATCAACTGGCGCTGACCGCGACCGATGGCGGTCATGGCGTCGATGGCCTTGATGCCCGTCTGCATGGGCTCCTTCACCGGCTGGCGCTGAACCACGGTGGGCGCCTGTGTCTCAAGGGCACGGCGGCCCTCGGCAACGATGGGGCCCTGACCGTCGATCGGGTTACCCAGCGGGTCGACGACGCGACCGAGGTAGCCATCGCCGACCGGCACCGAGAGAATCTCGCCGGTGCGCTTGACCGCCTGGCCTTCCTCGATCTTCGAGCCATCGCCCAACAGCACGACACCGATCTCGCGGATGTCGAGGTTCAAGGCCAGGCCCAGCAGGCCACCCTCGAACTCGAGCAGCTCGTTGGTCATCGCCGAGTGCAGGCCCTCGACCCGCGCGATTCCGTCACCGGTCTCGACGACGCGGCCCACTTCCTCACGGGTCGTCTCAGGCGAGTACGACGCCACGTTGCTCTCGATGGCCGCGCGGATCTCCTCCGGGCGGATCGTCAGCTCCGTCATGGTGTCCTGCTCTCTCTCTAGTTCATGCCCGCGGGCACGGTGGTCAGTGTTACTCGGTCAATGTCGTGCTGCTCGTGCGTTTCTTTCGTCAATCAGCCAGCGATAGTGCGGCGAGCCTGCTCAAGGCGAGCGGCCACCGTTCCGTCGATGACCTCGTCACCCACGCGCACGGCGATACCGCCGATGACCGTGGGATCGATGGCCACATTGAGCTGAACCTTTCGGCCCTTGAGACGCGAAAGCGCCTCGGTGAGACGACGCTGCTGCTCGTCGTTGAGAGGGGCGGCCACGCGAACTTCGGCCACCACTCGGTTACGTTGCGCGGCAGCAAGTTCACTGAGTTCGTCGACCGCCGTGTCTGCACGTCGACCGCGCAGGTGGCTGGCCGTGTACTCGAGCACCGAGAGGGTCGCGGGGGTGACGCGACCTTCAAGAAGCGAACGAACCACACCAGCCTTCGTCGCGGCCGGAGTCGACGGCGCTGTGAGCGCCATCTGCAAGTCGGCCGATGAATCGATGGCGCGACCGAAGCGGAACAGCTCCTCTTCGACGTTGCCGAGGGTGCCGTCAGCCTCAGCCACCGTGAAGGCCGCCTGCGTTGCCTGGATCTCGATGGCCGACACCAAATCGGAAGCGTTCGACCAGCGACGACGGACGGTGTCGCTCACCACATCTAGTGTGAGCGGTGAAATGCGCGAGCCCAGCACTGACGCAGCAAGAGCCGCCCGACCATCGGCGGGCTGACCGGCATCGGCGAGAGCAACCCGAAGGGTCTTCTCTCGACCGAGCAGATCGGCGACGGCGAACAAGTCGTTCGACACTGCGTCAAAACCTGGCTCATTGCGACGGGCGTCAAGCGACTCCCGCACTGAGGCCAAGCTTTCGCGGCTGGATCCGAGCATCAGGCACCAGCCTCCGCGCTGCTCGCCTGAGTCTCGAGGTCGGAAATGAAGCGTTCGACAGTCGCCTGAGCACGGGCATCGTCGGTGAGCGACTCGCCCACGACCTTGCCCGCCAAGGTGACAGCCAGAGTTCCAACTTCGTGACGCAGTGAGGCAATGGTCTGAGCCCGATCGGCGGTGAGTTGCGCCTCCGCCCGAGCGGTGACCATAGCGGCGGCTGCAGCAGCCTCGGTACGGGCCTCTTCGATGATTGCCGTGCGGTCTGCCTGCGCCTGCGCGCGGATGGCCGCACCTTCCTCGCGGGCTTGCGCCAACTGCTGGCGGTAGTCGTCGGCCAGACGAGCGGCCTCGGCCTGCGCCTCTTCCGCCCGCTTGATGCCGCCTTCGATCGCGTCGGCACGCTCATCCAGAGTCTTCTTGATGTTGGGCAGCGCGAACTTCGCCAGCGCACCAAACACGATGAAGAAACACAGAAGCGCGATGATGATCTCGTACAGCGGGAGCGCGAGGACGTTGGCGCCTTCGCCCTCACTGGCCGCGATAACCCAGCTCATGATGTGGCTACTTTCTTTCGTTTACTTGCCGAAGACGAACGGCGCCACGAAACCGATGAGCGCAAGCGCCTCGGTCAGGGCGAAGCCCAGAATCATGTTCTGTCGGATCACGCCGTAAGCCTCGGGCTGGCGGGCGATGGCCTGCACGCCGTTACCGAAGATGATGCCGATACCGATACCGGGGCCGATGGCAGCAAGACCGTAGCCGATGGAACCGAGTGAGCCGGTAACTTCGGCGAGGAGCGAGAGCGACTGCATGGTTGACCTTCCTTGTCGGGCCGAGGGTCCGTCCCTCAGCTCGGTTGTTCTAGTGCTCCGCGTGCAGGGACGTGGAGATGTAGACGGCTGCGAGCAGGGTGAAGATGAATGCTTGAAGTGCCTGGATGAACGCCTCGAAGCCCGTGAGAATCACCGACATCACAAACGATGCCGCCGAACCCAAGACGCCGACGAGGCTCGGGCTAATCAAGTAGAAGGTTGCGACCGCGAAGATCGTCAACAGCAGGTGGCCGGCGAACATGTTGGCAAACAGACGAATCGTCAGCGTCACCGGACGGATGAGCACGTTCGACACCAATTCAATCGGCGCCAAAATGAGGTAGATGGGCTTGGGCAGTCCGGGCGGGAACATCATGTTGGTGAAGTACTTCACCGGGCCCTGGTGCCGCATTCCGAGCCACATGTAAATCGGCCAGATCACGAGCGCGAGAGCCGCGGGCCACGCGATACGCGATGACACCGGGAACTGCGCGAACGGGATGATGCCCCAGATGTTGAGCATCCAGACGAAGAAGAACAGTGAGAACAGGAAGGGCACGTACTTGTCGCCCTCTTTACCGATGACCTCGCGGGCAACTCCGTCGCGAATGAAGGTGTAGCCATACTCGCCCACCGACTGCATACGACCGGGCACCAACTTGGGCTTACGGAAAACAGCCAGGAAAAACACGATCAGGAAGATCGATCCGATGATCGCAAGGACCACGGGCTTGGTGAAGTTGAACTCCTGACCGGCGATGGCCAGCGTTCCGTACGGCGAGAAGTTGAAAATCTCAGAGGAAGGCGCCGGGAACCCGCAATCAGACCCGCCACCCCACGGCACAAGGTGACAGTTCGCCTCTTCGCTCAACCGGACTGCGCCGGCGGCCAGCACGCTGCTCACACCCACGTCAACGTCCTCCGAGCGCGTCGATCTCACGCTGTCCGGGCTCAGGCATCTGCCGAAGCCGAATGATCACCAAGTACGTCGAGAAGGCCACTCCGAGGAGTACCCCTCCCGCGATGAGGAGGGCCTGATTCCCCAACCACAGGGACAGGAGCCACCCAAGACCGCCGTAGACCACAATTCCGGCAATCATGTAACTGCTTGCCGTAATTGCCATGTTGCCTTCGGCGCTCGTGACGGTATCCGCCACGGAGCTTCCCGTGCCGCCGACACCCTGAGCCTTCGTCATCGCACGGCGAACCTACCATCAAGGTTGCGTAAGGAAGTAATCCGGGATCGCCAGTGTGACCAGGGTCCCATTTAGACTGAATCGACGTCCTGATCGGGGTCGATGGCCGGACCATCGGGGTGCCCGGGGCCTGACCCCGGAACGACGGTGAGACTGCGGTTTCGCATGTAATCGACCACCATCGCCAGCGTCCATGCGATCAGGCACGCGAAGACAGTGAAGCCGAACCAACGACCGTCAAGCCACGTCGCATTCTTCAGCGCGATGAGCAGAACGAGCAGCACCAACACCTGCAGCGCGTACACCAGCAGCGCGGCCATCATGGCGACCTGGGGGTTTCCCGAAAGCACGCGAGCAAGCACGTACTGTCCGATTCCGAGGAAACCGATGGCGACGACCGCACCAAGAATTCCAGCGATTAAACCTTGAGCGGCACCACTGGCCTCTTGTAGTCGCCCCGCACCTCCGAGAATGCCGCCGAGAATGATGAAGATCGCTCCGACAATGCCCGACGCCACTAACGGCAGTCGCAGCGAATTCGAGGCAGATGAACTAGACATCACAGAAGACCTTCCATAGGAACGCCCGACCGTATCACTGCACGCACCCCATCAATTGCCGAGAGTTGCATCGGTACGGAAACGCGGCCACGTCACGGCCAGAACCAAAGCAGCAGTTCCGACGACCACGACCGCAACACTGATGGCAGGCGGCACGAACACGAGCGAGACCGCAGCGAACGCCAGCAGCGCGGCCCACAGGTACATCAACAGCACCGCACGTCGCTGGGTGTGCCCCATCTCAAGAAGACGGTGATGGATGTGCTGCTTGTCGGGCGCGAAAGGTGAGCGCCCCGCACGAGTGCGTCGCACGACAGCAAGCACGACATCGGCGAGCGGCACGGCAATCACAGCGAGCGGCAGCAGCAGGGGAAGAACCGTCGGCACGAACGCTCCCCCGTTGTCGCCCAACGCGTTGGGATCAACCTGCCCCGTCAACGTGATGGTCGATGTCGCGAGCAACAATCCGATGAGCATCGATCCGGTGTCACCCATGAAGATGCGCGCCGGGTACATGTTGTGCGGCAGGAAGCCTAAGCACATTCCTGCAAGGCACGCCGACACCAGCGTCGACAGGGTCGCACGCTCGAATCCGTATTCGACCGACAGAAGGTACGAGTATGCAAAGAATGCGACTGCCGCGATTCCAACGATTCCTGCCGCCAGTCCATCGAGCCCATCAACAAAGTTGACCGCGTTGACTGTGACCACCACCACCAGCACAGTGAGCAGCACCGACGTGACCGGGTCGAGCACCATGGTGCCCCCGATCGGAAGCCAAATGATCTGGATTCCTTGCAGTGCCATGACGCCTGCGGCCAACGCTTGTCCGGCGAACTTCGTGGGCGCGTCAAGGCCCCACTTGTCGTCGACCAATCCGAGCAACACGATCAAAAGACAGCCCGACATCAATGCGACGGGTTGATTCGATGACTCAAACACCGAGCGCATGCGGGGAAGCTGACTAGCGAGAATGAATCCGGCGATGAGGCCCGCGAACATGGCCAATCCGCCCAACCTGGGGGTGGGTGTGTCATGCACATCGCGATCGCGCACCTGCGCCATCACGTTCCAGTGCAGTGCGAGCTTACGTACCCACGGCGTCGCCAAGTAGGTGACGGCTGCCGCCGCCACTAGACACAGTAGGTACTCGCGCATAGGCCGGGCCCCTACGCGTCAGCCGGGCGCGGGTACGCGGGGAAGGTGGTGACCAGGTCGCTGACTTCGGCCGCGATCGCAGGAGCGTCGGTTCCCGATTCGTCGCGTACGGCCCGCGAGATGAGCGAGGCGATGCGTGCCATTTCCGGAACACCCATGCCCTGCGTCGTGACGGCAGGAGTACCGACGCGGATACCCGAGGTGACAGCCGCTGGCTGTGGGTCGTACGGAATCGCGTTCTTGTTGAGCACGATGCCTGCAGCACCGCAACGCGCTTCGGCGTCGACACCCGTCACGCCAATGCCCTGCAAATCGAGCAGAGCAAGGTGCGTATCAGTACCACCCGAAATGGGGCGCATACCCTCAGCAGCAAGTGCCGCGGTGAGCGCCTGCGAGTTGTCGATGACCTGACGCGCGTACGCCTGATACGCCGGTGTTGCCGCTTCGCGTAGTGCCACGGCCTTAGCCGCCACACCGTGCATCAAAGGGCCACCCTGCATCATCGGAAACACTGCCTTATCGATCGCCGCTGCGTGCTGTTGCTTGCACACGAGCATCCCGCCACGCGGCCCGCGCAACACCTTGTGCGTGGTGAAGCTGACAACGTCGGCATAGGGCACCGGGCTGGGAATTGCCTTACCTGCGACTAAGCCAATGAAGTGGGCAGCGTCAACCCACAGGACAGCCCCGACCTCATCGGCAATCTCGCGGAACGCGGCAAAGTCGATCAGTCGCGGAATAGCCGAGCCGCCGCAGACGATCATCTTGGGTCGGTGCTCACGAGCAAGGGCACGCACCTGGTCGTAATCGATGTCCTCGGTTTCTTGCGAGACTCCGTAGTGCACCGGATTGAACCACTTACCAGTAAACGACACCTTGGCACCGTGCGTGAGGTGTCCTCCGTGCGGCAGTGCCATGGCCAGGTAGGTGTCACCTGGCTCGAGGAATGCGCCGTACACGGCCAGGTTGGCGCTGGCACCCGAGTGAGGCTGCAGATTGGCGTGGTCTGCACCGAACAATGCCTTCGCCCGCTCGACGCCGATGATCTCTGCCTTGTCGACTTCCTCGCACCCGCCGTAGTAGCGGCGGCCGGCATAGCCCTCGGCGTACTTGTTCGACAACGTCGAACCAAGTGCGGCCAGCACGGCTGGCGAGGTGAAGTTCTCACTCGCAATGAGTTGAAGTCCGCGGCGAAGCCGAGCGAGTTCGCCGAGCACGACAGCCGCGATCTCCGGATCCTCCTGCTCAAGGGCTTGGAAGTCGGGTCCCCAGAAGGTCGGGTCAGAAGAACTCACTGCACGGCTCCGTTCACGTCGTGGACATCGTCACCACCCTAGGGGTGGAGTCGCGGGTGCCCCCTGCGGGCACGCGGGTCTAAGCCAGAGTTCAGGGTGCCGGGTCGTCGGGGCCAAGGAGTTCGGGCACGACTTCGCGCAGCAGTTCCAGACTGAACGCTCCGATCCGCAGTGCCCGAGGCAGTGCCCCCGTGATGTCGACCACGGTCGAGGGTGGACCTTCAGGACATGGCCCGGCATCGAGGTAGACCGTGACGTTGTCGCCCAGCAGCGCCTCAGCCTGATCGATTGACCCAGGAGCCTGCGAACCCGCCACGGTCGCGGCGGTGACAGCCAGTGGCCCGGTTTGCCGCAGCAATTCCAGCGCGAGGGGGTGAATGGGCATCCGCACCGACACTGTTCCGTGGGTATCGCCCAAGTCCCACCGCAGCGAGGGGTGCGCGGGAGCGATCAGCATGAGCGGTCCGGGCCAGAATGCCTCGGTCAGGGCGCGTCCATTGGGGCCCAGACTCAGCACAATTCCATCGGCGGTTTGCGGTCGGCCGATCAGCACCGGAATCGGCGTTGTGCGATCACGTCGTTGCGCCTCACGAAGTCGAGTGACTCCTTCAATGCTGAAGGCATCGGTGGCCACTGCGTACACCGTTTCAGTGGGAAACACCACGAGTTCGCCGCGACGACAGGCCGAGAGTGCGGCCGAGAGTCCGAGCTCGCGTTCGTCGGGAATATCGCACGAATAGCGGCGTGACATGTCAGCCTCGCGGGCGACGCAGCGCTGTGGTGAAGCGTGAGCGCCCTGCGTAATCGTTGCGGTCGGCAATCGAAACCCATGCGGGACGCCCGGTGGGGTCTTCCCACGATCGAAGGAGTGCCGGAAGAGACGGACCTGAGCCTCCATCTCCTTGAATGTCGGCGTGCTCAATCACGAATAAGCCTTCGGGGCGCAGCAATCGCATTGCGGTATCAACGACACCGCGCACCACATCAAATCCATCGGCACCGCCGTACAGCGCCATCTTGGGGTCGTGCACCGAAACCTCCGGCTCGCGAGGAATACCGGCGTTCGGAATGTAGGGCGGGTTGCTTATGACCACATCAACGGTGCCGACCAAATCGAACAGCGGCCCACCTTCGAGTGCCGCGTCGAACACGTCGCCATCGCGCAATAGCACTGTTGAATCGCGTGATGCGGCCACGTTGATCACGGGCGGAAGATTGCGCATGGCCCACTCCTGCGCCTTCGGATCAAGTTCGAGTCCGATGACATCGACATGCCAACATTCCGTAGCAATACTGAATGCGATGCATCCCGACCCCGAGCCCAGGTCAACTGCCGTACGACGGCCTTCGACCGGAAGTCGCCGCAGCCACTGAATAGCCGAGTCGGCCACCACTTCAGTTTCTGGTCGAGGCACCAGCACCCCTGGCCCCACCAAGAGTTCGAGTTCGCGGAAAGGCGCCCACCCGGTGAGGTGCTGAAGCGGGATACGCGACATACGGCGTGTGAGCAAACTTTCGAATCTCACCGACTGCTCGGTAGTCATCCGTTGTCCCAACAGCAACCGGCCACGGGGCAGACCCATCACGTGCGCAGCAAGGATTTCGGCGTCAACCCGAGGACTAGGAACATCAGCAGCGGCTAATCGTCGTTCGCCATCGAGCACGACCGTGCGCAAGTCGCGGCCCGTCGCACTAAATGTCGACGTGCCGTCGGGCTGGTCGTGGTCATCCCCCGCACCCGTGGTCACGGGTTTCATTCTGTCATCCGTCATGCCGGCGGTGTCTCAGCAAGTCGCTCAGCCACGTCGGCGTCGACCAACGCCTGAATCAGAGCCTCGAGATCGCCGTCGAGCACCTGATCGAGGTTGTGCGCCTTGAATCCGATGCGGTGGTCGGCAATTCGGTTCTCAGGGAAGTTGTAGGTGCGGATGCGCTCACTACGATCGACAGTACGAACTTGGCTTCGGCGAGCGGCGCTCGCGTCTGCCGCTGCCCGCTCCTCGGCCGCCGCCAGCATGCGTGCGCGAAGAATGCGCATCGCCGATTCTTTGTTTTGTAACTGGCTCTTTTCGTTCTGACACGACACGACGATGCCCGTGGGTACGTGCGTGATGCGCACAGCCGAGTCGGTGGTGTTGACGCTCTGACCGCCAGGGCCACTTGACCGAAAGACGTCAATGCGCAAGTCATTGGCGTCAATCTCAACTTCCACCTCTTCTGCCTCGGGCAGCACAAGAACTCCCGCGGCAGAGGTGTGAATGCGGCCCTGCGACTCGGTGACCGGCACCCGCTGCACACGGTGCACGCCACCTTCAAACTTCAAACGCGCATAGGGGGCCGTGTCGAGGTCGAGTGCGCCTCGCGTCTTCACTGCAACAGCGACGTCTTTGTATCCACCGAGGTCGCTCTCTTCGGCTTCAAGAACTTCCGTCGACCACCCGCACCGCTCGGCGTAGCGAAGGTACATACGCAACAAGTCGGCGGCAAACAGCGCTGACTCCTCGCCACCTTCACCTGCCTTGATTTCGAGAATGACGTCCTTGCCGTCGAGCGGATCGCGCGGCACCAACAGGCGAGTGAGTTGTTCGGCAACGACATCGCGCTGCGCATCGAGACGGTCTGCTTCCGCGAGCATGTCGGAGTCATCCTCACCGAGTTCGCGCGCGGCTTGCGCATCACCTGCAAGAGCAAGCCAGCGTCGGTAGGTGTTCACCACCGGAATGAGCGCGGCGTGCCGACGACCAAGAATGCGAGCGCGTGACTGATCGGCGTGCACGGCTGGGTCAGAAAGCGCAGTTTCGACCTCCGACAGTTCCGCCTCCATTGGCATCACTGTTTCGAACATGTGCACCTCCTCGACGCTGCGCTGCTACCAAACGATGGTGAAAAGCACGACGGGCGCCACCGCTTCCACAGGGGAAGCGAGGCGCCCGTCGAAGACGCTATTCGTCGCCGGACTTGCCGAAGCGCTTCTCGAACTTGGCGATGCGACCGCCGGTGTCGAGGATCTTCTGCTTGCCGGTGTAGAACGGGTGGCACTGCGAGCAGACTTCAGCGTGAATCACGCCGTTCTTCGCAGTGCTGTGGGTGGTGAAAGTAGATCCGCACGTGCACGAAACGGTGGTCTCGTTGTACGCGGGATGGATGTCAGGCTTCACAACTGCTCCTCATTCGTAGGTCCGCCGGGTCGCCAGAAGCGTGAACCGGCAGTTCACACAGTGTGCCACTAGGGGCACTCGTGCCACAAACCGCCCGTCAGGATCAGGGCGAACCCTCTCCACCAGGAGTGGTTTTCGCGACCTGCATGAGGAATTCGCCATTGGTTTTGGTCTCACGCAGCTTGTTCAGCAGCAGTTCAATCGCCTGCTGCCCTTCGAGCGAGTGCAGCACCCGGCGCAGCTTCCAGACCGCCTTGAGTTCGTCAGGGCTGAGCAGGATCTCTTCCTTACGAGTTCCGGACGCATCGACATCGACGGCCGGGAAGATGCGCTTGTCGGCCAACCGCCGGTCGAGTTTGAGCTCCATATTTCCGGTGCCCTTGAACTCCTCGAAGATGACCTCATCCATGCGCGATCCGGTTTCGACCAGCGCCGTGGCAAGGATGGTGAGCGATCCACCGTGCTCGATGTTGCGGGCCGCGCCGAAGAAGCGCTTGGGCGGGTAGAGCGCCGTGGAATCGACACCACCGGACAGGATGCGACCGCTTGCGGGAGCCGCCAGGTTGTAGGCGCGACCGAGGCGAGTCATGGAGTCAAGGAGCACCACGACGTCCATACCCATCTCGACCAATCGCTTGGCCCGCTCGATGGCGAGTTCGGCGATGATCGTGTGATCTTCAGCGGGACGGTCGAAGGTCGAGGCAATCACCTCACCCTTCACCGAACGCTGCATGTCGGTGACCTCTTCAGGCCGTTCGTCGACCAGCACCACCATGAGGTGGCACTCGGGATTGTTTGCCGTGATGGCATTGGCAATTGCCTGCAAGACCATCGTTTTACCCGCCTTGGGCGGTGACACGATGAGTCCGCGCTGACCCTTACCGATAGGCGCCACCAAGTCGATGACGCGAGTGACCAAGTTGGTGGGGTCGTTCTCAAGGCGCAGACGATCCTGCGGGTACAACGGTGTGAGCTTGCCGAACTCAATGCGATCGCGAGCCTTCTCGGGGTCGAGGCCGTTGATGGTGTCGATACGCACAAGCGGGTTGAATTTCTGTCGCGCTTCACCGTCACGCTGCTGGCGAACCGCACCAGTAACCGCGTCGCCCTTACGCAGGCCCATCTTCTTGGCCAAGCCCAGTGCGACGTACACGTCGTTGGATCCGGGCAGGTAACCACTCGTGCGCACAAACGCGTAGTTGTCCATCATGTCGACGATGCCGGCCACGGGAAGCAGCACATCATCTTCGGCTACGTCGTAATCGTCGCGACCACCAGTGGCTGGGCGCTCGCGATCACGGAACCGGTCACGGCCACGGCGTCGACGGCGATTGCCGCGATCGTCATCGCCATCACGGTTCTGCTGACCACGGTTGTCGCGGTTCTGCTGACTGTTGGACTGACCGCTGGTGTCGCGGTTCTGCTGACTGTTGGACTGACCGCTGGTGTCGCGGTTCTGCTGACCGCTGTTGCGGTTGCCCTGCTCGCGCTGGCCACCCTCGGCGCTGCCGTTGGACTGACCGCTGTTGTCGCGGTTCTGCTGACCACCGTTGTCGCGGTTGCGCTCGCGATTGCGCGGCTCGCGCTGAGTCGCACCGTTCTCGGCTCCGTCGTTCTGTGTAGCCGGACTCTCATCGCTCTTTTGCGACGTCTGACCGGCTCCCTGCTCTTTCGAGCGAGACTTTCCAGCGGAGGCAGTCGAGCTGCCACCCTGGCTGGAGGAAATGGCGCCTACGAGGTCGCCCTTACGCATTGCTGAGGCCCCGGTGATTCCGAGTTCGCCCGCGAGCTTCTTGAGCTCGGGAAGCTTCATCGCCGTGAGGCTGGAGGTGGTGTCGGTCACTGACCGGTCCTTCCAAGGGGTTGTGCGTGCAGGCACGCATGCCGTCGGGCTTGGTGATGCCACGAGCAGGCGGGGTTCATTGAGGTGGAACATCCGGTCAGCCACTCACATACCGATGTGAGATGCGCCTGAAGCGGACTGTCCGACAATCGATGCTGTGACGAACGAGGATGCCACATTCGAGGGGAGAACACGGATCATCGACCCGGACTACCTCAGGATAGCAGATAGGCCCCACGAGACTCGATTTCGAGGGGTCGTACCTCAAAACCAGGGGCGGCCGACCGCACCGCGTCGGTGTCGTCGGTCGTGAGCACAAGCACGGTGGGGCCCGAGCCTGACAGCGTGGCAGCCACTCCCCTGCCCCGCAGTGTGGCAATGAGATCGCGCGAGTGTGGCATGGAATCGAGCCGATACGGCTGATGAAGTAAGTCTGCCGTGGCGTCGAGTAACAGCGATGGATCGGAGGTCAACGCGTGCACCAGCAGCGCACTGCGAGCAGCTGTCGCCGAGGCATCACTATGCGAAACCTGCGCAGGCAACAATCCGCGAGCCGCCACAGTCGACATCTGCTCGTTCGGCACGCACACAATTGCTCGAACGGAGGGGTGCACTTTCAAAGGAACAGCCCGCGGCTTACCAGTTGCAATGTCGGGCCATGCAATGGTGAGTCCACCGAGAAGTGCCGGCGCCACATTGTCGGGATGACCCTCGACTGAGACGGCAAGGTCGAATTGGCGATCGAGCGAGATCGGTGAGTCGTCACCGCCGGAAAGAGACCGAGCCAATGTGACAGCCGCGACCACCGCGGCGGCGCTAGATCCGAGTCCACGACCGTGTGGAATGCGATTCACCGTCGACACCCGCAACCCAGGAACGTCGACGCCCGCATCACGCAGAGCACGCAGCAAGGTAGCCGCGATGAGATGTGTTTCGTCACGCGGAAGGTCGCCGGCACCCTCGCCCTGCATCTCGACAACAACGCCGCCGTCGTCGGTGATCTCAGCCGTAACTTCGTCGCGAAGGCCGAGTGCGAGACCTAACGAATCGAAACCCGGGCCAAGGTTGGCGCTGGTTGCCGGCACCGAAACGGTGAACGGCCCCGAACTCATGCCAATCCCAATGCTGCGGCAGCGCGCGCCGCGTCAACAGGAACTCGCACCGGATCTGGAGCTCCGTCAATCGCCCAGTGTGGATCCTTGAGTCCATTGCCCGTGACCGTGCATACCACTCGCTGACCGGGATCGAGTTGACCACGTTCAGCCATCATCAACAACCCGGCGACACTGGCGGCAGAGGCAGGCTCAACGAACACACCTTCGCGCGATGCCAACAGGTGGTAAGACTTGAGAATCTGCTCGTCGCTGACCATGTCGATGAGGCCGCCACTGTCGTCGCGCGCGGCCTCGGCCTGCTGCCATGACGCCGGGTTACCAATGCGAATGGCCGTTGCGATGGTTTCGGGATTGTGCACCACCTCACCGCGCACAATCGGCGCGGCACCTTCAGCTTGGAAGCCCCACATGCGCGGAGTACTGGCGGCATGACCATCAGCGGCGTACTCGACGTAACCCTTCCAGTACGCGGTGATGTTGCCCGCGTTTCCGACCGGGAGGCAATGAATATCGGGCGCTCCACCGAGCGCATCGACCACCTCAAATGACGCGGTCTTCTGCCCTTCGATGCGGTGCGGGTTCACGCTGTTGACCAACGCCACCGGGTAGTTCTCGGAAAGATTGCGTGCGAGTACCAAACAGTCATCGAAGTTTCCCTCGACCTGTAGCAACGTGGCACCGTGCACCAGAGCCTGCGCAAGCTTGCCCATCGCAATCTTGCCGTCGGGAACCAGCACTGCAGCCGTCATTCCGGCCTTGGCGGCATAGGCAGCAGCGCTCGCACTGGTATTTCCGGTACTCGCGCAAATGACTGCCCGCGAGCCTTCCTGGGCGGCCACTGAGATGGCCATGGTCATGCCTCGGTCTTTGAACGAACCGGTGGGGTTCATCCCCTCGACCTTGAGGTAGACCTCGCATCCGGTGAGTTCACTCAGAACACAGGCGTAGACCGCCGGAGTGCCGCCTTCGCCGAGAGTGACCACCGGCATGTCGTCGCTGATATCAAAGCGCTCGCGATACTCGGTGATGATGCCGCGCCATTGATGCACCATCAGGGCCCTGCCTCACCTTCAACACGCATGACACCAACGACGCTGCGAACTGACGGTGCTTCGCGGAGCAAATCGATGGTGCGTTGCAGCGCCTCATCGGTGGCGAGGTGTGTGCGCACCAGAAGTGAGGCGTGATCGCCGGAGCCGTCTTGACGCACGACCTGAATCGAAACTCCGTTGTCAGCGAACACCTGCGCAATGGTTGCGAGCACACCCGGGCGATCGGCCACCTGCAGGTTGACGTAGTAGCGCGTGTAGGCACTGGCGATTGACCGGGGCTCAAGGTCAGCGTAGGTAGATTCGCCCGGGCCACGTCGTCCACTGACTCGGTTGCGGCCCACCGCCACGATGTCACCAAGAACGGCGCTCGCCGTTGGTGCCCCACCGGCGCCTCGGCCGTAGAACATCACTTGGCCAGCAGAGTCGGCCTCGACAAATACGGCATTGAACGCTTCACGCACGGCCGCCAACGGATGCGAGCGAGGAACCATCGCCGGGTGTACGCGCACGACAACCCCCTGCTCGTCGTCGGTAAGTTCGGCAACGGCCAACAACTTGATGACGAACCCCATGTCGCGAGCAGCGGCAATATCGGCCGCGGTAACTCCGGTCATTCCTTCGCGATGAACGTCGTTGATCGTCACGCGCGTGTGAAACGCCAAGCCCGCCAGGATCGCTGCCTTGGCAGCGGAGTCGAATCCTTCAACGTCAGCGGTGGGATCGGCTTCGGCAAATCCGAGCGCCTGCGCTTCGGCCAGAACGTCTGCGTAGTCAGCACCCTGTTCGTCCATTTTGGTGAGGATGAAGTTGGTCGTGCCATTGACGATGCCCAGTACACGACGCACGTTGTCGCCAACCAGTGACTCACGCAGAGGTCGCAGCAGTGGAATAGCTCCGGCGACCGATGCCTCGTAGTACAGGTCGACACCGTTGGCCTCGGCGGCCATATAGAGAGTGGCTCCGTCTTCGGCCAACAACGCCTTGTTGGCGGTCACCACACTCGCGCCGGCCGACATTGCCGCCAGCATCAACGTACGTGCCGGCTCAATTCCGCCCATGACCTCGATGACGATGTCGACATCGCCGCGCGTCACGAGGGCGAGCGCGTCGTCGGTAATGAGGCTCGGGTCGATTCCCGGGCGCACCTTCGCCGTGTCGCGCACCGCGACTCCCACGAGTTCGAGGGGGGCGCCAGCACGGGCAGCAAGGTCACCGCCATTCTCGACGAGGAGCCGGGCAACCTCTTGGCCGACAGTTCCGGCGCCGAGGAGCACAACCTTGAGCGGTGGGCGTTCTGCAGTGGTGTGGTCAGTCACGTGGTCAGTCTCCCAGACCCATGTCGAGGGCGAAGAGGTCGTCCTCAGTCTCGCGGCGAAGCAGCACCTGCGTCGTTCCCTCGCGAACTGCCACCACGGCCCCGCGGGGAATGTAGTTGTAGTTGCTTGCCATGGGGCGGCAATAGGCACCCGTGGCCGCTAGGACCAGCAGATCACCGGGCGCAACGTCCGACGGCAGCCATGCATCACGCACCACGATGTCGCCACTCTCACAATGCTTACCCACGATGCGGGTCAGCATTGCCGGGGCCTCACTCACTCGAGAAGCGAGGCGCACGGTGTAGTCGGCGTCGTAGAGGGCGGTGCGAATGTTGTCGCTCATTCCCCCATCGACCGAGACGTACGTGCGCACATGCCCCTGATCAAGTTCAACCCGCTTGACCGTCCCGACCTCGTAAATGGTGATCGCGGTCGGCCCCACGATGGCTCGCCCTGGTTCTACAGCGATCGTCGGCAACGGCAACCCAGACGCGGCGCTCTCGCGCTCGACGATGCGACGCAATTGGCTCGCCATGTCTGCGACGTTGAGAGGGTCGTCACCGTCGATGTACGCGATACCCATACCGCCACCGAGATTGAGTTCGCCCACGGTGATGCCGAGGTCTCGACTCAACTCAGCCGCGAACTCGACCACGCGGTGGGCGGCCACCTCAAATCCGGCGGAGTCGAAGATCTGAGAGCCAATGTGCGAATGAAGCCCTACGAGCCGAAGTGAGGGAAGCGCTGCCACTCGGCGAACCGCCTCCAACGCACTACCTCCGGAAAGACTGAAACCGAACTTCTGGTCTTCGTGAGCTGTCGCAATGAACTCGTGCGTGTGCGCTTCAACGCCGACGGTGATGCGTACCAAGACGTCAGCAACGACATCGCGCTCAGCAGCGAGGAAACCCAGACGAGCGATTTCCTCATAGGAGTCGATGACGATGCGTCCAACGCCGGCATCAAGTGCTCGCGCGAGTTCGTCACTCGACTTGTTGTTGCCGTGCATGATCAATCGATCACCCGGAACCCCTGCACGCAGGGCGCACGCCAATTCGCCGCCGGTGCACACATCGATCGACAGACCTTCCTCGATGCACCAGCGAGCGATCGCGCTCGTCAGAAAGGCCTTCGCGGCGTAGTAGACCCTGCCCTGACCGGCGTGGTCGAATGCCGCCGAGAAACTCGCCGCGCGGTAACGAAAATCCGCCTCGTCCATCACCATGAGTGGGGTACGAAATTCTCGCGCGAGATCACGCACATCGTGCCCGGCCACCTGAAGCGCACCGTGGTCAGCGGGATTAGGGCTTCGCACGACACTCCGCGGCCAGATGCTGGGATCGAGCGCATTGAGCAACTCAGGAGAGTCGGGACGAACGGGAGCCCCAGGCATCGTGAGGACATCGCCGTGCCGTGGCCCCGCCGGGTGTGCTCGCATGGGCTCAAGGCTAGCGGCGTCACTCAGAAGGCCCTCGTCCGCACGTGCGCTGCCCACCTCACAGTGGGATACTGGAGTTGTCTGAGTCCCCACCTGAAGGGGGTTGACATGGGCACCATGGCACCACTTCCGAACCCACATCCGCACGCCCAACGCGCATTACTTTTGACCACCCTCGTCGGGGCTGGATTGGTGATCGCCGCAGGGGTTGTTCTCTTGGCTGGTCAGTGGGACTCGTTGTCTGTCATGATCCGCGTCGTCATTGGAATCTCGGCAACAGGAGTTCTTGCTGCCTGCGCGGTGGTGACCGCAACTCGCGCCCCCGGTGCTCGGGTGCTGCGAGGCAGGGAGCACAGCGGCGCGCATGCGGGTCGACGCCGACTCACTGCCACGTTCCTCAGCGCAACAGCGGCGCTTGCCGTCTTCACCGTGCTTCAGTTTCCTACGGAACCGGCACACAACTTCGACGATTTCACCGGCCAGATGATGGCGCCTCCTTACTGGACAGCATCCGCGGCGCTTGCTCTTGGCCTACTCATCGCCGTACTGTCCGCGTGGATCGCACCTGGATCACTGTCCACGGTGACCGTGTGGATTCTCTCCTGTGCGACACTCACCGCCCTCGTCGAACGAGTGCTGTGGGATTCCAACTCCGGTCTGGCACGCGGCGGTCTCTGGCAGTCCGGCGCATTCGTCCTTCTCGGAGTCGCCGGTTCGCTGTTGCTGTACCGGTGGCTGCGACCACCCATACTCACAATCGCTTTGGGAGTCGGCACCTGGTTCGTCGCGGCACTCAATGCCGCACTCACGGGTATCCAGAGTGACGACGCTCCATTGGAAGTGGAGGCAGGCATCCGCACACTCGCCGACCAATCTTTGACTCTGGGGAAAGTCGCCCTTGCACTCCTGATCGTCATTGGAGTACTGCAGTTCATGCGCGCCAAGGAATGGCCGTGGCCGGCCGGTGCGGTGGCAGCACTAGTCGCGCTCACACTCGTGATGACATCACACACTGTGGGTGTGGCGCTGTCGCTCCTCATGGCTGGTGTTCTGCTGGTTGCTAGTAGTGGGGCAATCGCCCTCGTACTGCGACACCGACAACGAAATCTCACGGCCAACGCGCTGGAGGGTGAAGAGTCGAGCGCAATGCCAGATCAGTCCTTTCTATGAGCAAAAAGCGCCCGGAACGGGTCGATTTCGCTCATAGAAGGCCGATTACATGCGTACAGGTGCTTCGACGCCACAGAGTGCGAGGCCGTTGGCGATCACTTGTCGTGTCGCGGCACACAACCACAGGCGTGCGATGTGCAGCGACTCGACAGGTTCGTCACCGCGCGGCAGCACCCGACAGTTGTCGTAGAAGCGGTGATACGCGGTCGCGAGGTCTTCGAGGTAGCGCGCCACCCGGTGGGGTTCACGAAGTTCGGCAGCTGTCGCAAGTACACCCGGGAACCCTGCGAGCGCGCCGAGCAACGCACTCTCGCGCTCATCAGTCAGCACCGACGGATCGAGTCCGGCGGCACGCCAATCGATGCCGAGTTCGTCGGCACTACGCAGCACTGAACTGATGCGAGCATGCGCGTACTGCACATAGAACACCGGATTGTCGTTGGTGCGCTTGATCATCAGGTCGAGGTCGAGCGTGAGCGGCGAATCAACCGGGTAACGAATGAGCGTGTACCTCGCAGCGTCGACTCCGACTTCATCGACGAGATCTTCGAGAAGTAACAACGTTCCGGCGCGCTTTGACAGTCGCACCTCTTCGCCGTTCTTCACCATCTTGACCATCTGGCCGATCAGCACCTCAACATTGAGGTCCCTGTCATCGCCAGCGCACGCCGACACAGCGCGCAGGCGATTGACGTACCCGTGGTGGTCGGCACCGAGCAAGTAGATGTTGATGTCGAACCCACGCGCGCGCTTGTCGACGTAGTAGGCGGTGTCACTGGCGAAGTAGGTGTAGTCGCCGTCTGCCTTGACGAGCACACGGTCCTTGTCATCGTCGAAGTCCGTAGTGCGCAACCACACTGCACCGTCGAGATCGAACACATGCCCTTCTCCGCGCAATGTGTCGAGTCCGCGCTCGACCGCCCCACTTTCATGCAGTGCGCGCTCGGAAGCCCACACGTCAAAGTGAGTTCGGAAGAGGTCAAGAACGTTCTTCTGCTGTTGCAGTTGAGACAGGTACCCGGCTTCACGGAAAGCGACCAACTGCTCGTCATCGGGTAATTCCAGGAACTCTGGATGCGCAGCTCGGATGTCGGCGGCGAGATCGAGAATGTACGCGCCGTGATAGCCGTCTTCAGGCACCGGTCGACCATGCGCGGCGGCCATGATCGACGCACCGAACTTGTCCATCTGCACGCCACGGTCGTTCACGTAGAACTCGCGCGTCGTCTCCGCTCCCGCTGCTTCAAGCACCCGCGCGATCGCGTCTCCGACGGCTGCCCAGCGGGTGTGCCCGAGGTGCAGAGGTCCGGTGGGATTGGCAGAGATGAACTCGACGTTGACCCGCTGCCCGGCCAAGGTGTCGCCACGGCCATAGTCATCGCCGGCCGAGACGATGTCGGCGGCGAGCACGCCTGCTGCTGCCGCGTCGAGGCGAATATTGATGAAACCCGGTCCAGCGATATCGACCGAGGCAATCCCCGGGTACTCGGCAAGCCGCGGCGCGATCACTTCGGCAACCGACCGAGGTGGCATTCCAGCAGGCTTGGCCAAAGTCATGGCAATCGAGGTCGCCCAGTCGCCGTGGTCGCGGTTCTTGGGGCGCTCAATTCGGCCTTCACTCGGAAGTGATTCGCTCGGCAAATTGAGTGTTCCAGCGGCAACGGCGTTCGCCACCGTCGCGACGACGACGTCAGACAACTCCTCGGGGGTCATGCCGTGAGCCTACCGAGGCCTAAGACGCTGCTTTCTCCTCCGGCTCCCAGTAGGGCCGGTGGAATGCGTACGCGAGCGCCAGACCCGGAGAGCCAGCGTGCCTCATCTTGTGACCCAGACTTCCCAACTCATGGAACATGACGCGTAACGGGTTGTAGGTACCGATCGGAATGGTCAGGCCGTAGCGCGGATCTTCTTCAGTGCTCGCGAAGGTGCCGAAGATGCGATCCCAGATGATCAAGACGCCGCTGAAGTTCTTGTCGATGTAGCGCTTCTGGAATGCGTGGTGCGCCCGGTGGTGATTCGGAGTGTTGAAGACGAACTCAATCGGAGCCCACAGCCTCGGCAGCCACGACTGGTGCAGGGGCAGTTGGTACAGGAGCACCAACGCGTAGGCACCAAGAGCGAACCGGGGGTCGAATCCGAGAACCACAAGCCCGGTCATCATGACCATGTCCCACATCTCGTCAAAGAACGCGAGCCGCGTTGCAGTGGAGGGATTGAAGTGCTCACTGGAGTGATGCACTGAGTGCGAACCCCAGAGCAATTCGACTTGATGTCCGCCACGATGCCCCCAGTAGTACAGGAAGTCAGCACCGAGAAGTGCAATCGCAAGAGTGACCGGAATCCAGTAGTCGCCCGATGCCTCTTTGAGACGATCACCGAAGTGAAGGGGCGTCACCGAGTACACCCACGTCATGACGAAGTACATGACTGGAACGATGACCAGGTTGTTGGCGATGCTCGTGATGGCGCTGGTCGAGAACGAGGTCGTGGCATCCATCACTGTCGAATCATCGGTGGCTCGAGCGTGGCGACGCGTGGCCCAGATCCAGCGCCCGCCTTCAATGCCCAGCAGAGCGAGAATGCCGATGATGAAGATGACCTGTGACGGCCGGTTTTGATTGAGCACCACGACCATGAAACTGACGAACGCAATGGGGAGCAGGATGTATGCCAGCGCGCCCTCCGAGAGGGCGGCACCACCCTTGCCTTTCGTGCTTCGTCCAGTTGAGTCGGACACCATCTCTCCCAATTCTCAGGGGCTCGGATCCTGAGTCACCCGACCGTAGTGCCATCCGAGGATCTACGCCTCCCCAGCAGGGCCTGTGGATGATTCCCGCAGCCGATGAGGCCATGACCGACGATCAGATTCGAAACCTCATTGAGGAGGGGAGGCGCTAGGTGGCGAGGCGCTCACTACTGCTCGACACCAGTGCTGCCCTTGCCCTGCTACTCGAGGGGCACATCGGGCACGACGTCACCCTTGACGCTGTCCGCGGTTACGAACTCGGGCTCAGCGGCCACGCCGTCTTCGAGTCGATGTCGGTGCCACGGAGCGTGAGTGGGACAAGACACTGGTAACCCGTGATGTGCGAGCACTTCCGGTCTACCAAGCCTTGGGTATCGAACTGCTCATTGTGCCGTGACGAGAGGCGTCTGTCGACGCGCTGATATCGTGACGAATCCCTGGCCCCCGTAGCTCAGGGGATAGAGCGGCGCCCTCCGGAGGCGTAGGCGTAGGTTCGAATCCTACCGGGGGCACCCACACTCACCAGTCGTAAAAACCTCGGCCTGACTTCTTCCCAAGCTCGCCACGAGCCACCATGTCACGCATCAATTGAGGTGGGGAGAAGCGATCGCCGAGCACTGCGGCCAAGTACTCGGCCACTCCGAGGCGCACGTCGAGCCCGACGAGATCGGTCAATCGCAGCGGACCCATCGGATGCTTGTAGCCCAGAGTCATGGCGGCATCAATATCGGCCGGACTGGCGACCCCTTCTTCCACCATGCGAATGGCCTCAAGGCCAAGCAGCACACCCAATCGACTACTGGCGAATCCTGGCGAATCACGCACGACGATCGCTGTCTTGCCCATGGAGTCAACAACGGCCCGCGCGGCATCGACCGACGCATTGGATGTCTGAACGCCCACCACAATTTCAACCAACGCACTTGCCGGCACAGGATTGAAGAAATGCAAACCGATGAACCGTTCGGGACGATCGAGAGCTGCCGCCAATTCGGTCACCGAAATGGAACTTGTGTTCGTGGCGATCATGCAGGTCTGATCGACAACGGCTTCGATATCGGCAAGGACCGACACCTTCAACGCGGGGTCTTCGGGAACAGCCTCAACAACGAGGTCGCTTCCGGCGGCTGCCTGAGCCCCGACGCCGCACGTCAGTCGAGCCAGAACTTCACTAACGGCCTGCGTGAGAGTTTCGCGGACGGCGCTGTCGTTGACCAGCGCTGCCACCCGCTCGCGCCCCGCTTCACCCAGTTCTTGTGTTGCCTCGATGACTGTCACCGATGCTCCCGTGAGCAAGAGTGCGTGCGCGATACCCGCGCCCATGCGCCCTGAGCCGACCACTGCGCACGACTGCACGATTCGCCTTTCCGTTGAGGGGTGCAGGCGTCCGATCGCCGCCGTGTATTCCCTGTGATAGGCAGTATCCCGTGAACACCAGCATCGACGAACCACGGGAGCCAGTGAGTGGCGACCGATTTCGCGACGCGATGGCCACGTTTCCAACGGGCGTCACCATCACCACCACCATCGACGCCGACGGTCGCTGGTGGGGGTTTACTGCCAGTTCGTTCTGCTCACTGTCAGCCGATCCCCCACTCGTACTGGTGTGCCTGGCTAAGTCAGCTGAATGCCACTCGGCGTTCATGACCGGAACGTCATTTGCCGTGCACATCGTGCAGTCCGATCAAGCCGATCTCGCGAAGGTATTCGCGACTCGCGGCGCCGATAAGTTTGCTGCCTCACCCTTCGAACTCAGCACACGCGGCCTGCCGGTGATGACCGAGGCGGCTGCCGTGCTCGAATGCAGCGTGCACGCGCGATACGACGGCGGCGATCACACGATCCTCATCGGTCGTGTTGATGACGTGGTGCTCGGCGACCGTGATGCCGTCGTGTACTACCAGCGCGACTTCCGTCGGATGCCCATCGGTCCCGAGGGTGATGTGGAAATGCCGCAGAGCGGCTGAGACCGCTCAGGCAGTGCCCGGAAAGCGGGTGTCAGCTAGTGCCATCCAGGGGCGACGTTGTCAGCACCTGCAGCGGCGCGGTCCAGCGTGGTACCGGTGACTCCTGGTCCACCTGCGATTCCGCCTACGACGTCATCGAGTTCGACTCCAGAGAGCTCGTCCGAAACAAGCTCGGGCTCAATCGGGCCGTGGTCGGCCATGACAACTCCTAAGAAATAAGACGTGCACCGCACGATGTGATGTCACGCGTTCGGACGCTCAGAAAGTGCCGCCCGTCGTGCCACTCATGGTTCCGGGGAGTTTGCCACCCGTTGTTCCGCCGAAAACCACCGCGCCGCCGGCAACGTCACTCAGTTCGTCGTTTGACAGTTCGTCTGACGGAAGTTCGGATTCGATCGGGTCAAGGTCAGCCATGATTACTCCTCATATGGGTCGAGTGAACCGTAACATCTGAAGTCAAGCATTCCGAGCGTTTCAGCCCTTGATTTGGGCACCTTCGCCTTCCCAGAACTCCTGACGCAACTTGAACTTTTGCAGTTTGCCGGTCGCCGTTCGCGGCAGTTCGTCACGGAATTCGATGCGCTTGGGGCACTTGTACCCGGCAAGGAGCGTACGACAGTGCGCCACCAGATCGGCAGCGGTCAGGGGCGTTCCGTCGGTGACGACCAGCGCCGTGACTGCTTCACCCCACTTGTCATCGGGAGTGCCCACGACCGCAACTTCGCGAATGGCCGGGTGACTCATGAGGGCATCTTCCACTTCGATCGACGACACGTTCTCGCCGCCGGAAATGATGACGTCCTTCTTGCGATCACTGATGGTGACGTAGCCGTCAATCACAGCTCCACCGTCGCCGGTGTGGAACCAGTCATCAGCGAGGGCAGCCGCTGTTTCTTCGGGCTGCTCCCAGTAGGCCTCGAGCACCACATTCGAGCGCGCAAGAATCTCACCGCTTTCATCGGCCTTCATCCGCACACCAATCGCTGGCGCACCGGCCTTACCCAGTTCGCGGGCGCGCGCATGAGCAGGTAAGTCATCCCACTCTTCGCGACGTCGATTCATCGTCAGGAATGGCGAGGTCTCGGTGAGGCCGTAGATCTGAATGAACTCCCAACCCAACTCGGACTCAATGCGCTCGATGGTGCGACTCGGCGGCGGAGCACCCGCCACGATCACACGCACGCGATCGCGACCCGGGATCTCACCTTCCCACTCTGCGGCGGCATCGAGCACCATCGCCAACACTGCAGGAGCACCGCACATGATCGTGACCCCGTGCTCGTCTACGCGGCGCAGAATCTCGGTACCGTCAACCTTGCGCAGCACGATGTGACGGCCGCCCATCCCCGTGACGGCATAGGGCATGCCCCAACCATTGGCGTGGAACATGGGCAGCGTGTGCAAGAGCACGTCGCGATCGGTCACCGTTGAGTGCCAGCCAAAAGTCGTCGCATTGAGCCAGAGGTTGCGGTGCGTGAGTTGAACGCCCTTGGGTCGCGCCGTCGTGCCTGAGGTGTAGTTGATGGTGGCGGTTGCCGACTCATCGCCTTCCCACTTGGCACCAACGGCACCCTCGGGAAAGAGCACATCATCACTCTCGCCGAGCACGAAACGGTGCCGCGGTGCTATGTGCGCGAGCGACTCGTCGAGTTCGGGGTCAACCAAGAGCACCTCAGCACCGCTGTGTTCAACGATGTACTCGACCTCGGCAGGTGCGAGCCGGAAATTAATGGGAACCAGGATGCGTCCTGATCCCGACACACCGAAAAAGCTCGTCAGCAGCCGTGCGGAGTTATGTGACGCGATCGCAACGCGTCCACCCACCGGAACACCGAGTGCGTCAAGGCCCGCGGCCTGCGCTCGCGCACGGGCCGCAAACTGCGAGTACGTGAGCGATCCCCACGAGGTCGCAGGCTGATCTTGCTCGTCAACAACAGCGACACGCTGCGGATAGACCGTCTCCGCACGCTCAATGAAATCTCGCACCGTGAGAGGAACGAACACCGAAGACCTCCTGCTACCGAAAGGGACTGCGCATTGAGCCCGTGAGCAGAGAGTAGCCCGTCGCCCGCAACTGGCCGATAGCCTGATCTCCTCAACGAGTCTCGCCGTGGAAGGAACCGTTATGAACTCGGCACTCCCCCATCTCGCCGAGCCACTGATCATCGGGCCAGTCACCATTCGCAACCGCATCGTGAGTTCTGGCCATGACACGGTGATGGCTGTCGACGGCTCAGTGGGCGACCAACTCCTCGCCTACCACCAAGCGCGTGCTGACGGTGGGGTTGGCCTCATCGTCGTGCAGGTAGCTGGCGTTCATGAGTCTGCCAAATACACCAGCGCCGTTCTCATGGCTGACGACGACACCTGCATTCCCGGCTTCACACAACTTGCCGAGGAAGTTCATGCCCGGGGTGCCAGCATCTTCCAGCAACTGTTTCATGACGGTCGCGAACTGATGGAGAGTGAAGACGGCACACTGCCTGTTGCTCTCGCGCCGTCAGCCGTTCCCAACGAACGCTTTCACGTGATGCCGCGCGCCATGCCGATCGAAATCGTGCGCGAGATGGTCGAGTGCTACGGCGCCGCCGCCGATCGTATGCGCAGGGCCGGCTTCGACGGCGTTGAGATCGTTGCCTCCCACGGCTACTTGCCGGCCCAGTTCCTCAACCCCCGCACGAACCTGCGCGACGACGAGTACGGCGGCTCCCCCGAGAACCGACTGCGATTTCTTCGAGAGGTGCTCGCGATCGCACGACAGGCTGCTGGCCCCGATCTCGCTGTAGGCATGCGCATCTCCATTGGCGAGGAGTCCCCCGACGGACTCACACCGCAAGAAGCCATTGATGCGTGCGCCGCACTGAACGCCGATGGTCTGGTCGACTACATCTCCATCGTCGCCGGCACGTCGGCAACGCTTGCAGGCTCGGACCACATTGTTCCGCCCATGACGACCGCGGTCGGCTATCTCTCGCCACTCTCAGCACGCGTCAAGCACGCCGTCACTGTTCCCGTCATTCTGTCGGGTCGGATCAACTCACCACAGGACGCCGAGCAGGTCATCGCCCGAGGTGACGCCGACGCCACCGTGATGACGCGCGCACTCATCTGCGACCCCGAAATGCCTGCGAAGGCGTTTGCAGGAGACCTCGACGGAATCCGCGCCTGCATCGGTTGCAACCAAGCATGTATCGGTCACTTCCACGCGGGCTACCCCATCTCGTGCATTCAGCATCCTGAGACGGGCCGCGAACGTACCTACGGAATTCGAATGCCCGCCGCACAGCCGCGCGATGTGGTCGTGATTGGTGGCGGGCCTGGCGGGTTGAAGGCCGCAGCGGTCGCTGCCGAGCGCGGACATCGTGTCACGTTGATCGAGGCCTCGCGTCGCCTCGGCGGCCAAGTACTGCTGGCACAAGAGATTCCAGGTCGCGCCGAGTTCGGCGGCGCCATCACCAACCTCGAGCGCGAAGCATCGCGGGCCGGCGTGAAGTTCCTGATGTCGACGCGAGCTGACCGCGCGCTGATTGAGGAACTCGCACCGGATGCCGTGGTGGTGGCCACCGGCGCGGTCCCACGTATCCCCGAACTCGAATTGATCGATGACCCGACGGTGCTGACATCGTGGCAAGTACTTCAGGGAGCTGAGGTACCCACTGGCCGCACTGTCGTGGCCGATTGGCGCTGCGACTGGATTGGCCTCGGCGTGGCGATCGACCTCGCCCAACGCGGACGCAAGGTCACTCTCGGCGTCAGCGGCTATCACCCAGGACAGCGCATTCAGCAATACGTGCGCGACGCGATGATCGGGCAGGCAGTGCGACTCGGGGTGCAGATCATCCCCCTCGTACGCCCCTTTGGCGCCGACAGCCAGACCGTCTACTTCCAGCATGTGCTTACCAACGAGCCCATCGAAATCCAAGCGTCGTCGCTGGTGCTCTCACAGGGTCATCTGCCGGTCGATCACCTTCTTGCCGACCTCGCCGACGGGCCATGGGACATGCGTGCGATCGGTGATTGCCTCGCTCCCCGAACAGTCGAAGAGGCGGTGCTGGAGGGACTGGTGGAAGCCACCGCCCTCTAGCACCGCCCCTTCGGGTGGTGTGTGCGTTAGATCGCGCCGCCGCTGGGGTCAGGACCAAATCGGTTCGGACCGGGAGTGGAGGGCTGCAAGTAGAAGACGAGCAAGATCAAGCTACCGATGCAGCAGATAATGCTGATCCACCACCACCAGCCCGATCGATCGGTGTCGTGCAAACGACGCACCGACACACAGATGCTCGGGATGAGCAGTGCCAGGCCCACGATGGTGCCAATCCAGCCGACGCCCGAAATGCTGGCACCGAATATTCCGCTGGCCCCGTAGTTGATTGTGGTGTGGAAGACGTTGTCAATGATGGTGCTCAGGATTCCTAGGATGAACAAGAACAGGTACCACCACCAGAACTCTGAGCGGCTCGCCCGACCCTCAAGCTTCGCGTACTTACCAAAAACTGTCTTAATTGCTTCTCCGAAGCCCATCGTTCCTCCTTGTGCCCGGTACGACCGGAATATCCGCATCTTGGCAGCGTGTCGAAGCAAATTCACGGCGACACGCACAAAGTGTCTGTCAGACCCCCCTGCAAGGGTGATCGGACGAGTAGCGCAAGTGACGGAGCACGTAGGGGGAACGACATGGCGCGATTGATTCGCCTTCGCTTTGCCGGCACCTGCCGCGGATGCGGACGTGGCCTCGGTGCCGGATCAAGCGGCTGGTGGGAGTCGGGGCAAGGTGTGGCGTGCTCCGCGTGCGGCCCCAGTTCCCTGGGGTACTCGCAGCGCTCATCGTTCAGCAACAGCGACAGGTATCGGGTCATCACCGGCTCGGTGGTCGGTTCCGCATCGCACACCTCAACCGGCCGCACGAGTTACCCCCACGTTGGTCCCGCCGAACCTCCCCGCGAGCGAATCGTCACGATGCACCTGTGGCACGACGAGGCGATCCGACGCTGGATTTGGACCGTGGTCGCCACCGCTCTCGCCGATGACCGCCGATCGGGCATGGCGCGTTCCGAGCGTGCAGCACGCCGTCGTGCTTACCGTCGCTACTGCCTCCACCTACGTCGCGGCTGGTCGCCCGGCGGGCTGTTCCTCGATGCACCCGGCCGTGACGAACGAATCCGAGCCCTTGAAGCAGAAGTCTTCTCACCGTTGCCTTCGTGAGAGCGCGCACGAGCTAGCGCGGCAACTCCGACTGACTGGCTAACAGCACCGGATCAACGATTTCGAGTTGACCGCGCTGCAGACGAATCGAACCCGTCGCCTCAAGTTTCTTCAGCGCCTGATTCGTCGTGGGCCGGGCCGCGCCGGCGAGATCGGCCACATCTTGCTGCGTGAGTGGCAGCACGGTGCCAGGAGCGACTTCATCAGCCATGGCGGCAACGCGCATCACACGCCGGGCAATGCGCTGAGCGACCGGAACGTAGTGCGCCTCCAGCAACTGCTGACTCAAGCGTTCAACATGGTCAGCCATCAAGATGGCAAGAGCGCGTTCGCAACTGGGGTACCGGCGCCGCAGTTCATCGAAGACCGGAAGGGTCATCACGCGCATCGTGCAGTCGTCGAGTGCCACGACCGTCGCTGTTCGACGATGTTCGGGTCGCACCATGCCTAGCAGGCCCAGCACTTCGCCCGGGCCGACAACATCGAATGCGACGGAATCACCTTCACTCGTGGTTGAGCGCACGATCGCGCGCCCACGAGCCACCAGATAGAGAGAGTCGCCCTGATCTCCTTCGTTGAACACCACGTCGCCCGCACTGAAACGGCGCGGTTCGCACGCCTTAATAAAGCGCGTGCGATCGGGTTCAGGAACCGACGCAAATAAGACAGCGGGCATGCGTCGAGGATACGACGAGTGCCCGCTGTCTGTGGGGTAGATCAGATACCGAGAACCTTGGCCTTCGCGGCCGAGAACTCCTCATCGGTGAGGATGCCCTTGGCGTGCAGTTCACCGAGTTCGGTGAGCTTGGCCATCTGGTCGTCTTCCGCGGGGGCCGCGGCAACGGGAGCTGCTACAGGTTGGGCCTGCGCCTGCTGCTGAGCTGCCTTGGCCTCAGCCTTTTCTTCCTGCTTGTTGGACACGTGGCCCGACACCGCGGTGGCGGTACCTGCGACAGCTGCGACTCGCAGCAAACTTGGTCCTCGACGCCTCATGATGTTCTCCTTCGCTCAGGGTTGGGTGGGGTAAGAGCAGTGGATCAGCCGGCAGCAGCGGCCTCGACCGCTGCTACAACGGCTTCGTACGGGATGTGATCGCGCAGAACAACCTGACCACCAGCACCCATGACGGCCTGAGCAAAGCGACCGGCCCAGGTGTTTTCCCACACGAGCAGCGCGGCTGACGAGTTGGGCTCAAGTTCTGCAGCGATCAACGCAATGTCGTCTTCGTTGATCAAACCTTCGATCTGCGCAGGCACATCGAGGAAGGCAGCCGAAACCTCCTGGTCAAGGCCATCAATTTCGAAGAAGGCAACGTTGCCTTCTGGACCCTTGGCGATGAAGACCAAGTCAATGATGCGAATCGTTCCTGAATCGACCAGACTTTTCAGTTCGGGGGCTATGCCGCCATTGAACTGATTGCCCGGGAACTGCACCACGATGTACTCAACGGGTCCGATGCTCATGATGCTCCATCCAGTGCGGGGTGTCCTTTGATAGGGGGACACTACCGGTTATTGCCGCCTACCTGAACTCTGGGCGGGCAGGCGGCATTCGAGTGGGTCGGGTAACGTCGCCCTAAGACCCCGCGGGGCATCGGTGATCGGGAGGCAGTGATGAAGAAGCTCGTCGTGGCATCGGTGGCCCTAGCAGGCGCCGCAGCGGCAGCGGTGATTGTTCGCCGCAACCGTCAGACCCAGGTCAGCGAGGCCATGGGCGGCTGGGCCGATGCGGTCAGCGAGACCGCAGCATCAGCCGCCAGTTCCGTAGGCGATGTCGCCAGCAAGGCCGCCGATGCGGTGTCCAAGGCGGCCGACAAACTCCCCGACGAAGCCGGTGACGTGAAAGCCGCAGCCAAAGACGCCGCGCAGCAGGCAGCCGATGCGGCCACCCGCGCCGCCGACACCGCCGCTCAGGCAGCCGCAGACTCTGCGAGCGCCCTGGCTGATGCCGCTGAAAAGGCGGATGCTCAGAAGGCTGCCGACGCGTCGACCGAGGCTTCCGCCTCACCCGCCCCCGCCGACGACGACACTCCCACCGGGCCGATCGAAACTGTCGCGAAGAAGCCAGCAAAGAAGGCCGCCGCCAAGAAGCCCGCCGCACCACCCGTCAGCGAGTAGGTCAGCTCGTCTTAGCTCACCGGTCCGTGGCGCCACGCCCTGATCGGCACAAAGAAGTCCTCAGGCTCGGCGTCGTACACGAACACGAGCGCGCGCACTCCTGACTCGGTCGTCACGACACACGGCAGGTAAAACCCATCGACGGCACCCTCAATCTCAACGAGGAGTTGCCACGTGGCTTCGGCGGTTTCTGGGATGAGGTGCAGCACACACCCCGGCGCGAGTTGATCTCCATCGCGCGTCAGGGCCGGATAGTCGTAACCGGTGTCCCACAGTCGTCCACGCACGTGATCGGGAACGCCGACGTGATCAACGACCCGGGAAGCGAGAGCGAACCAGCGCACTTCGTCGGGTTGCAGCGTTCCGTAGACGAAAACGGGCAACAGGTCGCCATCAACAACCGGTGATTCGAGCAGCGACATTCTCACTCCCCTGCCGTCGCGGCCAGTCCACCGGTTCGACGACTGCGGCGGAACAGACCCCAAGTGAACACGAAACCCAGTCCGTTGGTCGCCCAGTGCAGTCCCATCGGCGCGAGCAAACTGCCACTTCCCACACGAAGCAAACAGAACACCACTCCCGCAAGAGCTGTACCCACCACAGACAACACCACAGAAATCACTTGGCCACGAGTTCCTGTTCCGAGCGTGGCCGACACCCCTGCGTTGGTCTCGTGCATGACAAGCGACGGCAGGATATGCCAGAGCCCGAAGGCAAGTGACGACACCGCAATGCCCCACACCAAACCGAATCGCGACCAGACCATCGCCAGCAACACTCCGCGGAACGCCACTTCTTCGAGCAACACTGTTCCGAAGGGCACGATCACGAGCGCATTGCGCATGAGATCCCACCCGCCTTGCTCACCACCGCGCTCGTCGTAGAAAAACTTGCGGGTGAACGGCAATGCGATTCCGATGAAGTACAAAGCCAGTACTGCCAGCACACAACCGGCCGCCCACAGGAGCCCGGTGAGATAGGTACCTGGCCCGAGGCCCATCTGGGTCCACGTCTGCTTATCGAGCAATCCGATGCCGAGCAGAATGAGGGATCCGACGATGCACGTGGGTACGTACCACTTTTCCTTCCACCTGTTGTTCATCAGGTTGAGCAGCACGAGGACGCCTAGTACGACGATGACCGGAATGAAGAGCACGCGGCGACCCTACGCGCCTTGGCCAGGGATTCGCACCGCTGTGTCGGAGCCGTCAGTCAGGGTCAGAGTGACCGTCGAGTCCAGGCCTGAAGGTGTGCCCGCAACCGGCGACTGTGCCGCAACGATTCCGGGAACCGACAGGGGGTCTGGATCGGCAGTTTTCGCCGACACCACCACGCGATATCCGCCGCGGATGAGACTGGCGATTGCTGCGTCACGCGCGAGCCCCCGTACGTCGGGAACACTCGGACTGACGCCGATGAGGGCCGACGGATCGGCGGGGGTAAACGGCACCACCGGTAATCCATTGGTGAGTGCAGTCATGGCCTCCTGCCATTCGGGCCCGGCAATGGAGCGGCCGTACACGACGCCGAAAGTCTCGCCGTACGCTTCGACATCGCGCAGGGCATAGGTCGGACCACGCGGATCACCCACCCACACGGCCGTTGCGTACTGCGGCACGTAACCCGCAAACCAGGTCGCTCCCGAGTTGTTCGTCGTTCCGGTCTTGCCGGCGGCGGGTCGACCTTCTATTCCTAGACCGGCCGCTGTTCCTGACGGTGTGAATGTGCGTTGCAACACCTCGGTCACCATGTCGGCCACTGCAGGTGACACCACCTGACGGCATTGAGTTGTTGGAGACGCAACGGCAGTGCCGTCATTGCGGGTGATCGAGGAGATCACCACCGCAGGGCAGGCCCGTCCATGCGCGGCCAGAGTTGCGTACACGTTGGCCATCTGGACTGGTGAGGTTTCAAAGGCACCAAGTGTGAGGGCCGCATCCTTCGAGCCAACCGCCTTCGAGCCGCTGCGAGGCAATGACGTCATTCCGAGGCGACCGGCCATATCAGCCACCCGAAGTACGCCCGCGCGTTCGATCAACTGCACATAGAAGGTGTTGACCGACTGAGCAGTAGCGTCGAAAGCGTTGATGACGCCGTGACCCTGATCGTCGTCGTTGTGGAAGCCGCCGTCCGGGGCGTTCAATGTTGCCGGCTGGTAACCGTCGGGGGTGTCGAGCTTGGTGTAAGGGGAGAAACCTTGCTCAAGGGCTGTGGCCAAGGTGATCGGCTTGAAGGTTGATCCCGGCTGGAACCGAGGCACCGCCGGAAGCACGATTTCGGTTTCCCCCTTCTTCTCGCGAGTGCCCCAGTTTCGGTTGGTCGCGATCGCCAACACCTTGCCGGTTCCGGGCTGCACCACCGCCATCGACGTCGCCACTCGGTTCGTGGGTGCGAGGGCCGCATCAACCGCGTGCTGAGCGATCGCCATCGCCTGGGGATCCATCGCCGTCACGATGCGAAGACCACCGCGGAAGAGAAGGTCAGCACGCGCTTCCTTGGTGGCACCGAAGGCCGGATCGTCAGCGATGGTGTCGAGCACCATCTGGCAGTAAAACTGCCACTTCGACTTGCTGCATCCGTTGGACGGTTGCGTCAGTTTGATGGTCAACGGCGCGGCCTTGGCCTTCTTCGCCTGCGCCGCAGTGATTACTCCCGTATCAACCATGCGACCCAACACCACATTGCGTCGCACCTTTGACAGGCGCGGATTGGTGATGGGGTCGTAATTGGTCGGGCTCTTGAGCATTCCCGCCAAAGTGGCTGCCTGAGCAGGAGTGATGTCGGCGAGTTTGATGCCGAAAAACCGCTCGGCGGCGGTAGCGACACCGTAGGCGCCTCGGCCGAAGTACACGGTGTTGAGATACGCCGCGAGGACACCGTCTTTACCGAGAGTGCGTTCGGCCTCAACAGCAAGCCGAGCCTCGCGCAGTTTGCGATCGAGTGTGGTGGCCGTCACTTCGCGCCGCTGCGCATCGCTGCGCGCTTCGGTGAGTAGCAGGTTCTTCACGTACTGCTGCGTGATGCTGCTTCCGCCCTGCCTTGACCGGCCGGCCAGATTGTTGACAACCGCGCGCGTCGTTCCGCGAACGTCCAGTGCACCGTGTTCGTAGTACCTGTCGTCCTCGATGCTCAGGACTGCCCCGACCATCACCGGGGGCATCTGCTTGAGCGCGACCGGAATGCGGTTTTCGGCGTAGTAACTTGCGATGACGGTGGTGCCGTCGGCTGCGTACATCGTCGACCGCTGAGGAAGGGGGGCATTGAGTGGAAGATCGGTGGGCAGACTTTCCCACTGCCAGACCACTTCACGGGCGCCAATGCCGACACCGCTGACAGCGGGTACCGCCATCAGAGCCACGATGGGCGCCACCAGCACCGCCCCCACGATCAGCCCTGCGAGAGCTCGGAACCTGCGCGGCGGGCGGGTGAGGGGGCGCGGGCGGCCCGAACGCCGCTGGGTCAACGAACGACGACGGTCGGGAGTGGAGGCCCCCGGAAACCAGTCATCGAGGGCCGACATGGCTCCATCATCCCTTCCACAAGCCCCGAGGTGGGTTATCCGGCGTTGCGGGCACGTCGTGCCGCTCTCAGTCGTCAACGTAGGGGCAGCCCGCGAAGTGCCGGGAAGCCGCGCGGGAAACGGTGGGTACCGAGAATCGGGTCGATCGTCGGCCAGACTTGACAGTTCAAGGAGGGAGCATCAATGTCAGGCAAGCGGTCGTGGCCTGCCCTCGCGGGCGCTGGTGCGCTCGCTTTGTGTCTGCCCGTCGCCTTCGTCGTCGCCCTGGGCAAGGCTGGAATTCCCGTCCTACCCAGCTCCGCCGCCCCCGCCCCGGCTTCAACCCCCAGCCCTTCCCTGGCACCCCTCGCCGTTCTCGCCGACTCCCCCGCGACGCGCACGGTCACGTCTCTACTCAACCAAGGTCCCGGGACTGCGTGGCTCGCGTCAGCCGAGGTCGATTGGGCGGTCGGCACTCCTTACGACTACGCGTGTCAGCTCACGCCGTGGAAGGGACCCGGTGCCGCCGTTTCCGGGCAGCGCACGTTCGAGAATGCAGCGGGAACCCTCACCGTGTCGGCACACGCGTATGGCGCGGGCGCAGGGGCTCTGGCCTTCGACCAATTGTCACAGCGCATCGCCGCGTGCCCCCAACGCGAGTCCTCGGTGAGTTCTGAGCCGGTGTCAGTGGGTGGCGCCAACGGCCTGATCGGTCACGTCCGACCTGACGGTTCCCCCTCGACGGTCACGTCCGTGGTGTGGCGGCGTGGTGACGTCGTGCTCGATGTCCACGCAAGCGGCGTTCCCTATCCCGACCTCATCGCTGCCGCCCAAGCCGTTGATGCCAAGGCCACGACCGTGATCGAACCGGTCTGTGCCTCAATGGATTCGACGGTTGAGGATGCGCTGCGCTCACCATGGATCGATCGCAACGCGTACACCGGATGGCTCGCGCCAGAAACGATTGCGATTGCGCCATCACCGCTGCCCACTCCCCCCGCCGGTGTACTGCCCCGCGACCTCGGGCTACCCCTCGAACCACTGCCCCAAGTGAGTGAACCTTCGGCGACACCCACAGAGCCGTTGTGGCCCCCCGCACCTACTCCCGTTCCCACCCCCGTCCTTCCATCCCCCGTTGCCGCTCAGCCCAGTGCAACGACCGTGGGAGTGCCCCGTCGCGATGACGCGGGCCCTGGCTGCGGCTGGTCATTCACCGGGCAATCCGCCCCCACTTTCGATGAAGCCACCGCGCTGGCCACCCGCACCGACACACTGACTCAAGCACGCGCCGCCCTCACTGAAGCGCAGAAGGCGTGGCAGGGACAGGTGCAGAAGTACTGGGCCGCCTCCGCTGCCTACCAAGCAGGTCTGGGCCAATACCGGCTGTACGCCGCGAAGATCGCCCAAGTCACTCGAGCGTGGGCAAGCCTTCAGGCCGCTCGCGACGTCTACGCACTGGCACTGGCCCAATGGCAGCTGGCGGTTGCCGACCGAACGGCACTTGTGACAGCACAGCAACTCGCTGCTCGCGACTACCAAGCAGCGGTCGATGCATGCCTCATAGCGCCCACACCCACGCCCACGGTGACAACAACGGCCACACCGACCGCAGAGCCCACTGTCAGCCCTTCGCCCACCGATGCACCCACTGTGGTGTGCCCACCGACGCGCCCACCACTGCTCGATCAGACGATTCCGCCAATTCCGCCCACGCCAACTCCGCCTCCGGATCCTCGCCCGTCGGCTTCAGTTTCGACACCAACGAGCCGATGACATGAGTAGATACAGAACAGGTCAGTCCCGCCATGGGAGGGTGGAGTTATGACGACCGCCCCTCGGCACCTTCACCGTGCCGCGATGGTGGTTGCTGCCTGCCTGCCCGCAGCCATGCTGGGTGCGCTCGGCACCTCGGCCGCCTATGCCGATGAGGCCACGACTCCGGTACCGACCGCCCCAGTGACGGTCACCTACGCCGTCGGAACAGACACCGGAGCTCCTGAGGTTCGCACCACCGTTGCCTCCTCGCAGCAGGACGCCGCGGCTCTCGCGCGCACCCTGCGCTCCGTTCCCGGGGTTCAGGCCGCCAACGTGACGGTTCCGATGCACCGCCTAGGAACCGTCGTGAGCACAGCCGCAATCGACCCCAGCGTTGCCTCGCAATGGGGGCTGCGCGCACTCAGTTTCAGCAGCACGCAAGCGTGGAGCCGCGGCGCCAAGGTCGTGGTGGCAGTCGTTGACGATGGCGTTGACCGTGCGCACCCTGACCTTGCGGGTGCTGTTCTGGCCGGCAAGAACATCGCTAACCCCGCTCGCGCCGTCGATCCTGGCAGTCACGGAACACACGTCGCGGGCATCATCGCCGCACGCGCCAACAACGGGGTTGGTGGTTCGGGACTCGCCCCAGGAGTGCGCATCCTTCCGGTTGACGTGTTCAATGGCGAGTCTGCGACCGACGCGACCGTGGCCTCGGGAATCGTGTGGGCCGCCAAGCAGCCAGGCGTGCGGGTCATCAACCTCTCACTCGGCGGTCCCGACGCCACAGACGTACTCAAGCGAGCTGTTGACTACGCACGCAGCCGCAACATTGTGGTGGTCGCCGCTGCCGGAAATGACGGAGCCCGCGTTCCGAGTTACCCGGCGAGCTACCCCGGAGTCGTCGGCGTAGGTGCCGTTGATCGCGATTTGAGCTTGGCGTCGTTCTCCAGCATCGGCTCGCAGGTTGATCTTGTAGCCCCGGGTGTCGACATTTTGTCGACCTCCTGTGCGCTGACCTACGAAACCGAGGCAACCGACGTTTGCCCCCTCAATGCGACAACGCACCAACCCCGCCACATCTATGTGCGCATGAGCGGCACCTCGATGGCTACCCCGTTCGTGTCAGCATCTGCCGCACTGGTTGCCTCGAGGTTCCCCTCGTGGACCGCGGCCCGCATCGCAACGGAAATGCAGGCCACTGCACGCGATCTAGGCACGAAGGGTCGCGACGATCTGTACGGGTACGGCATGGTGCAGCCCCTCACGGTGCTGCGTGGCGTTCCGACGGCACCGCAAGGAACCTCGATCACAAGCGACTCCGCGAACTCAGCGATTAGTGTGCGTTGGCGCGGAGTGGCCCGTACCGGCTCGTACGGTATTGATTACTGGAGTGTCGCCTACCGAAGCGATGGCGGCGCCTGGTCGGTTGCTAAGAAGTTGAGCTACGCCGGACACGCATGCGTCACGACCGTGTGTTCGTTGCCCTTCACGAACGTGCGCCCCGGCCACGTCATCCAAGCGCGAGTCGTGGCAGTCGAACGTATTTCACACATCGTCGGCCCCGGCTCGACGGCCAGCCGCTGGCATGGCGTAGACGCCGCAAACACTGTCGACTCGGCGCACCTTCTCGATCTCGAGGCGCCCGGAAACTCGGCGGCCGACGTCATCGCCACTGGATCGGATGTCGACTGGTACCGCGTGAATGACTCCGATGGGCTCGACGTGTCAATCGATGACCCAGCTCCGGGACAGACGATCACCGTGTTTGACGCAAGTGACACGTCCACTCCGCTTGCGACCGCTGATGCCGCCAGCGTTTACCAACTCATCATCCCAGCGACCGGAGTACCCACGTCGTACCTCATCGCGATCTCAGGCTCCGCGGCACCGACCTTGCCCTACCGCGTGACGGTCGCGCCCCACTCGTAACTGTCGCCCGCGTCGTACAGTGCTCGGTATGAGCACGTCGACAATTGCGGCACCCACGCTTCTTGAGCGGTTGCTGCCCGGCGTCGCCACTGCACGCCGTTACCGCCGCAGTTGGTGGCGTGGCGACATCATTGCTGGAATCACTGTTGCCGCCTACCTCGTTCCGCAGGTGATGGCCTACGCGCAGATTGCGGGTCTACCTGCAGTAGCAGGCCTGTGGGCTGTGCTCATCACGTTGCCGGTCTACGCCGTGCTCGGCTCATCACGATTGCTCTCCGTCGGTCCGGAATCAACGACAGCACTGTTGGCTGCGTCAGTGGTGGCGCCTCTGGCACTCGGCGACCCCGCTCGATACGCCGTTCTTGCTGCGTCACTTGCCATCATCGTGGGACTGATGTGCTTGGCAGCGTGGGCGCTGCGTCTCGGCGTGCTTGCTGATTTGTTCAGTAAGCCCGTTCTCGTTGGCTACCTTGCCGGTGTCGCCGTGATCATGGTGCTGAGCCAACTGGACAAGATCACCGGAATCCCCACAACCGGCACCACGTTCATCGACGAGATGAGCAGCCTGTGGACAAACCGGGGCCAACTGTCGTGGGCGACCTTGGCGCTGGGATTGGCAGTGCTCGCATTGCTCATCATCGTGTCGCGTCTGTGGCCCCGAGCTCCCGCACCACTGCTCGCGGTCGTCCTCGCCGGCATCGCGGTTGCGGTGTTCAATTTGCAGCAGCACGGAATCGCTGTCATCGGCGAAATCCCGGCCGGCCTACCCACTGTCGCAGTTCCAAGCGTCGACACCTCCACCCTGCAAGCACTCATGCTGCCGGCCCTCGGTGTCACCCTGGTCGCGTACACCGACAACGTACTCACCGCCCGCGCATTCTCTCGCCGCTCGGGCCAACCGATCGATTCAAACCAGGAATTGCTCGCGCTCGGGTCCGCGAATGTGGGTGCCGGATTATTGCAGACCTTCCCCGTGTCGTCATCAGCCTCGCGCACCGTGATCGGCGAGCAGTCGGGTGCGCGTACGCAGGTGTACTCGCTCGTGACCGCCGGTTGCGTGCTACTGGTGCTGCTCTTCCTGCGTCCGCTTCTTGCCACCTTCCCGAAGGCCGCTCTCGGCGGCATCGTGATCTACGCCGCACTCAAGTTGATTGAATGGAAAGAATTCAAGTGGCTCTGGAAATTCAGCCGCGTCGAGTTCGCGATCGCACTCAGCGCCACCGTGGGCGTACTGATCTTCGACATTCTCTACGGAGTTCTGATCGCTGTCGGACTGTCGGTGGCACTCATGCTTTGGAAGGTGGCACGCCCACACTCGGCCGTGCTCGGCTTGGTTCCCGATCTCGCCGGGATGCATGACGTCGAAGACTTCCCCGGGGCAGTCACTGTGCCCGGACTCGTCGTGTTCCGTTACGACTCGCCTCTGTTCTTTGCCAACGCCGACCACTTTCGCGAGCGCGCGCTCAGTGCGCTCGCTAGTGAAACGCACAGTGCAATCGCCGATGGTCATCGACGACCCCGCTGGCTACTCATCAATGCTGAGGCCAACGTTGACCTTGATTCCACGGCCGCTGAGTCGCTCGATGACCTACGCCAAACCTTGGCCGACCGCGGAGTGGTCTTGGCGATGGCCCGGGTGAAGCAAGAATTGCGTGGTGACCTCGAGCGTTCAGGTCTGCTTGCCTCGATTGGGCCCGAGCACATCTTCCCGACGCTTCCAACAGCGCTCGATGCATGCAGAGCATGGCTGGCGGCTCACCCCGATGACACAGTCAGCGAATGATCACCATCGTCTGCTGATTGAGCGTGAGTAACCGACCATCGGGTGACCATAGTTCTCGCACCTCAGCCACGTAGCCCTCGCTCGCTGCGATGACGCGCCCGCGGTGCAGCAGGGGCTCATCGGTTGAGGGCAGTGCGATGATGTCGAGACTGAAGGCCAAGGTTGCGGCCGGCCGCAAACCCTCAATCGGAACGAGTGACGCGGGCCACCACGCATCGGCAAGTGCGGCCAGCACGACAGCGTCTGCCGTGACTCCCTCTTCAGGACTCACCCAACCCGTAGCTTCGGACGAATCGACACCGCTAAACGGGAAGCCGGCGACCGGTCGACACACCAGGTGCTCAAGGAATTCGGGAGCCACACCCGGTGGCATGCCCACCACATCAACCGACTGCCAGCCCTGTTCAAGTGCAGCCGGGGGCTGCTGCGGCTGCCACCGCGATGCACTGAAATCGATGTCGGCTGCGCGCGCCGAACCGAAGACCACGACTGCGTCGGCGACGACCACCGGATCACCAGTCGCCTGCCCCTCGCGGTCGGCTTCGCGGGCGACCATCAGCGCACTGACCGTGGCCGTGTTGGAACCTCGTCGAAGCATCGTCAGCGAAATGGTCGCAGGGCCCGCGGGAACAGGGCCGAGCAAATGCGACGTGAGTGATCGAGGAGCGAGTTCGGGAGTGTCAATGAAGTGGAGGGCGGCATCGACGAACGACCCGACGATCAACCCACCCCATGCGCCACGACCTTGTCGGAATCCCGGTGGTATCTCACTTAACGCGGTGGCGTCGACTCCGGGTTCGGCAGCGACGGCCTTCGTTGTGAGCAGTTCACGCAATGTCGCCATGTCAGGAACCGGTGGGAAGCACCACGACGGTGTCACCGACCTTCGCCCAGTAGTAAAGGAACCGGGCGTTGTCATCAACTGCGCGCACGCAACCGCCCTCGGCGATCGGCAAACCCATTTCGGAGGGCAGGCTCACGGGGTCACCCTTTTTGACATTCCATTGTGAGATATCTGCGTAGTGGATCGGAATTGAATGGAAGCCGATTGACGTATCGGCGTCTTCCTTGCCCCACGCGAAACGCACCATGTAAGAGAACACGACCTTGGAATGGGTATTCATCGTGTCGCGTGAGGTGGAGTACACGTGATAGACGCCCTTGGCCGGACGGTCCCAGCGGCCAATGACCGGATAGTGCCGCACGACGCGATCGTTATCGTCGACGATCCAGACGTGCATGAGCGCCTTGGAGTACACGACGCGACGCCCATGCCGGCCGTCGGGCGGGTAGGCGGGCACGTTTTCTGCCTTCACAGAGACCGTGGCAGGAATTGGCTCGGCTTCGGATTTCGGCCTCGGTCGGGGTCGCGAAGCAGGGGGGGCGTAGCCGACCGTCTTCGCCTTCTTTTTCGTCGCTGCTGTCGACACGAGTTTGGCACCGTCAATGGGCGCTGCGACAGCGACGGTCTCGGCAGACGCCTCAGATTTGTTTCCTACCACCGTGATGGCGAGGGCAATGACCCCGACAGTGACCATCAGCCCGAGGGCGACATACAGCCAGGATCGACGCTCCCTGCGCACCTTACGTGGACCGCGAGGGGCACCGACCGCAGACGATTCGTCAAGCCGGGGCACGACACGATGGTAACCGACGTGCCTGACAGGGGGTTCGAACAGGCACCCCTTCGGGGCGTAGGTGGCTCACCGGTCAGATCAGTTAGCGGTGGGCAGAACGACGACCAAGTCGCCGATCTCAGCAAAGCGGTAGAGGAATTCGGCGTCAGCGTCGTCTTGACGCACGCAGCCGCCCGAGGCCACCGGCAGTCCGAGTTCGTACTTCGAAGTCATCCGGTCGCCCTTCTTGGCGCCACGCTCGGGGTTGTCGGCGTAGTAGATGGGGATCGAGTGGAATCCGATGGACGCCGAGGTGTCGTTAAAACCCCACGCGAAACGCACCATGTGTTGGAAGGTGACTTTCGAGTGCTCGTTCATCGTGTCAGTCGACATCGAATAGACGTGGTAGGTGCCCTTCGCAGGACGGTCCCAGCGGCCCGTCACCGGGTAATCACGAATGACCTTGTCCTTGGAATTGACAATCCAGACGTGCATGAGCGCCTTGGAATACACGATGCGACGACCGTGGCGGCCGTCGGGCGGGTAGGCCGGGATGTTCTTGGCGTAACTCGACTCGGTCGCCGGAATGGGTGCGTTATTCGAGGTGGAAGCCTTGGTAGCAGTCGACGAGGTGGCCTTCTTGGTGGGCGTCGACGTGCCGGCTTCGCCAACATCATCGTTGGACGTAGCCGCCGGCTTGGACTTCACCGGCATGGCTTTGGCCGCATCATTGACACCCGTGGGAGCCGCAGCGACCGTCGCTGCGGGCGAATTGCCGGCGAGAGCCGACGGTGCGGCCAATGAGACGACGACTGCCACCGAGGCAAGGCCCGCGAGCGCGAACACCGTGCGCCGACGACCGCCTGAAACGCGACCTGCCGCATGCCCCAACGTGGCACCCACCTGACGGTGGGACTCCGCGTCAGAGAGTCGGTCGAATTGGGCAGGCATCCTTTCACTCTAGATCAGCGGTCTGGAATCGCTGCAGGCGACACGTCCGAACGAGGTGATCTGCCGCCCGAAAGGAGCATTGACAGCAAGATCTATGCGGCCTGCCGCGTACAAAACACGAAAACCACTCGACCACGGGTCTAGATTCACCCTAGAGCGCGCAGCCCGCTCCTGACATCTGGAGGCAGTGATGCAGGGTCCCGTGTCCGCAGGAGAGACCGGTCCAGTCGAGGTCGAGCCCGTCCACACCGGAAGGGTCGTGGCCGTATCGATGATCGCGGCCCTCGGCGGCTTCCTCTTCGGCTACGACAGTTCCGTCATCAATGGTGCAAACAAGGCCGTGTTTTACCAATTCCAGATTGCCAACGGCTTCTACCAGGGCTTCGTGGTCGCAATCGCGCTCCTTGGCTCGGCCGTCGGCGCATTCATCGGTGGTCGCCTGGCAGACCGTTACGGCCGCAAGAAGGTCATGGTCGTCGCAGCCATCCTGTTCTTGATCGCCGGCATCGGCACGGCGTTTCCGATCAGCGTGTACGACTTCATGTTCTGGCGCGTGGTGGGTGGCGTGGCCATTGGTTTGGCCGCCGTGATCTCACCGATGTACATCTCGGAAATTGCTCCGGCGCACCTTCGTGGTCGGCTGTCCTCACTCTTCCAACTGGCCATCGTGATCGGAATCTTCTCGACCCAGCTGGTAAACCAGATCATCCTGAACTTCACGTCCGACACCATCACCGCACCCGTCATCAACCCCGACGTTCCTCCACAAGAGGCCAACAACGTCATCGGCTTGGGTCTTGAGGCATGGCAGTGGATGTTCATCTGCATGGTGATTCCCGCCTTGATTTACTGGGTTTTGTCGCTGACTCTGCCCGAGTCGCCGCGCTACCTCGTGGCCAAGGACAAGTCCGAGCAGGCTACGAGCGTTCTCTCGCAGATCTATGTCAACGACGTCGCTCCCAAGATCGCCTCGATCAAGCACTCCCTCGAAGGGGAAGTGCAGTCGGGAATGCGCGACCTCAAGGGCGCCGCGATGGGCCTCAAGCCGATCGTGTGGATCGGCATCATCTTGGCGGTCTTGCAACAGTTCGTCGGAATCAACGCGGTGTTCTACTACTCGAACCTGATCTGGGCTGCCGTCGGATTCGACGAGAGCAAAGCATTCCTGACGTCCACCATCATCAGCGCGGTAAACGTCGTGTTCACTCTTGTCGCGATCGGATTCGTTGACCGCATCGGTCGCCGTCCACTACTGCTCATCGGTTCGATCGGCATGTTCGTCACTCTGGGAATCTTGACGTTCATTTTCCAGACGGCACCCAAGTGCACTCAAGCGATCATCGACGATCCTGCAAAGATTGCCGGTTGCGACATCTCCGCCGATTTGAACACGCCAATTCTTAACTCGACGCAGGGTCTCATCGCGGTTCTCTCACTCAACGCCTTCGTCGCATTCTTTGCAGCGACATGGGGACCGGTTCTGTGGGTGATGCTGGGCGAGATGTTCCCGAACCGCCTGCGCGCTGCCGCCCTCAGCATCGCGGTCATGGCCAACTGGATCGCCAACTTCATCGTGTCGATGACGTTCCCCGGACTCGTACAAATCTCACTGGGGCTCGCCTACGGACTGTTCACCCTGTTCGCTCTGTTGTCGTTCTTCTACGTCAAGAAGTACGTCAAGGAAACCAAGGGCATCGAACTCGAGGACATGGGTGTACTCGAAGGAGTCGAGGCGTGAGGGTCGCGCCACACTGATGTTTCCCGTTGTCACTAGCGCAGACTGTTTACTCCACGAGCCGCTCGGCGAGATTTGGCTCGGTACCAACACGCCTGGAACCGAGGTGGCCGAGCGAGCTACCGTGATTCTTTCGGCACTGGAAGGCGCCGGCCATTCCATCGTTGATGCGACGCCTCATGACGACGCCGCACTCACTGCGGTGCATGATCCCTCTCTCGTCGACTATCTCCGCACGGCGTGGTCGTCGTGGGACGCCGCGGGATATCCCAGCCGCGACGGTGCCAACCGAGTGGTGCCGTATTTGTTTCCCCTACCGGGCCTGACTGAAGGGCTTCCGGTACGCACACCCACGGCACCGCACGCACGCGCAGGCATCTACTGCTACGACACGATGACGCTGATCGGGCCCGGCACGTGGGAAGCAACACGCGCCGCAGTTGATTGCACCTTGACGGCCGTTGATCTTGTGTCGGCCGGGGCGGCTGGGGCGTACGCATTGACCCGGCCTCCCGGTCACCACGTCACTCGAACCGTATTCGGCGGCAGCTGCTATTTGAACAACGCTGCCATCGCTGCGCAGTCATTACGTGATCGAGGCGCTGCTCGTGTCGCCGTGATTGACATCGACGCCCACCATGGCAATGGCACTCAGTCGATCTTCTACTCGCGAAACGACGTGTTTGTCACGTCACTGCATATCGATCCTGCTGCCGGGTGGTTTCCCCACCACGCTGGCTTTGCCGACGAAATCGGCATCGAGGAAGGCCGCGCCGCCACTCTCAACATTCCGCTCGCCGAAGGCACCGGCGACGAGGAGTGGCTGGCAGCGCTTGCCCGCATGGTCGAGACAACCGCCTCCTTCAACCCTGATGCTGTCGTCGTCTCACTCGGAGTCGATGCCGCGGCCGACGATCCGGAGAGTCCGCTGCGAGTCACCGCCGCCGGTTACCGCTCAGCCGGTGCCCTGATCGCGGCACTCGATCGACCAATCGTTGCGGTACAGGAGGGTGGATATCACCTGCCGACGCTCGGTGACTTGGTTGCCGCGACGCTTGGTGGTTTGGCCGGCACCGCCGGGTAATCTGATGGATCGCACCTCCCCTTCCCAACTCCTGGTCACCTAGTGACCAAAGAAGCCCGAGACGGTCTTCGTGTGACAAAAGAAGCCCGAGACGAGGCCGCAAGACCTGACCGCGGTGAAGGCGCCACCATGGCTCCGAAGCCCTCACTCGGGCAGACTGAACTCATGGACTTCAGCATCCCGGAGGAACTCACCGCCCTGCGTGCTTCATTCGCTGCCTTCCTTGAACGCGAAGTGCGCCCACTCGATGAGAGTCTGCAGACCGAGTACTGGTCTGAGCATCCTGACCGCGAGGTCATCCACGACGCTGCCCAACGCATTCGACTTCGCAGTGCACAAGAGGGCTTCTACGCCGCCTACCTGCCCGAGGAAGTCGGGGGTCAGGGGTTATCGACGCTGGGCACGGCCCTGCTCGTCGAGGATGCCGCGCGCACCGGAATGCGGCTTGCACTCGCTGCGATCTCACCTCCGAATCCCGCCGGTCCGAGCCCACTACTGCTGCGACTGCCGACCCACGTGCGCGACGCCTGGCTTCCTGCGCTGGTGTCAGCCGAGAAGTCGATGTGTTTCGCTCTCACCGAACCCGAGGCCGGATCCGACGCCCAAGCGATTCGCACGACAGCCGTCAAGGACGGTGACGGATGGCGCATCAACGGTCACAAGCACTACATCACGAACGCCGAGCACGCCGATGTCGCGATTGTCTTCGCTGTGACCGACGCTGAAAAGCGCGCCGCAGGTGGAATCACCGCGTTCCTTGTTCCGAGCGATCAGTTTCGACGCGGCAGCGTTCAATACACCCACGCCGACTCACATCCCGCCGAACTCTTCTTCGACGACGCCTGGGTCGCTGACGATCATGTCATCGGCGAAGTCGGCACCGGCTTCTTCACGGCGATGGAATTCCTCAATTCCGGGCGCGCTCACATTGGGGCTCAGGCACTCGGACTGGCTGAATACTGCCTTGACGTGGCCATCGCGCACGCACAGTCGCGCACGGCATTTGGTAAACCGATCGGCAAATTCCAGTCGGTGTCGTTCCCTCTTGCCGACAGCAAGGCCGACATTGAGGCCATGCGCTGGCTGGTCTACCACCTCGCCTGGGAAGTCGACCGCGGAGACAATCCCATGCTCGATGCCTCGATCGTCAAGTACTACTGCACCGAGAAGGCCTACACGGTGGCCGATCGCGCACTGCAGACTCTCGGCGGCATGGGTTTACTGCGCGAAGGTCCCGTTGAACGCGTTCTTCGCCATCTGCGCATGCTGCGGGTTGTCGAGGGCAGTACGAGCATTCAGCAGTTAGTGATCAGTCGTGGACTCGGCCTGTAACCCAGCTGGCCGCGCCCGGATGCTGTGGCTCCAGCGATGGGTAGGCTTGCCTCACAGTCATCCCGCGAGTGAGAGGCAGCCACGTGCCGTCGGAGTCATCACTTCCGAGCACCTTCGGAACCAATCTTTGGCTAGTAGACGAGATCTACCAGCAGTACGTGGCTGACCGAAACTCCGTTGACCATGCGTGGTGGGACTTCTTCGCCGACTACCAGCCCACCGAGCATGCGGCCGCGATCACTCCCACGCCACCGCCAGCACCGGCCGCACGTGAACAGACACCGGCAGCCATTCCCACCCCCGTCCCCTTCGTGGTGCCCCCGACTCCTTCGGTGTCGCACACGCCGGTTGAGCAGACCGAAGCGGTCAAGCTCAAAGGCCCAGCAGCACGAGTCGTCACCAATATGGAAGCTTCGCTGTCAGTGCCGATCGCAACGAGCGTGCGTGCCGTTCCGGCGAAACTGCTGATCGACAACCGCATCGTGGTCAACAACCACCTGGCGCGCGCTCGCGGCGGCAAGGTGAGTTTCACGCACTTCATCGCCTATGCGTTGGTGAAGGCGTTGGCCAACCAACCCGGCATGAACTGGTCGTACAGCGAGATCAATGGAAAGCCGGCCGTGTTGAAGCACGAGCAGGTCAACCTCGGTCTCGCGATCGACCTTCCCAAGGACGACGGAACCCGGCAGTTGCTGGTTCCGAGTATCAAGGGCGCACAATCACTGGATTTCGCCTCGTTCTGGGCAATGTACGACGACCTCGTACGCAAGGCACGCGGCGGCAAGCTCGTCGTCGACGACTTCGCCGGCACCACCATCAGCCTCACGAACCCTGGCACCATCGGCACCGTGCACTCAGTGCCACGCTTGATGGCAGGGCAGGGCGCCATCATCGGCGTGGGAGCCCTCGAGTACCCCGCCGAATGGCAGGGAGCCTCGCCCGAAACCATTGCCAAGCAGGGCATCAGCAAGATCCTCACCCTGACGTCGACGTACGACCACCGCATCATTCAGGGTGCGCAGAGCGGCGACTTCCTACGGCACATGCATGAACTATTACTCGGAGCCGACGGCTTCTACGAGGAGATCTTCGCCTCGCTGCGCATTCCGTATAAGCCGATTCAGTGGGCGCACGACATCGCCACCACCCACGACGATGAACTGAGCAAGACCGCACGCGTGCAGGAACTCATTCACGCGTACCGGGTGCGCGGCCACCTGATGGCCGATATCGACCCGCTCGAATACCTTCAGCGCACACACCCTGATCTTGAGATCGAGTCGCACGGGCTCACCCTCTGGGACCTCGACCGCGAATTCGCCACCGGTGGCTTCGGCGGTCAACGCTGGATGAAACTGCGCGACATTCTGGGCGTGCTTCGCAACTCGTACTGCCGCACCGTCGCAGTTGAATTTATGCACATTCAAGATCCTGAGCAGCGCGAATGGCTTCAGGAGCGACTTGAGGTGCCGCACACCAAGCCAGCGCGCGAGGAACAGTTGCGCATCCTGCGCACCCTCAACGCTGCTGAGGCGTTCGAAACCTTCCTGCAAACCAAGTACGTGGGCCAGAAGCGCTTCTCACTCGAAGGTGGAGAGTCAGCGATTCCGTTGCTCGACGCAGTACTGACGGGAGCGGCCGACGCCGAACTGAACGAAGTGTGCATCGGAATGCCGCACCGTGGACGACTCAATGTGCTGGCCAACATCGCTGGCAAGTCGTACGGCCAGATCTTCATGGAGTTCGAGGGCAACTTCGGCGAAGAGTCGGTGCACGGTTCAGGAGATGTGAAGTATCACCTCGGAACCAGCGGCCGTTTCACGAGCGTGCACGGAACCGGTGTCGACGTGTATCTCGCCGCAAACCCCTCGCACCTTGAAGCCGTCAACCCCGTGCTCGAAGGAATCGTGCGGGCGCGACAGGATCTACTTCCGCGCGAAACATTCCCCGTACTTCCCGTGCTCATGCACGGTGATGCAGCATTTGCCGGTCAGGGTGTGGTTGTCGAAACCCTGCAGTTGTCGCAACTACGTGGCTACCGCACGGGCGGCACGATTCACGTCATCGTCAACAATCAGGTGGGCTTTACGACGTCGCCGCGCTATAGCCGCAGCACCACCTACTGCAGCGATCCCGCGCGCATCATTCAAGCACCGGTATTCCACGTCAATGGTGACGATCCCGAGGCGTGCGTGTATGTCGCTCAACTCGCGTTCGAGTTCCGGCAGCAGTTCCACAAGGACGTGGCGATCGACCTTGTCTGCTACCGACGTCGTGGTCACAACGAAGCCGACGATCCGTCACTCACCCAGCCACTCATGTACCAACTCATCGATCAGAAGCGATCGGTGCGCAAGATCTACACCGAGAGTCTGATTGGCCGCGGCGACATTTCGGTCGAAGAGGCCGAGGCTGCACTTCGCGATTACCGCGACCAACTTGAGCGCGTGTTCCAAGAAACGCGCGCGGCCGACGAATCGCACGACCCTTCCGACAGTCAGGTCGTACGCGAAGGTCAGCAAACACTCGAGCCGCAAACTCCGGCGTACGACGTCGATACGTCGATTTCTCGTGACGTCGTCGACCGGGTCGTGCGCAGCCAACTCGAATTGCCCGAAGGCTTCACCGCACACCCCCGCCTACTCCCCCAACTCGCACGTCGTGCCGAAATGGTCGAGACCGATCAAATCGACTGGGGAATGGGCGAAATGCTTGCCATCGGTTCACTGCTCACCGAGGGTCACTCGGTGAGACTTGCAGGTCAAGACAGCCGCCGCGGAACGTTCGGACACCGCCACGCGGTGATCGTCGATGCTGCGACGGGTTGGCAGTACAAGCCGCTCAAGCAGTGCTACGAAGGCGATAGCAAGTTGTATGTCTACGACTCGCCTCTCAGCGAGTTCGCGGCGATGGGCTTCGAGTACGGGTATTCAGTGGCACGCCCCGATGCGCTCGTCATGTGGGAAGCGCAATTTGGTGACTTCGCCGATGGCGCACAAACCATCATCGACGAGTTCATCAGCAGCGGTGAGCAGAAGTGGGCGCAACGTTCGGCCCTCGTCTTGCTTCTGCCGCACGGTTTTGAAGGCCAGGGTCCCGATCACTCATCGGCGCGCATCGAGCGTTTCCTGCAAATGTGCGCGCAAGACAATATGACGGTCGCGACACCCACGACCCCCGCATCGATGTTCCACCTCCTGAGGTGGCAGGTGCACTCAGCCCTCACTCGCCCGCTGATCGTGTTCACGCCGAAGTCCATGCTGCGACTCAAAGCGGCAACGTCGAGCACTTCTGAATTCACTCACGGTCACTTCCGTGCGGTCATCGGTGACGAATCAGTCGACCCGGCGCAGGTTAAGCGCGTTCTGCTCTGCAGCGGCAAGGTGTACTACGACCTGCTCGCCGAGCGCACGAAGCGCGCCGACACCACCACCGCGATCGTGCGCATGGAGCGCTTGTACCCGTTGCCTCAGCGCACGCTCCCCGAGTCACTGGCGCCGTTCGCCCACGCCGAACTCAAGTGGGTACAAGAAGAGCCGGCCAACATGGGCGCATGGTCGTTCATTGCCATGAACGTGCCTTCGCTCATTGGTCGCACGATTGCGGGTGTCACGCGACCCGCCTCGTCGTCGCCGGCTGTCGGCAGTCATCACCGTCATGAGGAAGAACAGTCATTCCTCATCAACACAGCATTTGAGTAGGAACCATGTACTTCACTGACAGAGGTATTGAGGAGCTCGCCGCACGTCGGGGCGAAGAGGAAGTGAGCCTGGAATGGCTCGCCGATCGCTTACGCGAGTTCGTCGACATCAACCCCGACTTCGAGGTTCCGATCGAACGCCTTGCGACATGGCTCGCGCGACTCGATGACGATGATGAATAACGAGCGCAACTGACACCGCAACCAGCGCGAAGGCGCCGCCGGCCGTGAAACCGAGCAGAACTGCAATCACCGCATTGCCCTCAGTGATCGGCGGGTAGTCGCGCACGAAGAGCCCGGCGCCAAGAAGCGCCGCAACGATGACGCTTCCGATGTAGAGCGTCATCCGGCGCGTCGGGTACAAACCCGAGAGGGGCGCAATGTCGTGAATTTCTCGCGCTATCCACCACGCGAGCAGACCAAGACCCACAATCGACAGTCCGCGTTGCAGGAATGCTGAGACCGGAAGACCCAGTACGTTCTCGTCAGCGATGAAGCCCGGCGTTCCGGCTCTCTCATGAGTCACGATGTCGAGGAGCACGTGGGTGATGGCGCCCACCATGACCGACACCACTAACAGCACAGCGCGCATCGCCGGCGTACGACTGGGCAACACCACAGCCGTGCGAGCAAGAGTCTGGGTTGACCACGGCGTGGGAAGGGACCCCAACAATTCCGTGCGTACTGGCCATCGCCAGATGATGTACGCAACGAGGCCGACGATCGTGTCGAAGGTCACCGCACCGAGCAACGAATGAGTGAAAGCGGCCGACGGATACGGCACCCGGTTCACCACAGCAAGCGGCAGGTAGTAACCAAAGTCGGGTGTCATCGCACCGGCAGCAGCAGCACCGAGCACGATCCACCGACGCAGCGGCACAATCAGTGCCGGGTGCGCCAAGGTGTAGGGCATGTCAGGCGGTGAGGACGATCTTTCCGAATGCCTCACCGGCGGCCAGTCGCTCAAACGCCGAGGTGGCGTCGCGCAGTGAGAACTCTGAATCAATGAGCGGGCGCACGCCCTGATCAGCACAGAGCGCTGTCAGCGCTTGGAGTTCGCCCAGAGTTCCCATCGTTGATCCGATCACGCTCAACTGCAGGAAGAACACGCGATTGAGGTCAGCACTCGGGGCGGCACCGCTCGTGGCACCCGACACGACGATGCGACCGCCCGGGCGCAGTGATTTCAGCGAGTGATCCCACGTTGCTTGCCCCACCGTTTCGATGACGAGGTCGACGCGTTCAGGAAGTCGTGCGCCGGATTCGAATACATCGTCGGCACCGAGTTCGAGTGCACGGGCCCGCTTTGCTTCGTCGCGGCTCGTCGTCCAGACTCGCGCGCCCAGCGCCTTCGCGAGAACGATCGCAGCCGTCGCGACTCCCCCGCCAGCGCCCTGCACCACGACCGTTTGGCCAGCGGTCAGGGCACCACGGGTGGTGAGCATGCGGTACGCGGTGAGCCATGCCGTGGGCAGACAGGCAGCTTCCTGCCACGAGAGCGCGGCGGGCTTAGCCACGAGGTTGCGGCGCGGCACCATGACCTTCTCGGCGAGGGTTCCGTTGTACACCTCACTGAGCAACGAGCGCTTAGGATCGAGCGTCTCGTCACCACCACCGGCGGCCGGATCACCAATGACCGCATGCACGATGACTTCCGTGCCATCGTCGGCGATTCCCGCGGCGTCGCAGCCCAGGATGATGGGCAACTGCTCGGCCTTGATGCCCACCCCTTTGAGGGTCCACAGATCGTGGTGGTTGAGTGCCGCGGCCTTCACATCAACGACGGCCCACCCTTCCGGAGGCTCGGGGTCGGCGTGATCGCCGAGGTACAGGCCCTCGATCGGATTGTCGGGATGGATGCTGGCAGCGCTGACGGCGAACATGGCATAACGCTAGCCGGTCCCTCCCCCGGAGAGGCAGGCACGGCGCAACCACGGCATGATTCACCCCATGACCACCACACCACTTCTCGGTCGACGAGTGCTCATCACGGGAGCCGGTGGGGGCCTTGGCCCGATCGCCGCTGCCACCGCTGTTGCGGCAGGTGCCCGAGTGGCCCTCTGGGACCGAGGCTTCGACACCATCGACGCGTTGCGCCAGTCACTGACCGATGGGCCTGGCAGCATCGAGCGAGCGTCGGCCATCGATCTTCTCGACGCACCCACAGTCGGCCGTGCGATGGGTGAACTCGTCGCGGCGATGAACGGACTCGACGCGGTCTGGCACCTCGTCGGCGGCTACCGCGGCGGAGTGAACTTCGAGGACGAACCGCTCGATGACTTCGACCTTCTGTTCAGCCTCGCAATCCGAACCACCGTGCATGTGGCGCGTGTCGCGGCTCCCGCACTCATGAAGTCACCACACGGCCGCTTCGTCAGCGTGTCAGCACCCATCGCAAGTGCACCCAGCGGAACTGCGGCTGCCTACTCGATCGCCAAGGCGGGAAGCGACGCTGCTGTCTTGTCGCTCGCCGATCGATTCAAGGGCAGCACCGCGACGGCCAACATCGTCGTCGTGAACGCGATCGCGACGCCGGCGATGGTTGAGGCCGATCCGCAGAGAGACTGGTCTGGCTTCAGCACAGCGCAGCATCTCGCTGACACCATGACGTACGTCTCGAGCGACGCGGCCGCGACGATGAACGGTCAACGCGTTCGACTGGTCGGAAACTCCTGATGCGCAGTTTCGCGAGCGACAACTACGCCGGTGTTCACCCAGAGGTTCTTGAGGCGATTGCTGCCGCCAACATCGATCACGCCAAGGCATACGGCGACGACGATGTGACCGCGCGCGCCGACGCCGCGTTCCGCCAGCACTTCGGGGCCGACGCACGTGCGTTCCCCGTGTTCAACGGAACCGGAGCGAACGTTGTTGGACTGCAGGCAATGCTGCGTCCGTGGGAAGCAGTGATCTGCGCATCCACGGCACACATCAACGTTGACGAAGGCGGCGCACCCGAGCATCAACTCGGAGTGAAACTCATTGATGTTGCGACTCCCGACGGCAAGCTGACTCCCGACCTCGTGCGGTCAGTGCATTTCGGCGTGGGAGTCGTGCATCACGCACAGCCGCGAGTCATCTCCATCACGCAGACAACCGAGATGGGCACGGCCTACTCCCCCGACGAAATCGGCGCGCTCGCCGAACTCGCCCATTCCCTCGACATGTACTTGCATCTCGATGGGGCACGCATCAGCAATGCCGCGGCTACTCTCGGAGTTCCGCTGCGTGCCTTCACCACTGACGTGGGCGTCGACATGGTGTCGTATGGCGGCACCAAGAACGGCGCACTCGCAGCCGAAGCCGTCGTGTGCTTGCGACCTGAACTCGCCGAAGTGATGGGCTTCGCACGCAAGCAGTCGATGCAGTTGGCGAGCAAGATGCGCTTCTTCTCAGCGCAGTTCGTTGCGCTTCTTGAAGGTGACCTGTGGCTACGTAATGCCTCACACGCCAACGCGATGGCGCACCGCCTACTTGATGGAGTGAGCGACGTGGCCGGCATCGAGATTGGTCTGCCAGTTCAAGCAAACGGACTGTTCCCCATCATCCCCCGCGCAGCCATCGAGCCGCTGCAAGAAGTGACGCCGTTCTACGTGTGGGATGAGGCGAGTAACCAGGTGCGCTGGATGTGCTCGTGGGACACCACCGAGAACGACATCGACACGTTCGTCTCTGCCGTACGTACGCAACTTGCCTAGCGGCGCGCGACACCCTCGGCGCGTGCTGCAGCGGCAACGGCGCTAGAAACAGCAACTCCGACGCGACGGTCGAACACGTTTGGAATGACGTAGTCGGGTCGCGCCTCGTCGCCGACCAGATCGGCAAGCGCGTTCGCTGCTGCCAGCTTCATTCCTTCAGTGATGCGAGTTGAGCGAGTGTCGAGGGCTCCGCGGAAAATTCCGGGGAACGCCAACACGTTGTTGATCTGGTTCGGGAAGTCACTGCGCCCTGTTGCGACGACCGCTGCTGTGCGATTGGCAACCTCGGGATGAATCTCAGGGTTGGGATTGGCCAGCGCAAAGATGATGGAATTGGGCGCCATCGACGCCACCGCCTCGTCGGGAACCTGACCCGATGACAGGCCGATGAAAACGTCAGCGCCTTCAAGTGCAGCGACCATCGTGCCGGTGAGGTTTGAGGAGTTGGTGCGCGACGCGAGTAGCGTTTTGACCTCAGTGAGATCATCGCGCGTGTGGTGGATGATGCCCTTGGTGTCGGCCACGGCGATATCGCCCACGCCCGCTTCGACGAGCATCGTTGACACTGCCACGCCGGCAGCACCGGCGCCTGACATCACCACGCGAAGGTCTGCCAATGAGCGCCCTGTCACTCGCGCGGCGCTGATCAGCGCTGCCAGCACGACCACTGCCGTTCCGTGCTGGTCGTCGTGAAAGATCGGAATGTCGAGCCGCTCTTGCAGTCGTTTCTCAATCTCGAAGCAACGGGGAGCGGAAATGTCCTCGAGGTTGACACCGCCGTACGCCGGCGCGAGACGAACCACGGTCTCAATGATTTCGTCGACGTCCTTGGTGTCAAGGCAGATCGGCACAGCGTCGACGTCGGCGAATTCCTTGAAGAGCAGTGCCTTGCCCTCCATCACAGGAAGGGCGGCCATCGGCCCGATGTCACCGAGTCCGAGCACCGCGGTGCCATCAGTAACGATGAGTACCGTGTTGCCCTTCCACGTGTAGTCATAGGCGAGCGCAGGGTTCTCGGCG
>CAIYMF010000255.1 GCA_903927265.1 uncultured bacterium | reverse complement strand
TAATCCCGGTCGGGAGAGTTCCGCTGCAGCCAGTGGCGGGCGCCGAAGGTGCAACTCCCTCAGAACCTCTCAGGCTCCAGGACCGATCGGGCGAGGCAACTCTGGAAAGCGGTGCTTGCTCACCCAAGCACCCACCGACGGTGTAAGTCATCGGCTCATCGCGAGGCGGTGGTGAAACTCTCAGGTCGCGCGCTGCGCGAGGACAGATGAGGGCGGGGACACTCCCGTGTCTTCGTCCCGTCGACTGCGGAGAGTCTTGTGACCAGCGCACCTAGTACCTCAGTTACCTCCGGCCCTGCGCCCTTTGTTGACCGTCATATTGGTCCTGCCGATGCACATATCCAGACGATGCTCGCAGCCGTGGGCTACACCTCCCTTGATGATTTGGTCAGCGACGCCGTTCCCTCAGTGATTAGGTGGCGTGATGGTCTGTCGCTGCCAGCTCCGGCGAGCGAATGGCAGGCAACGGCTGAACTGCACGCATTGGCAGACCGCAACCGTGTGCTGACATCGATGATCGGTCTGGGTTACTACGACACTCGTACGCCGGCGGTACTCAAGCGCAACATCCTCGAAAGCCCAGGGTGGTACACGGCCTATACGCCCTATCAGCCGGAGATTTCCCAAGGTCGTCTTGAGGCACTGCTCAACTTCCAAACGATGATCAGCGACCTCACGGGTTTGCCGATCGCGGGGTCAAGTTTGCTCGACGAGCCCACCGCGGCGGCGGAGGCGATGACACTTCTGCGCCGCGCTTCGAAGTCGACCAGCGCCACGTTCCTCGTTGATTCGGACACGCTTCCGCAGACGCTGGCGGTCATCGCGACGCGTTCGGAGCCGCTCGGCATTGAGGTACAACTCATTGATGCCTCACGTGGAGTTGACTCGCTTCCGACCGATGAGTTCTTCGGAATGCTTCTCAGTAGCCCCACGGCGTCTGGGGCGTTGCGCGATGACGCGGAACTTGTCGCCGCAGCACATGTGCGGGGAGCGCTCGTCGCGGTCGCTGCCGACCTATTAGCTCTGACTCTGCTTCGCCCCCCGGGCGAAATTGGCGTTGATGTCGTCGTTGGCTCCGCTCAGCGATTTGGTGTGCCACTCGGTTTTGGTGGGCCGCACGCAGGATTCATGTCAGTGCGTGAAGGGCTTGAGCGCAGCATGCCCGGGCGCATGGTGGGTGTCAGCGTCGATAGTGAAGGGGCCCCGGCGATTCGGTTGGCGCTACAAACGCGAGAGCAGCACATTCGACGTGAGAAGGCGACGAGCAATATCTGTACCGCACAGGTACTTCTCGCGGTCATCGCGTCTATGTACGCGGCTTATCACGGGCCGCTCGGTCTCACGGCGATTGCTCGCGACGTAAACGCGCGTGCGCGCGAACTCGCAGCGGGCGTTCGCTCGTTGGGATGCACCGTGCCGAGCGGTCACTTCTTCGACACCGTGTCGTTCGTCGTGCCGGGTCGTTCTGCTGATGTGGTGGCCAGCGCACTGGCACGGGGTATCAACGTGCGCGCTGACGGAGTCGACACCGTTGTCGTGGCCTGCGATGAAGTGACCACGTCAGTGCAGGTACAGGCAGTGCTCGATGCGGTGGCGGAAGTTGTCGGTGGGGCTGCCGAGGTGCCGCGCGACCTTGACCAGTCGATCCCGGTCAGCCTCCGCCGTACCAGCGAATTCCTGACCCACCCGGTATTCAACTCGTATCACAGTGAGACCGAGATGATGCGCTACCTCCGTCGCCTTCGTGATCGCGACATCGCACTTGATCGCGCGATGATTCCGCTGGGTTCATGCACCATGAAGTTGAACGCTGCTACCGAGATGGCGCCCATCACGTGGCATGAGTTTGCTCGCATGCACCCCTTCGCGCCTAGTGATCAGGCACAGGGTTATCTCGAACTCATTCGCCAGTTGGAATCGTGGTTGGTCGAAGTGACTGGATACGACGCGGTCAGTCTGCAGCCCAATGCAGGAAGCCAGGGCGAATTTGCTGGGTTGCTTGCGATTCGTGCCTATCACCGAGCAGCGGGGGAGGGGCATCGCACGGTATGCCTCATTCCGAGTAGTGCGCACGGCACTAACGCTGCAAGTGCAGTGATGGCGGGTATGCGCGTGGTTGTCGTCGCTTGCGCCGAAGACGGAGACGTTGACCTCGACGACTTGCGCGCGAAGATCGAACAGTATCGCGACGAGCTTGCTGCGTTGATGATCACGTACCCGTCCACGCACGGAGTGTTTGAGCAAGGAGTCACTGACATCTGCGCCATGGTGCACGATGTCGGCGGTCAGGTGTACGTCGATGGTGCGAATCTCAATGCTCTGGTGGGGTTGGCTAAGCCGGGCCGATTTGGCGCTGATGTGTCGCACTTGAACCTGCACAAGACGTTCTGCATTCCGCACGGCGGTGGCGGCCCTGGCGTGGGTCCGGTCGCGGTGCGATCACACCTTGCGCCGTACCTTCCGTCGCATCCGTTGCGCCCTGAGGCAGGGCCTGTGGGTCGTGGGCACGTCGACGGTGGAGTGGGTCCGGTCAGCGGTGCACCGTGGGGAAGCGCAGGTATCTTGCCGATTCCGTGGGCATATATCCGCATGATGGGCAGCGATGGACTTACCCGCGCGACATCCGTTGCAGTTCTTTCCGCCAACTACATTGCGACTCGCCTGCGCGATTACTACCCCGTGCTGTATTCGGGCGAGAACGGACTTGTTGCTCACGAATGCATCCTCGATCTGCGCGCTATCACGCACGACACAGGTGTGACGGTCGACGATGTCGCCAAGCGACTTGTTGACTATGGCTTCCACGCACCCACGATGTCATTCCCCGTTTCCGGAACGCTCATGGTTGAACCGACCGAGAGTGAATCGTTGGCCGAAATCGATCGCTTCTGTGAGGCAATGATCGCGATTCGTTCGGAGATTGATCGGGTGGCTGCGGGGGAGTGGCCAGTCGAACTCTCGCCGCTACGTCAGGCGCCACACACTGCGGCATGCATTGTCGACGAGTGGGCGATGCCGTACTCCCGTGAAACCGCCGTGTATCCGGTGGAGTCGCTTCGAGCCGACAAGTACTGGCCTCCGGTGAGACGAGTCGATTCTGCCTACGGTGATCGCAATTTGGTCTGTAGTTGTCCGAGTCCTGAGGCATTCGCCGAGGAGTGAGCTGGGGCTTCGTCCATCGCTATCCGTCAGATAGACAGCGGGGATTGACGGATAGCGATGGATGGAGCGCAGTCGCATCAGCGTAGGGTCCCTCCATGGACATTACCTCCGCGGAACTCACTCCAGCCTCACTTACCGCGGCGATGCGCGCCACCACTCCGCTCATCGACACCCTGTCGATTGAAGTCGTGGAAGTGGGGGAGCGGGTGCGCCTGCGCATTCCCAATGAGGTTCAAACCCGTAACCACATGGGTGGTCCGCACGCAGGGGCGATCTTCACGCTGGGCGAGTCGACGGCCGCATGTCTCATGCTGACGAAGGTCGGTCACCTACTCGATCGAGGTAAGCCATTGGCTGTCAGTGCGAACGTGTCGTGGAGCAAACTCGCTCGATGCGCGGTGATTTCCGAAGCGACAATGGATATCGACGCTGCGCAGATTGAACGAGAGTTCCTCGATGGGGGACGGCCGGAGTGGACAACCACGATCCTGTTCACTCGCGAGGATGATGGTGCACCATGCGGTGAGATGTCGGTGGTGTTGACGTTGGTGCATCCGCGCGTTGACTAGATGGTGGTGCGGTTCGGTGCAACCGCTCTACGTGCGACCCTCAATCTCTTGCGCCTCGAACAGGGCTTCCTGCGCGGGGGAGGCGTCAACGCCATCGGTTCCGCCATCCATCCATTGGGCGTGGAGGACTTCATATCCGGCAGCGCGCATTGCTGACACGACCGCAGAGTCATCGTCAATCACGAGTGCAACGGGAGCCGTTCGCTCAAGCGTTCGCACAATCTGAAGTTTGGTTTGTCTCGCTGGCCGTCGGTCGTCATCGCGCCGCAGGTGCAGGGGAGCGGGTGGAAGTCCGTGCCGTTGCATCCAGGCGATCGTGTCGGCGCGGCATCGTTCGGGTCGACCGCTCACGTAGGCAATGGCATGACCGAGATCTACCTGCTCGACAACGGCCGCCAGGCCTTCGGCAAGTGCGGGGTCAAGGGGAGCGGCCGCAAAGAACGCATCCCAATCTTTTGGGCGTTGCTCGACGAAGCGCACCCGGTGTCTGACATCGGCGAGCACGCCGTCGATGTCGACAACGGCCCATGGGGCGTGGGTCACGTGAGGAAATTCGTGAGCAGCGACAACACGCGGTCGGGGTATTCATGCACGATCCAGTGGGAAGCATCGTCAAACGAGTGCACGTCAAGATCGCTGACGTACTCGTCGAGCCCGTCGACGAGTCCTGGAAGCAGTGCGGTATCGAGCGTTCCCCAAATGACGTGAGTCGGAATCGAGACCGTCAACATCTCTGGGGGGAGGGTGATGGCGTCGAGATCCTTGCCCGGACGCACGGGAGTTGCACGGTAGTAGTTCAGTCCACCGGTCAGGCCGAGGTCCCAGTGCTCTCGGTACTGGGCGCGAACGGCGTCAGTGAGCCACCCCTTCCCGTCGGCACCGCCGCTGGTCGCTCCCATTCCGGTGAAGAAGCGCCACAGCAACGCGTAATCGTCGGACGAGAACTTTTCCTCCGCGTCGGGGGCCGCGAGCACATTCATATAGGCGCTCGCTGCCTGCTGGGAAGGGTCGGTCTTCAATCCGCGCAGGAAGAGGCCGGGATGAGGGGAATTGATGATGACCAGTCGCTCCAATAACTGCGGCGCCCGGTTACCCAACGCCCAACCAGCTGCGCCGCCCCAATCGTGAGCGACCAGTGCCGCAAGCGGCCGCCCGGGAGACACGATGGCGGTGAGGGCGACGAGGTCGGCTGCGACCTCACTCATGCGGTAGCGCTCGACTTCGGTAGGAGCCGAACTCAGCCCGAATCCGCGTAGATCGGGTGCGACGGCGCGGAACCCAGCCTCGGCGAGACCAACCAGCATGGCGTCCCACACAAAGGCGCCTTCGGGAAAGCCGTGCACCAGAATCACCACTGGCGCAGCGGGATCTCCTGCGGCCCGACAGTTCAGATGGATGCCGCGATGGTTGAGGTCAATGTCAGTGACTTCGATGGTCGTCATGGCGCAACCGTAGGGGGCACAGACGACCTACGGGCAGAGCGGCCCGGAAAATCAGCCGTTCTGCCCGCAGATGGAGCGTTCTCGTGAAATCTACATAATGACATAATGTGGATTATCGGCGGTTTATCGCTTCGTGACTGCCCCACGGGCGATCACCCACGGGTCACCAGTTGGAGAGAACCTTGCGGTCGATGTCGCGGAACGAGCCGATAAGAATCATGATGAAGTCGATGAGAACCCAGACGCCCAGACCGCCGAGAGTGACGATCATCAGGATGCCGGTTCCGATCTTGCCCACGTAGAAACGGTGGATTCCGATCCCTCCGAGGAAAAAGCACAGCAAAGTTGCGGCCAGACGTGACTTGGCACTGGCCGGCTCGCCGGTGGCGGTCAACATGGGCTTGCCGTCGGGAAACACCGCGGTCGTCTGCGGAACTGCCATTGCTGGCGGAGGCGGAATGACCATTGCCGGCGGAGGCGGCGGCATGACCGGTGCCGCGGGTGCCGCGGATGCTGCGGGAGTTTCTACGACAGCCTCAACTGCGTCGGCGGCCGGTTCAGGGATCGTGGGTTTGGGCTCTTGCTCACTCATTGCGGTCCCTTCATAGAAAATGGGTCAATTCGCGCGATTCTGGCGCGAATCACGTGCCAACCTCACTATCCCACGCTGACTGCCCCGTCAGGCCGTTCGCGACGGTAGTGTCAGCGGCGTGGCGGCCAGACATCCCTACTTGGAGTGTGAGGGCCCGTTGGCGATTGCCCATCGAGGCGGAGCGCGAGAGACGGCCGAAAACACCCGATCAGGCTTTGAGTACGCAGTGAGTGCGGGTTACCGCCACCTTGAGACCGATGTCCAGGTGACGAGCGACGGTGTGGCCGTTCTGTTTCATGACGATGTGCTTGACCGAGTCACCGACGCGACCGGTCGGGTGTCCGGGCTGCGATGGTCAGATGTGCGCAATGTCGGAACCCCTGCAGGCACAGACCAGATCATGCGCCTCGATCACGCCCTCGAGGCGTTCCCGGATCAATGTTTCAACCTGGACTTAAAGTCGGAGGCGTCGGTCGATGTGACCTTGGCGGTGCTGACGTCGATGAAGTGCTACGACCGCGTACTGCTCGGTGCCTTCAGCGATGCGCGCCTCGAGACCGTTCGACGCCGGGTCGGGCCGATTCTTGCCACATCGGCCGGACCGGGCGAGGTACTCGCGTACATCGCCGCGTCGCGAGGTATTCGGTTTCCCCGCCCTCCCCGCCCACCCCATGCTCCCCTGGCACTGCAGATTCCACTCTCGATGTACCGGGTTCCGATTCTCAGTGGCCGGCTCGTTGAGTACGCCCATGGGCTGGGGATTCAGGTACACATCTGGACCATCGACGATGAAGCTGAGATGCGACGTCTGCTCGATCTTGGCGTCGATGGAATTCTCACCGATCGACCGGCTGTACTACGTACAGTCCTAGAGGATCGCGGAGAGTGGTTCGACCATTCATAAGGAGCATTCATCAAGAGTTTGTGCGAGTCCCCTACCAACCTCGCCTGACCGTGGCAGTATTCGCGCCATGAGCACCCTTGCGACGCGTGAATACTCCGAACCAACTGAGCGCCGCCGCGAACAGCGGTCGTGGTACTGGTACGAATGGGCTCAGTCGGCATTTGTGACCACCGTCTCGGTGGTGCTGGCCCTGCCTTACCTCACGAGTGTGGCCAATACCGCCGCTGGCTGTGCCGATGCTGGGTCCGACGACACCTGCACCAATAGTCTCTACATCCTCGGCATTCCGATGTCTCCCGGATCTGCTGTCTTCTACGTCATCACCGTGGCAACCGTCTTATCGTTCTTGTTGATGCCGATCGTCGGTGCATTCATCGACCGCACGTCATCAAAGCGTCGGTGGCTGGGAGCATTCGCCTGGATAGGTGCTGCCGCGGCGGCGGGATTGTTCTTCGTTACCGGTGGCAATTGGGCTCTCGGTGCGCTGCTGGTGATCGTAGGAAACGTTGCACTTATCGCGAGCCTGACAGTGTTGTCGGCGATCTTGGTTGATATTGCCGAACCGGACGAACGCGATCGAGTGTCAACTCGCGGGTGGGCTTTTGGTTACGTCGGTGGAGTGGTGTTGCTCATCATCAGCCTCGCCTTGCTGACAATCAAACCAGCCGGTCTTGAAACCGGAATGATCGTTCGCATCCTGTTTGTCGTGGCCGGTATTTGGTGGGCCGCCTTCACCCTGATTCCGTACTTCGGATTGCGCGACCACCCGTCGCTTAGCCCCGATGCGCAGGTGAGTGTGTCACGCAGTTTCGTTCAGTTGCGCGACACGCTGCGGCACGCTCGCGACTACCCGCAGGCGTTGCGATTCCTGCTCGCGTTCATCTTCTTCAACGACGGCGTCCAGACCGTGATTGCAGCAGCAGCCGTTTTCGGACAGTACGAGTTGGGCATGGCACAGACCTACATCTTCGCTGCTGTGATTCTGGTCAATCTCTTCGGAATCGTTGGAGCGTTGTTAATGGGCCGCCTGGCCGCGGGACGCGGTGCAAAACGGGTCATTCTCGGTGCACTGGTGATCTGGATTGTTCTGGTAGTCGTGGGCTTCTTTATTCCCAAGGGAAGTGTCGCCCTCTTCCTAGTCATCGCTGTGGGAATCGGCCTGGTCGTGGCCGGAACCCAAGCGCTGTCACGCTCACTGTTCTCTCAGCTCATCCCCCGCGGCCGTGAGGGTGAGTACTTCGGGTTGTATCAATCCGCTGAGCGAGGAACGTCGTGGATTGGAACGTTGCTCTTCGGCCTGGTGCACCAATTCACCGGCTCGTACCGCTGGGCAATTGCGGCTTTGGCGATCCTTTTCCTGATTGGAATCTTCCTGCTACGTCGCGTTGATGTGCAGCGCGGTATCGAGCAGGCAGGTAGCGCTGAATTCGAGGAAGTCTGACTCCCCCGCCCTGACGGGGTGCTTCGAGGCCGGTTAGGCCGAATGGGTGACACACGCTTGGGAATTGGTGACTTCTGGGGCTCGTATCCGGGAACTGTGTGGCCGATAGAGCCGTTGTGGTGTGTACAGGACCCCCACAAGGAGCCGGACATGACAGATGCAACGCTGCGCGGAACCCGCCTCGGTGCCAACAGCTATGAAACCGAGTCGTACATCGAGTACGCCCCCCGTCAGAGGGTGACGTACTCGTGCCCGATGAGCCACGCCACCGTGGTGCCGATGTCAGTTGAGGCCGAAGAGATCCCCTACCTCTGGGAATGTCGCTGTGGCCGCGAGGCTACGCGCCTTGATGCGATCGCGCCTGAGCCCAAATACGTCAAGGTACCCCGCACCCACTGGGACATGCTGCTTGAGCGTCGCACGATTGCCGACCTTGAAGAACTGCTCGCTGAGCGACTTGAACTGCTGCACAGCCAGCGCGGCGGATCAACGCGCCGCAAGTCCGCTTAGTCGACTTCGCCCCGCGTTGTCGAAGGGGGCGGGGTTTGGTCACTTCGCTCGATCACTTCACCGCTGATGACTTTGCCTTCGTGTAGGCGGGTGACGGTGACACCCTCGGGGGTGGTCGTGGTTGTCGTCGAAAAGCCAGCAGTCTGAATACGGCGCCCGACCGTTGCACCGGTTGCGGCCCGTACCCACCGACGGGTGATGGGAATCAACAGCAGCACACCCGGGATGTCGTTGAGTATTCCCGGTAGAGCGATCAACAACCCGCCAACAGTGCGCAGTGCCGAGTTGCCCACATCGCCACCGGGTAGAGCTCCACTTCGCGACGCCTCCCCGAGTCCTCGGAGGGCCGTTGCACCAGCCCTGCGACTGATGCTGACGCCGATGGCGAATTGAACAGCAAGAATCGCAATGACCCACAGCCAACCAATCTGCGAGGCAAGCCAGAACACCACAGCAGCCTCTGCCACGACGTAAGCGACGACCAGCAGGGTGACAAGCAGACGGCGCACGAGGGTCAGCCCCTCCCCCAACGCTTCCGCATCTCGGCGGCACGATCGCGTACTCCCCATCGGGTTACCTGCCACAGCGCTTCGGTGACAATCGAGCGGCTCATCTTGCTTGTCCCGTACTGGCGCTCTTCAAAGGTGATTGGTACTTCAGCCAAACGCAGTCCAGCAGTAGATGCGCGATTAGCAAGGTCTACCTGGAAGACGTAACCCGCACTTCCGACGCCCTGCAGATCAAGGGTGCGCAAGGTGTCGGCGCGAAAGGCACGGTATCCGCCGGTCGCATCGGCAAGAGGTAGGCCGAGCAGGATGCGCGTGTACATGTTGCCGCCGCGACTGAGGAATTCACGGTGACGTGGCCAGTTGCGAACCTCTCCCCCGGGTACGTACCGCGAACCGAGCACGAGGTCGGCCGTGCGCAGCCGATCAAGTAGTCGCGGAAGTTGCGCCGGATCGTGACTTCCATCGGCATCCATCTCGACCAGCACATCGAACTCGTTGTCGAGTCCCCACCCGAATCCGGCGATGTACGCGGCGCCGAGTCCTTGCTTGCCGAGACGATGCAGTACATGAACGTGGGGATCGGAGTCGCTCAACTCGTTGGCCAGATCGCCGGTGCCATCCGGGGAATTGTCGTCGACGACCAGCACGTGCGCCTCGGGCACTGACTCGCGCAATCGAGGCACAATGCGACCGATGTTCTCGGCCTCGTTGTACGTCGGGATGATGACCAGGATGCGGCCGAGGTCGGCAAAGGTACTGGTGGGCAGTGAATCGGGTGAGTCGGTCACGGCTGCTCGTTCTCCTGGGCGAAGTCGTCGCTGGTGCGACCACCTGCTCGGCCGCGCTCGTTCGACCCTAGTCGTCGACTCATCAGTGCCCACAACACGGCCAGCGCAGCGATGAGGGTGAGCGCCCATTCGGGCTTGGAACCCACACGGTCAGACAGCGTCAGGCTGTCAGATTGAATGACTTCTGACACCAGGCTCCCGGCGACGAACTCAGGCAGTTGCTGGGTAATGTCGCCGCGCGACGTCATGATGGCGCTGATGCCACTGGTGGCTGCCACCAGAGTTGCTCGTGCGTGTTCGATGGCGCGCAGCCGAGTGATCGCCAGTTGTTGTTCGGGTTGGCCGGTGTGACCGTAGGTGGCGTTGTTGGTTTGAACAACGAGCAGGTGCCCGCCGCCCGTGACCGCGTCGCGCACCACTTCGTCGTCGGCGACCTCGAAGCAGATCACGTCTCCAATGCGCGCTGGCCCCAGCGTCAGGACTCCCGGAACTTGGCCCGCGGCGAAATCGTGCGGAATGAGTGCGAATCGGTCGATGAGCCGTGAAATCAACGGTCGCATCGGGATGTACTCGCCAAACGGAACCGGGTGGCGCTTGGCGTACCACTCCCCTGGGCCGGTACCGGGCTTCCACACAATGCCCAGATTGAGAACAGTGTCAGGGTTATCGGGGTTGGTGACGACGGCACCAACGAGCACCGGAGCACCGATGTCATCGACAGTAGAACTGATGTCGACCGCTGCCCCTGGGTGCGTGTATGGATCAATGTCGCTGGCGTTCTCTGGCCAGATCACCAACTCGGGCTGTTGCTGTGATCCCTGGCGTACCAGTCGGGCGAGTTCGCGGGTGGCGGCGATGTGGTTGTCGAGAATCTGCCCGGGCGGCCCTTCTGTGCCCAATCCCGCGCGCGGGACGTTTCCTTGAATGACCGCCGCTGTGACTGCTTTCTCGGTTCCGGGCTGAGGGAGAACGGTCACCGCGCTGGAGGCTAAGCCTGCCAACAACACGGCCACAATGAGGACCAAGTCGACAGCGGCTAAGCCCGGTGACCGGGCCGGCCGGGCACCCCAGCGAGGTTCGCCCGCGAGCGCAGGGGCCAGATGCAGGACTCCCGCGGCCAGCAAGGAACCCAGCAACGCCACCGTGAACGTCACCAGTGGCGCGCCGGCGATGGCTGCCAGGAAGGCAAACGGGGAATCGGACTGGGAGAACGCCAGGCGCCCCCAGGCGAACCCGCCCCACGGAATGCGGTCACGCACTGTCTCAACGGCAACCCAACATGTCGCTGCCCACAGCGGCCAGAGAGGGAGTCGGGTGACGAGGGCGATCAGGGCGCCGGTGACGGCGGCCCAGAATGCGCACAGCAGCGACAACATGAACCAGGCGTCATCACCGACGACGCGCATCCACGAAATGAGTGGAAGAAAAAATGCAAGGCCGAAAAGGGCGCCCAGCAGGAATCCTGACCACGCACTGCGGCGCCAGACGCTCACGGTGAACGCCATCACCGCTATCGGGGCGAGCCACCCCCACCCACGTGGAGGAAAGGCTTGAGAGAGTACGTAGCCCGCCACGGGGGCGCACACCAGTCGCGCGAGGGTGGCAACAAACGAACTCGGGCGCACAGTCACCAGACGACGCTAGTGCACGAAAGGTTCCGGTTCAGGGGACCACGACCGTGCCGCGCGCCGTGGTGCAGACCAACGGCGGGTCGAGAAGGGCCGCAGCGCTCGCCGAAACGTCGGGCGTGGCACGGGCAAGGATGCGCGCTTCGAACTCGATCTCGCGGCTTCGACGCCCGATACGGGTCAACGTCGCCTGAACCTCGATGACATCCCCGGCTCGGACGGCGTCGACGAATTGAACATCGGAGTACGACGCGAAGAGGCCCTCATCACCATCGCTGCGAATGCCAAGTTCAGTGGCGACGTCGCCGAACAGACCCAGTACGTAGGCGCCGTCGACAAGGGAGCCTCCGTAGTGAGCGTGCGAATACGGTACATATCGGCGGTGGGTGACGCTCAATCCGAGGCGGGGGTCGTCGCTCATCGAGTGGCCTTTCTGGTGGGTGCGGTTGCAGGCGTTCGGGTGGCGATGCGTGACACAAGGTACGAAGCGACTTCGGCGGGCGTGGTGCCCTTTCCGAAGATGCGATCGACGCCGAGCTCTGCAGTCATCGTCTCATCAAAGCGAGGTCCGCCGACGATGATGATCGGACGACGACCCTCGGGGAATGCCTCGCGGAATGCCGCTGTCATCTCGCGCACGTTGTGCAGGTGCGCATCGCGCTGCGTGACTACCTGTGAAACCAGAACGGCGTCAGCCTTCGAAGCACGGGCGGATTCAACGAGCGACGGAATGCTGACCTGAGCACCGAGATTGACTACCTGCATCTGGGAGTAGTACTCAAGCCCCTTCTCCCCCGCGAATCCCTTGATGTTGAGAATCGCGTCGATTCCGACGGTGTGCGCATCAGTTCCGATGCAGGCGCCGACGACCACGAACGGTCGCCGCAGACGCGACTTAATGAGCCCGTTGACTTCCTTGGCTGACAACAGGGGGAAGTCGCGCTCAACGACCTGAACCTTGTCGACCTCAACCAGATGGTGCACTGATCCGTACACCACGAAGAAAGTGAAGTCCGGTCCCATAGCTTTGGCGTGAACCACCATCGCCGGTTCGATGCCCATCTTGTGTGCCAGTTGCAGGGCTGCGCCTTCCGCTCGCTTATCGTGCGGGAGCGGCAGGGTGAACGACACCTGAATCATGCCGTCGCCGGTGGCGTCGCCGTAAGGGCGCACAATGTGATTCATGACTGCCCCTCCAGAATCTCGGTGGCAGGATTGAGGTAGCCCTCGCCCTTGACCACGACACCGTCGAGTCCGCGGCCGGCGTTTGCGGGACGCTTCATCAAGCCGAATGTGCCGTCGCCAATGGCATTGAGCAGGGTCTCGTCGTTGATGCGTTCGAGGAGAGTGATCGCCTCGTCGAGCACGGCGTGGGCGCGTTGAACGATGAAGCCGTCTCGTGGCGGATGGAAATCCTCCCGCAGTCCTCCAGCGGCATTAAGTACGTAGCGTACGTTCTGCAATGCGAGATCGCGATCGGAAAGCCAGGGGGTGACGACCGCTTCGGTCATCATGCCGACGAGCAGAATTCCCTGCCCGGTGAGTGCGCCCACAAGGTTGAAGAAGCCGTCAAGCAGGTAACCGCGGAAGATGTCGCCGGTCATGTGCTTGGTTGGCGGCATCCACTTGAGCGGTGCATCGGGAAAGAGTTCGCGAGTCAGCAGTGCGTGCGCGAGTTCGAGGCGGAACGAATCGGGAATCTCAGGGACGATTTCGAATGCGTGGCCCAGGCCAAGTTGCCAGTCTTCGAGTCCGGCTTCCTTGGCGAAGTACTCGTTGAGCAATTGCGACACCGTCACTGTGTGTGCTGCGTCAATGGCATCGGCGGTGGTGAGGTAGTTATCTTCACCGGTATTGATGATGATGCCCGCGCGCGCATGGATCTGGCGTGAGAATCGCTGGTCAACGAAGGTGCGAATCGGATTGATGTCGCGGAAGAGGATGCCGTACATCGAATCGTTGAGCATCATGTCGAGCCGTTCAAGCCCGGCAAGCGTGGCGATCTCGGGCATGCACAAGCCGCTTGCGTAATTGGTGAGTCGCACGTAACGGCCCAACTCTTTGGAAACCTCGTCGAGAGCCGCGCGCATAATGCGGAAGTTTTCTTGGGTGGCGTACGTGCCTGCGAAACCTTCGTGCGTTGCGCCTTCAGGAACGAAATCAAGCAGTGACTGACCGGTTGATCTGATGACGGCAATGACGTCGGCTCCTTCGCGCGCAGCAGCGATGGCCTGAGGCACGTCTTCATCGATGTCGCCGGTAGCCACGATCAAATAGATCCATGGCGCTGGCGGATTGCCGTAACGTTTGATGAGTTTGTCGCGCTGCACTCGATTGCGGTCGATGCGGGTGATGCCAGCACTCACTGCCCTACGTGCTTTCGTGGCGGCGTGGTCGTGGTCGCGGCCGTCAGGCATAGTAAAAGTGACGGCTCCTGCGGCGGCACGTTGTGCGAGTTCGGTGACGTCGCTCAAACCCTCACGTCGAAGCGCGTGCCACACAGGGAGCGCGACGCCCTGCTCGAGTCCGACATCGGCCCGCACGCGGTCGACGAGGTGATTAACCCATGGGGTTCCTTCAACATCGGCACCGGACAGTCCGGCGAGTCGCAGCACAGCTCGCTCGACCGAAACCGTGGTGTGTTGCTTGGCGATGTCGACGACGGGTGCACCTGCGGTGCGTGCCAAGGCTCTGGCGCGTGTCACCGTGCGCTTGTTGAGGTGTAGGAGCTCGCTCATGGGTGCACCCTGTCAGTGTGAGCCCGCGGTAGCGGTGGATGTTCGGCGCGAAGTCGTTGTTCGAACAGATGCCGCACCGCGTCATCGCGTCGCAACAGTTCAAAGGCGTATTCGGCATGTCCGGGGCTGAACCCGTTGCCAATGAGCATGGAGACGTCAGCGGCGAGTCCCTCTGCGCCCAGTGCGGCGCTACTGAACGAGGTCGCCATGGAGAAGAAGATGACAGTTCCGCCGTCGCCGGTCGACAAGATGGCGCCGTGTTCACAGCCGGGAACGTCAACGCAGACGACCGTGATATCGGCGGCACGTCCGAGTGCAGCAACAACAGCTTCCGACAACATCACCGGATCGCGTGCATCAGCGAGTTCGACAGCATCGGCAAGGCCAACGGCCAGCAAGGCATCTCGCTCACGTTCGATGGGAACGATGCCAGCCGTTCGGCCCGCACCTTCTAGTCGCGCGGCCGCCAGTGACAGCGATCCACTCTTACCTGCTCCCCCAACGACAGCCACCAGTGGAGTGATGCCGCGGTCGAGATACTGGCGCACTGTGCGCGCGACGAGTGCAGGGGCACCGGCGACATCCATTACTGCCATGGCGAGTTCTTCGTCAAGGTCGTCAGGAACGTGAGCGGCGATCGTGCGTTGAAAGAGAATCGCTGTGCCGTCGCACGGCACCTGCTCTGAGCGGCCATCCCAGTGAGTGAGGCCGTCGGTAATGAGCAGTGGTGTCAGAGTGAGAGAGACAAGAGTGGTGATGACATCGCCCACCTGCACATCCAGATGCGCCTCTGCTCCGACCTCCTCAACGACGCCAACCAGCATGCCTCCCGACCCCGTGACCGGATTCTGCATCTTTCCGCGAGAGGCGATGATGTCGCGGACTTCCTCACGCACGCGGTCGCCATCGCCTTGATGCTTGTCAACCAATTGCCGAAATGAGGCCGCATCGAGGTTGAGCCGGCGCACACGCACACGCACTTCGGTTGGTCCGATGACGGGATTGGCATCGAGTCGCCATGCGGCCTGAGGGAGCACTCCCCTTGGCTCGAGGACCCGGTGTAGGCCGACCGGTGAGGCGATCGTGCTCACGTAGGTGATCCTTCCATCGATGCGGCCAGCGGCTCTCGTACGAGCCGGTGTCTTTTCTGAACCATGCGGTAGTCATCGTAGCGGAGGAACGTTTTCACAAGCCTACATTGGAGGGAAGATTCGCTGTTGGAAGGTCTGATTTAGGGCGCTTATCCTGTAGTATCCCCGACATGACCCAGATTATTGATCGACAGACGGCCACGGAAACCGGTCAGCCGTACCACTACAGTCGCACCACTCTGGTTGAGCCTGATTACGGTCGGTTCCCTGGCTGGGCGCAGGTCACCGACGCCGAGTGGCGTTCGGTTCAATGGCAACGGTCGCACTGTGTGAAGTCCGCGGCGCAATTGCGCGACGTTCTCGGCGATCTGGTGGACGACCGCTTCTACGACGATCTCCTGCGAGACCAGGCTGAGCGCGCCACCATGTCGATGCTGGTTCCGCCGCAGATGCTCAACACGATGATGCCGACGTTGACGCCGGGCGGCGCAGGGTCGTTGACCGATGCGTTCTACGCAGACCCGATTCGTCGGTACATGATTCCGGTGTTCTCCGACCGCCTTGAGAAATGGACTAGTCATCCGTTCTCATCACGTGACTCGTTGCATGAGCACGAGATGTGGACCGCCGAAGGACTCACCCACCGGTATCCCACCAAGGTGCTCGCCGAGTTGCTTCCGACCTGCCCGCAGTACTGCGGGCACTGCACTCGTATGGACCTCGTCGGTAATTCCACGCCCGTGATCGACAAGCTGAAATTCGACCTCAAACCTGCCGATCGCTACGAGGCAATGCTTGCGTACCTGCGGCGCTCGCCAGAAGTTCGCGATGTGGTGGTTTCGGGTGGAGATGTTGCCAACATGCCGTGGCCGCGGCTAGAGGCTTTTGTGGCGTCACTTCTTGAGATCGACAATATTCGCGATATCCGCCTTGCCACCAAGGCGCTGATGGCACTCCCCCAGCACTGGCTCACTGACGAAGTGCGCTCAGGTATGGAACGACTCGCGACGACTGCCCGCTCGCGCGGTGTATCGCTGGCGATTCACACGCATGTCAACAATGCGCAGTCAGTGACACCCCTTGTCGCGGAAGCAACTGCGGCGATGTTTGAAGCTGGTGTTCGCGACGTGCGCAACCAAGGCGTCTTGATGCACGGCGTGAACGCCACTCCCGAGCAACTTCTTGACCTATGTTTCTCACTGCTCGACGGCGCGTTGATCATGCCGTACTACTTCTACATGTGCGACATGATTCCGAACGCTGAGCACTGGCGGGTGTCGCTGGGTGAGGCACAATCGCTGCAGCACGCGCTCATGGGGTACCTGCCCGGATTCGCAACTCCGCGCATTGTGTGTGACGTACCGTACGTGGGCAAGCGGTGGGTGCATCAGGTCAGCGAGTACGACCGTGAACGCGGAATTTCGTATTGGACCAAGAACTACCGAACGGGAATTGAACTCGACGACGCTGAGGCACTTAACCGGCGCTACGAGTACTACGACCCGATTCATACCCTGCCTGCTGAGGGTCAGCAGTGGTGGGCGGCACAGGAAGCGGCGAAGGCCTGACGCCTTCGGCTTGCCTACTCTGCGTCGATCTGCGGGATGTTCGGCGGTCGCCCTTCGAACGGGGTCGATAGCACCACGATGGTGCGGGTCGACACTGACGCAGCGCTTCGAATCTCGCCCAGAAGCGATTCAAGGGTGGCGGGCGTTGCGACGCGCACGACCAGAATGTACGACTCGTCCCCGGCAACCGAGTAGCACGATTCGATCGCAGAAATGTGAGACAAACGGTGTGGGTAGTCGTCGGGAGCGGCGGGATCGACGGGTGTGATCGACACGAAGGCTGTGAGTGGCAAACCCACAGCGTTGTGGTCAATGCGGGCGCCATAGCCGGTGATGACGCCTCGTTGTTCGAGTCGCTTGACGCGCTGATGCACGGCTGACGTCGAGAGGCCTGTCTCGCGGGCAAGGTCGGTGAATGACATGCGCCCGTCGGCAGCCAGCAAACGCACAATCTGCCGGTCGGTCTCCTCCATGTCTGAACTGTAGACCGGGGTGCGGCCGGCGACTATCCCAGTGGGTGGGATGCTGGCGCGATGGACGCCCACCAGACTGATGCAGCGCTGCGGCTGGTCGAGTTGGGCGCAGTGTTACTCGGTCTCGGGATACTCACCCGGCTTGCAAGTCGCATTGGAATTTCTGCGGTTCCTTTCTATCTGTTGGCAGGCCTTGCATTCGGCGATGGGGGCATTACCCAACTTGACTCGACCGGCGGTTTCATCGACGTCGCTGCCGAGGTAGGTGCGGTACTGCTACTGCTGTTGCTCGGCTTGGAGTACAGCGCTCGCGATCTGATCTGGACCGGCCGTACCCACTGGCGCACTGGGCTTGCCGACATCGTGTTGAACGCGTTACCTGGCGCTGCGGCTGGATTGCTTCTCGGTTGGGGGCTTCCGGGCGCGCTGGCGTTGGCGGGCGTCACCTATGTGTCGTCCTCAGGAATTGTGTCGCAGCTACTGCGCGATATGCGCTGGCGTCGAAATCCTGAGACCGCGCCTGTCGTTGGCATTTTGGTAATCGAAGACCTCGTGATGGCCCCCTATCTGCCAATTCTTGTGGTGGTGGTCGGAGGGGGTGGCTTGCTCGCCGGACTGCTGGGTGCGGGCATTGGGCTGCTCGTCGTGGCCATCGTCATCGGTATCGGGTTGCGCAATCGCAATGTGCTCGACCGATTCATCGGTTTACGCGATCCGGTAGCGCTCCTACTGACCGTCCTCGGAATCGCTGTACTGGCAGCTGGCTTCGCCGACAGTGTCGGATTCTCGGGAGCAGTTGCTGCGTTCCTCGTGGGTCTGCTGCTGACCGGACAGGTCGCCGAGACAGCGCGCACGCGACTGGACCCCCTGCGCGACCTATTCGCGGCTCTGTTTTTCGTGGCCATCGGGCTCAGTACTGACCCTGCAGAGATTCCAGGGGTTCTCCCTATCGCTCTCGCACTGGCTGTGGTGACGATCGCGACCAAGCATGTGGTGGGTTGGTTGGCTGCTCGTCACCGGCCCGGCGTGATTGGCCCATTACGTGCCGGTGCGCTGCTGTCGGCCCGCGGCGAGTTCAGCGTGCTGGTGGCCGGCATCGCCGCAACCTCGACCTTGTTGCCGTCCAGTTTCCAAGCGCTCGTTACGACCTACGTGTTGATCACCGCGATCGTGGCTCCGATACTGGCTCGCATCGCAGTTCCGCTGGGTTCGCGTATCACCCGAGTGCCAGTGGCCGGTCAAGTAGAACAGCTCGCGGGCGGTTCAGACATCAACCACAGCGAGTGAACGCGGACGTTCGTTCATGAGTAGTGGTCCGTTGTCACCGCACACGACAATGTCTTCAATGCGAGCCCCGTACGCACCCGCGAGGTAGAAGCCCGGTTCAATGCTGAAGGCAAAGCCGGGCTCAAGCAGTTCGGTGTTACCGCTCACGATGTAGGGCTCTTCATGAGTTTCTAGGCCGATGCCGTGGCCGGTGCGGTGAATGAAGAGTTCGCCAAGGCCGGCGCGTGTCAGTAGGTCGCGCGCGGTGGCATCGACCGACTCGCACGTGACTCCTGGCCGCACGTGAGCGACTGCTGCCGCCTGGGCGTGCTCGAGTGCAGCGTAGGAGACAAGGAACGCATCGCTCGGCTGACCGACGGCATACGTGCGGGTCTCATCGCTGCAATAGCCATCGGGCATCGTTCCACCGATGTCGACAACGACCGGGTCGCCCCGCTCGATCACACGATCGCTGACTTCGTGGTGGGGGCTTGCTCCGTTCGGCCCGCTGGCGACGATGACGAAATCAACGGTCACGTGGCCCGCTGCAAGGATGGCATCAGCGATATCGCGGCCGACTTCACGCTCGGTGCGACCAGCACGCAGCCAGGTGCCCACCTGCTCGTGCACCGAATCGATCGCTTCCCCCGCCGCCCTCAGCGACGCGATCTCGTTGGGGGTCTTACGCATGCGCAAGTGGTTAATAACCTCACCTGCTAGCCGTTGGTCGACGTCGGGCATGGCGGCGCGCAAGCGAATCGCCTTCTCAGCCCACATCCGATTGTCGACGGCCACTGATTCGACCTGGCCTACCGTGCGCGCCACGAGCTCGTACGGATTGTCGGTTTCGCCCCACGTGAGCAGGTCGATTCCGAGTGCGCCAGCGGGGCTAGCGAGGGCGGCAGGGTGTTCAAGCAAAGGAACCACCATCGACGGGTCGCCCTCGGCGGGCACGATGAGCGCGGTGAGACGCTCGAGTGGGATGGCGTCGTAGCCGATGAGGTACCGCAGGTCAGGTCCTGGGCTGACGACGAGGGCGCCGATGCCGAGGCTGCGAGCCTGTACCTGTGCGCGGGCGAGGCGATCGGCGAGGTCAGCCGTAGGCGTCTGATGCATGGGTACACGGTAGTACCCGCGCCCGAGGAGTGCCGTGTGCGACAGACTGTTCCCCATGTCTGAACGCCTCATGCTGCTCGACACCGCGTCGCTGTACTTCCGCGCCTATTACGGTGTACCGGAGTCGACGGTTGCTCCCGACGGTACGCCCGTGAACGCGGTGCGTGGCCTGCTCGACTTCATCAGGCGCCTCGTCGATGACCACTCCCCTACACAGTTGGTGGCGTGCTGGGACGACGACTGGCGTCCAGAGTTTCGCGTACAGGCAATTCCCAGTTACAAGGCGCATCGGGTGGCGGTTCAGGACCCCGATGCTGAGGAAGTGCCCGATACTCTCGCGCCGCAGATTCCGGTGATCATCGACGTTCTTCACGCTCTGGGAATTCCGCGCATCGGAGTTGCAGGTTTTGAGGCAGACGACGTGATCGCAACACTCGCAACTCGTTCTGAGTGCGGTGTTCGAATTGTCACTGGCGACCGCGACCTGTTCCAGTTGGTTGATGATGCGCGCGACGTGAAGGTGATTTACACAGCGCGCAGTGTGAGTCGACCTGACATCTACGACCAGGCGGCGATCGCTGCAAAGTACGCCATCCCCGGTGATCGATACGCAGACTTTTCCATCTTGCGCGGCGATCCTTCTGACGGGTTGCCGGGAGTGAAAGGAATTGGCGAGAAGACCGCGGCCTCGCTTATTACCGAACACGGATCTTTAGCGGCGGTGCGAGCGGCGGCGGCTGACAATTCAGTGACGATGGCAGCGGGTGTGCGACGCAAACTCCTTGAGTCAGTGGACTACCTCGATGTCGCGCCCAGTGTCGTGAGCGTCGTGCGTGATGTTCCAATTCCCTCGCATGACGCACGCATTGTGCCAGCGCCAGCCGATGTGGCGCTTTTCGAGCACATCATCAGTCGCTGGGGGCTAGGTGGAAGTGCAATGCGGGCAGCCGAAGCTCTATCAGCGGCTGCTGGCTGAGGTCATCGCCTAGGCGCGCGTGGAATGTCGAAGTTGGCCAGGAGATCCGTCCACTGTCGATCGTCACCCTGCCATTCATAGGGATCGAGTTGTGACAGATATCCGTTCGTGATGCCATCGAGTCCCCAGTCCGTCGCGTCACTGGGTCGGTTGGTTACGTACAGCAGGTGGAATCGCGGGTGTGACAAGCGGGCACCGAGTGCCTGGCGAAGTGCGGCGGCCACGCGGGGCATGTCGTCGGTTGATCGGTCTTCCCGCACGAAGAGTAGGGAGTCAGTCCCATCCATGAGGTCGACCCAGCGCCTTCCTAGTGCCTCATAACGCCCGGCGTGTTCGATCGCAACGTCTCCGTCGGCAGAGAACTCGTGGGGGAATTCCGTGCCAGTGAACGAGCGTGTCACTGAGGCTGCAGCGGCCGGGCGGTGAAGCTGATCGAGATCGAAGAAGCCATCGAGGTCGTTGTTGAGTTCCGAGAGTAGACCGGTGTTCGTTGTGACCACCCAGTCAAAAAGGATACGCAGTTTCGTCACCTGTGATGCGCCGTATTTGGTGTGCCGTCTGACACGAATAGCCGAGACCGACAACATGGTCGAAATGTACCCCGGAAGCGCTCACTTCCATGGAACCCCCAGATGGTGCGAGCCCAGATGAAGTTACGACACTGATGAATATGCTACGACGCCACGACGCAATTCGTCGATTGCAAGGCGAGCTCGATCGGCCAATTGAGAACGTCCGCCGTGGAATCTTTCTGAGGCGGAGGCAATTTGGCCTAGCAGGTCGATGAGTTGCTTGCACCACCGCACGAAGTCACCGGCGAGCATGTCGGCTTCGTGTAGGACTGTCTCGAGTCGCCGACCCGACGCCCAACGGTAGGCGGTCCAACAGAATCCGAGGTCGGGCTCGCGCAGAAACTTCAATCGGTGCTGACCTTCGAGGTCGTCAAGTTCAGCCCACAACCGAACCGTGGCCGCCAATGCTTCTTCAGAAGCGCCACGGGGAATCTTAGGAGTTGAGTTCTCCTCGCTACTTGACCTCGACTCGTAGACGAGCGCTGAGCAGACTGCGGCTAGCTCTGGTGGCGTGAGGTCGTCCCACAATCCGCGCCGAAGCGCTTCGGCCGTGAGTAGGTCGGTTTCGGAGTACAGCCCCGCGAGCAATTGGCCCGCTGGCGTTACTGTCGTCGTACCGTTGGGTCCTGCCTCGAGGTAGCCGAGTTGACTCAACAGCGTGCAGACGCGATCGAACTCGCGGGCGATGGAATTGGTGCGTGAGTCGACCCGGCGCTCAAGGTCGTCGGTTTCGCGGCGCAGGCGGTAATACCTCTCGGCCCACCGTGCGTGTGTCTCGCGGTCATCGCATCCGTGGCACGGATGACGACGCATCTCATGGCGAAGAGCGAGAATCTCGTCATCGTCGGATGCCTGACCCTTGCTGCGCGTTCGACCGGGTGCGTCGATTCCACGTACCTTTTCGCGCAATGCGTTCGCCAGATCACGTCGTGATTGTGCGCTGCGGGCACTAAAGTTCGCGGGAAGCTTCATGTGCGTCACCGAGGTGACCGGCGAGGTGAAGTCGACGATTGACAGTCGTTTCACCTGGCGATCGATCGTGAGCACATACGGGCGAGGCTCATCACCGGAGTCGCGGAATCCGGGATCGAGAACGACTGCGGGGCCGGTGTGGCGGCCGGACGGAACGAAGATCACATCGCCTGCGCGTAGGGCCGACAGCGATTCAACTGCTTGGGCTCGTCGGCGTGCGGCTCCGCTTCTGGCAAGGTCTTTCTCGCGCTCACTGAGGCGATTGCGCAGGGCGGCGTACTCTGGGAAATCGCCGAGGTGGCAGGTCATGGCTTCTGCGTATCCCGCGAGTGCTTCCTCGTTGCGTCGCGCGTGCGATGCCAGACCGACGACTGCGCGGTCGGCTTGGAACTGCGCAAACGAGGTTTCGAGCACCTCGCGTGCGGCGTGGCGGCCCAGTTGCGCGACGAGATTGACGGCCATGTTGTACGAAGGAGAGAAGCTCGATCGCAACGGATACGTGCGGGTCGACGCGAGTCCGGCCAACGAGCCGGGATCGAAGCCGGGGTACCAGAGCACCACGGCGTGACCTTCAACGTCGATACCGCGTCTGCCGGCTCTTCCCGTGAGTTGGGTGTACTCGCCGGGCGTGATGTCGGCGTGCGTTTCGCCGTTCCACTTCACGAGCTTTTCAAGAACCACCGAACGCGCCGGCATGTTGATACCGAGCGCGAGCGTTTCGGTAGCGAATACCGCTCGCACCAAGCCGCGCTGGAAGAGGTCCTCGACCGTTTCTTTGAAGGTCGGCAGCATTCCGGCATGGTGGGCAGCGATTCCGCGCGATAGTGCCTCGACAAAGTCACCGTAGCCGAGCACTGCGAGGTCTTCAGGTGGTAATTGCGCGCAGCGCTGGGCGACGAGTTCGCGGATCAGTTCGCGTTCCTCGGGTGTCGTGAGACGCACGCCCGACGCCAAGCACTGCTCGACCGCTGCGTCACAGCCGGCGCGGCTGAAGATGAAGGTGATTGCCGGAAGGAGATCTTCACTTTCCAGCCGATCGATCACTTCGACTCGGGTGGTGAAGTGCGGACCACGTGGACGTCGTCGCCCGCGCTGAGGTCGTTGCTGAGCCATCTTCTCAGCGCGAGTTGAGTCACGTGCGAGACGAAGAAGCTCGGGGTTCACTTCGGTTTGATCATCGTCGATGAAAAGGTCAAACAGGCGCGAGCCCGCCATGACGTGCTGCCACAGCGGCACGGGGCGGTGTTCTTCGACGACTACTTCCGTGTCGCCTCGCACGGTCGCAAGCCAGGCGCCAAATTCCTCTGCGTTGCTGACGGTCGCTGACAGTGCCGATACGGCGACGTGTTCAGGAAGTTGGATGATGACTTCTTCCCAGACAGCGCCACGGAACCGGTCGGCGAGGTAGTGCACTTCATCCATCACCACGTGGCTCAAGCCCGTAAGGGTGTGAGAGCCAGCGTAGATCATGTTGCGCAGCACCTCGGTAGTCATCACCACCACGGGAGCTTCGCCGTTGATGCTGTTGTCTCCGGTGAGAAGTCCAACCTGGTCGGCGCCGTAGCGTTCTACCAGATCGTGAAACTTCTGGTTCGACAAGGCCTTGATGGGCGTCGTATAGAAAGCTTTGGTCCCTGATTCCAACGCAAGGTGCACGGCGAATTCGCCGACAATCGTCTTTCCAGAGCCGGTCGGAGCTGCGACTAACACGCCGCGGCCGGCTTCGAGCGCCTCGCAGGCGCGAATTTGGAAGCCGTCGAGTTCAAAGTCGTATAGGGCCGCGAACCTGGCAAGAGACGACTTCTCTGCTGCGGTGCGGGATCGGGCGGCCGCATACCGCTCGGCCGGCGAGGTCATGCCCCCACCCTAGGCGGTCACGTGGGGCGCCTGAACGCGCTAGGTGCGCGCGTGGGTGCCCCCGATGCGAAAAGGGGGTGGTGAGGGGGTGGTGAGGGGGTGGTTAGAGGGTAAAAGCGCGGAGGGCAGAGGGCAGGAGAGTGACAGAAATTGGCAGCACATCGATCCGTTCACCATCGGCATACGCCACTTGACCCTCGGCCTCGAGACGCACCGTGCGAGCGGTGCGCTCGGTAACGGCCGGATGTTCGATGTGAGTTCCGGCGAAGACTCGCGGGAAGACGCGCAGGAACGTGGGTTTGCCGATGCGGCCTAGGAGCACGACGCTGAACAGCCCGTCGTCGATGATGGCGCCGGGACACACCTTCATGCCGCCGCCATACGAAACGCCGTTGCCGACTGCGACGAGCATTCCGTCAGTGTCTTCGGCGACCCCATCAAGTTCGACGTGGTAGGTCGCCGGCTTGAACACGCCAAGTTCGGCGATGATCGCGGCGAGGTACTTGGCCTGTCCAGGTGGGAATGACATCCGATTGGCGCGCTCATTGACCATCGAATCGAATCCGGAAGACAAGACCCCGAGGAAGTAGCGATGCACTCCCCCATCGGTTGTCACTTCGCCGACATCGACGAGGCGCTCGTTACCGCTGGTGACGACTGCCACAGCTGCGGCCACGTCCTTGCGCGGCAGTCCTAGAGCGCGGGCGATGTCGTCGCCCGACCCCACCGGAATCACTCCGAGCGGAACGTCGTGCCCCATGACGGCCTGGAGTGCGATGTGAACGGTGCCGTCTCCGCCGCAGGCCACGAGGCCATCGAGTCCAGATGCCACCGCCTCACGTGCCTTGGTCAGGGCGTCATCGCCGTCGGTGCCCTCAATGCGCACCGCGTCAATTCCAGCGGTTCGGAGCAGATCGAAAACCTCGGGCGCGGCTCGGCCACCTTTGCCTCGTCCTGACGTGGGATTGACGAGTACCCCGATGCGGCGCATGGGCGTCAGGCTAGCGGTTGGGGGATGCTGTCGTCTGCCGCTACGCGGATGTGGGGGGTTCGGGAGCGTCGATATCGGTGGGTGCCGACTCGATGTCGGACGGTGTGGTGTCGAGTGACGACGCCTCGTCGTCATCCCATTGATCAAAACCTTCGGTGGCACGGCGGCGCGACCGGCGTCTGTCGTTGAGCAGGCAGACCCCCACCGCGATGGTCACGAGAATGAGTATGGGTGCGGCCAGGAGGGCCATATTCCACGGGTCACCGGTCGGTGTTGCGATGGCAGCAAATACGAACACGATGACGATGATGATGCGCCACCACGAGACCAATGCCTTACCTGTGAGGATTCCCGCGAAATTGAGCAACACAATGAGTAAGGGCAGGAGAAAGCCGACCCCGAAGACCAAGATGGTGCGTACGAAGAAGTCGAGATAGCGATCAACGGAGACGATGTTTTCAACGCCTTGCGGAGTGAATCCAAACAGCAGACTCAGTCCCGAAGGGAGAACCCAGTACGCAAGAAGAACTCCCGCGGCGAACAAGGGTGTGGCAACCGCAGCGAATCCGAGGGCCCACCGACGCTCGTGCCGATGAAGGCCAGGAGTGATGAACCGCCACGTCTGGTAAAGCCACACCGGTGCCGCGAGGACCACGCCCACCATGGCTGCAATTTGGAGCTGGAGAGTGAAGGGATCGGCCACTCCTGTGAGCGCGAGAATGACCACGCGCCCCTCAGCTTGCGCCTCGGCCACCACATTGTTGAACGGCTCACTGAGCCACTTGAAGATCTGGTCGTAGTAGATCCAGCCCACCACCATGCCAATGGCAATAGCGATACCACTGCGCACGAGTCGACGGCGCAACTCACGCAAATGGTCCGACAACGACATCCCGGTAGTGGGGTTTCCCCGCTCGGCGCGCTGACTGGACGCGTCCGGATCGGACACGGCGGTCATGGCAACAGCGTCAGGAGGTTGCCTGCTGCTGATCAGTGCTTACTCGCGCACTGGCATCAGGGGCAGGAGGTGAAGGAGCGGCAGGAGGTGAGGGGGCGTCAGGAGGCACAGACGGCAGCGCAGCAGGTGCAGGAATGGGGGCGGGCGTTACGGCAGTGGGTGCGTCGGGAGCGGCACTTGCCACTGCCGGGTCTTCATCGGTGAGCGCCTTAGTTTCGGCCTTAAAAATTCGCAGGCTGCGTCCCAGTCCACGCGCGGCATCGGGCAGTCGCTTTGCTCCGAACAGCAGCACGACGATCAATAGCAGGATGAGCCACTCGGCACCCTGAGGAACTCGCATCGAGAATCGTCCTCCAGAAACGGGTACCGCAGGGGGCGGAACCTCGTGTGTAGCCTACGCCCTCTACGTCATGAGAGCGCTCAGGCGGGCACGAGCGCGCGAATTGGGTCGGGAGCCTGCTCAAGCCACTGGCCAAAGCGAATGACCTCATCCTCGCTGATGACCGGGCCGCTGTGTGCTTCACGAGCTTCGGCCGGAAGACGGAAATGGCGCACTGTGGCACCTGCGCGACTCAATGACCGGACGACCTCGGGAGTGGCCTCGCCGCGAACGTGGCGCTCGCAGGCGCGGCACTCAAACGCGAAGCAGCTGACGGGTTCGGTGAGGGTCTCCTCGATTTCGAGGCGCACGTCAGCGATTGTGAGCGTGACGTCACCGCAGTCGGGGCAGGTTGCCTTGATGGTGGTCATGAACTAGTAATCGGCGCTGCAAAACGCCGTCTTGAGCCCTAGAGGGATGAACCTGCCATCTTCGACAATAAATTACTCTGAGTAGGCGGCGAGGGCTTCCTGTGCACGCTGAGCGACCATGGCGGACAGTTCAGGGTCATCGACGATTCGGGCCTGGTCGCCCAAACTGAGCATGAGACGTACGAGCCAGCCGGGATCGGCGACCCGCACGATCGCGTCGAGTGAACCGTCGGGCAGAGTCTCGCGACTAAGACATGAGGGCATTTCTGTGATGTGTTCGGCCGCACGTGCGAGGTGCAACCTGACGTCAGTTCCGACGGGCATCAGGGGATCGTCGGCGTCTCGCCCCTGAGCGTCAGCAGGAATATTCACCGGCGTCGCGGTGACGCTGGCACTCACAATGCGGTCGAGTCGGAACATGCGTACCCCCTCGGCGAGGTAGCACCATGCCTCGAGGTAGGCGCGGCCTTCGATGACAATCAATCGCATCGGATCGACGTCGCGCTCGCTGAGGTCTTCACGGGCCGCGCTCACGTACTCAAGCGCGAGTCGGTGCTGGCTCTTGAGTGCTTCCGATATGGCCAATTCGACACTGGGATCGACGTGCTCGTGCGACACGACGACGGCCCCCGCTGCTCCGGCAATGGCCGACCCCGCCGCTTCTTCTAATTTGGCCAGAGCGCTGATCGCGGCGTTGACGGACCCGCGGCTCGCGGGTAGTTCGGTGAGCAACGTGAGTCCGGTGATGAGGGAGGCCGCTTCGGCGGTGCTCAGACGTAACGCAAACTCAAGGCCCTGCGAATCGTGTACGGCCACCGTACCGCCGGCTTCATAGGAAATATCGACCAATTCGCCGCCACCTTGACCGGGGCCGACGAAGGTGAGTGTGGCGAGTTCATCGGCCAGTTGTTCTTCACTAATGCCGAAGTGTGCGGCAACTTCGGACATTTCGACCGGCCCGCGGGAACGCAGCCACGGCAGCAACGTGAGCATGCGCAGCATCGATTCTGAGGTGCTCATAGCGAACCCTCCAATCGCCGGATGACGGCGGCACGCAACTGCGGCGGAGTCAGCACCACGACATCGGGACCATACGCTGCAACCTCGCGCTCGAATCGTTCAAGTGAGCGGAAGGGGACGGTGATCTCGAGGTCGTCGGGTTCGGCATTTGCCGTGCGCCGCAATGACATCGCGCGACCCGGCACGACGCGCAGGGTGGCCGTTCCGGAGAACGTCTCAGGCTCACCGTCGCCGACCAACGCCCGCAGATCGACTCCCTCGGGCACCGTGACAACACCCGCGCGACCTCGGGTAATGCTGCCCTCGATGCGTGAAACGCGGAAAACGCGGCGATCGTCACGGTCGCTGTCGTGGGCCACTAGATAGGCGCTGCCACGACGTAGGACCAGACCCCACGGTTCGACGCTGCGGTGCTCGGGGTCTCCCCCGGGCTTTCTGTAGGTGAACTGCACGGGGCGGCGGTCAATGATGGCGCCCATGAGGTCGGCGAACGCCGGTTCGGAAACACCGAGCCGGGTCTCGACGGTGACTGAAGTGACATCGTCGGGAACATCGAGGCCGGTGATTTCGAGTTTGCGCAACGCGATGGCGGCCTCACCTTCGAGAGCAGCGCGTTTCCAGGCTCGTGCGGCGATGTCGAGCGCGATGAGTTCGTCGGTGGTGAAGGCCACCGGTGGCAATTCGTACGCGCGCGGGTCAATGCGGTAGCCCCACTCGTCATCGTGAGCGGTATCGAGTTGTACGGTTTCGACCGGAATTCCGAGTTCGCGCAGCGACTCCTTGTCGCGCTCAAACATGCGCTCGAAGGCCTGCTCGCTCGCGCTCGCGGCGTAATCGGGAATGACCTCGCGTAGCCGGTCGCGAGAGACCCCACGTCGACTTCCGAGCATGACGAATACAAGCGTCAACAGCCGCTCGGTGCGTCGAGTCGAGGCCCCCGCCATTTCTCTCAGCCGACGTTAAGAAGATCGATCACGAAGACGAGGGTGCGTCCGGAGAGACGGTGCCCGCCGGACTCGCCGTAGGCCAGAGCGGGTGGGCACACCAGCTGACGACGACCTCCGACCTTCATGCCCGGTATTCCTTGCTGCCAGCCAGCGATGAGGCCCTGAAGCGGGAATTCAATTGCTTCGCCACGATCCCACGATGCGTCGAACTGCTCGCCGGTTTCGAAGTCGACACCCACGTAGTGCACGAGCACGCGCGCGCCGGGAGTTGCCTCAGCGCCGTCGCCAACGACGATGTCGGTGATGACCAATTCGGTGGGAGGGGGTCCTTCAATGAAATCGATCTCGGGCTTGTCCACGGCTCCTCTTTCGTCAGGTGCGTTGGGTTGTTGAAAGGTCGAATTGTCTGGGGAGTGGTTTACGTAATGGCAAGGACGTCGAGTACAAAGACCAGGGTTTCGTTCGGGGCGATGCTCGGGGTGGGTGGGTTGGCGCCATAGGCGAGTTCGCCGGGAATTACCAGGACGCGACGGCCGCCGACCTTCATTCCGGGGATGCCTTGCTGCCAGCCGGGGATGAGCTGCGCCAGCGAGTACGTGATGGGCTCGCCGCGTTCGTACGACGAGTCGAAGGTCATTCCACTCTGGGCGCCAACGCCTACGTAGTTGAACTGGATTGTGTCGGTTGCCTTCACTTCGGCACCGGTGCCCACAACTTCGTCCTTGGAGGTCAATTCGGTCGCTGACGAGGGGAACGGAAAGGTGACCTTGGGGGTTTCCTTGATTCCGCCGGTGACCTTGACCATCTCGGCGGTCAGGTTGGTGTCGGCCGGCACTGAGGTTGACTCAGAAGGGCTCGCAGCCGCACTCGAGCTGGTAGCTCCAGTGGGATCGATGAGCCCCCCGGACGAACTTGACGACCCGCAGGCAGCAAGGGAAGCCACAACGACGGTGGCGGTTGCAAGGGCAAGGGTACGGCGGTGGATTCTCACCCTCGCGACTTTACCTTCCCGAGGTGCCAAAACTTTCACCGCCACGGCTCACATACTGGCGATGAGCTTCTCGACCCTCTCGTCGACATTTCGGAAAGGGTCCTTGCACAGCACGGTGCGTTGAGCTTGATCGTTGAGTTTGAGGTGCACCCAGTCAACGGTGAAGTCACGACGTCGTTCCTGGGCCTTGCGGATGAAGTCGCCGCGCAACTTGGCCCGCGTGGTTTGGGGCGGCACGTTCTTGGCTTCAAAGACCTCGACATCTCGGGTAACCCGTGCGACGGCTCCTCGGCGTTCAAGCAGGTAGTAGAGCCCTCGGCTACGGGTGATGTCGTGGTAGGCCAAGTCAATCTGAGCTATGCGGGCACTGCCGAGAGCAAGGTCATGCTTGGCCATGTAGCGAGTGATCAGTTGCTGCTTAATCACCCAATCGATCTCTGTGGAGATGAGGTCGAGTCGATCGGTGTCGACGGCCCGCAGGGTGCGACCCCACAGTTCCAGGGCACGGGCGGGCATTGACAGCGGATCGTCAACGAGTCCCCGGCGCTCGGCGAAATCCAAGGCACGCTCGTAGTACTCGGTTTGAATCTGTAGTGCCGACAATTCGCGGCCATTGGCAAGACGAACGGTGCGACGACCGGTGACATCGTGGCTAATTTCGCGGATGGCACGAATGGGGTTTTCCAGGCTCATATCGCGCAGTACGTAACCGGCCTCCAGCATGCGTAACACCAAGTCGGTTGTGGCGACTTTCAACATGGTGGTCGTTTCGCTCATGTTGGAGTCACCGACGATGACGTGCAGGCGGCGGTAGCGCTCGGCGTCAGCGTGGGGCTCGTCGCGGGTATTGATGATGGGCCGGCTTCGGGTGGTGGCGCTTGATACGCCTTCCCACATGTGCTCGGCGCGTTGGCTCAAGCAGTACACCGGTCCGCGAGGAGTTTGCAGCACTTTGCCGGCGCCAGCAATGATCTGGCGCGAGACAAGAAAGGGAATGAGTGCGTCGGCCAGCTTGCTGAACTCTCCCTGGCGCGCGACGAGGAAATTCTCGTGGCAGCCGTACGAGTTGCCGGCCGAGTCGGTGTTGTTCTTGAACAGGTAGATGTCACCGTCGATGCCTTCATCGCGAAGTCGTTCCTCGGCATCGACCAACAGGCCTTCCAAGATGCGCTCCCCCGCGCGATCGTGGGTCACGAGTTGCACGACGTCGTCGCACTCAGCTGTCGCGTACTCAGGGTGACTTCCGACATCGAGGTACAGGCGAGAGCCATTACGTAAAAAGACGTTGCTGCTGCGCCCCCATGACACCACTCTGCGGAATAGGTAGCGCGCAACTTCGTCCGGAGACAAACGACGTTGACCGTGGAACGTGCAGGTGACACCGAACTCTGTCTCGATGCCGAAAATGCGCCTGTCCACGTGCCTACCCTAGGGCGAGTGCCGGTTCACCGAGTCTTACGGAGCCCCCGCAGAGTCTGCTTCGTCATCGGGAACGCCTAAGATTTCAGCAAGCCGATCGCCAGAAATGCGCTTGAAGGTACGTCGGGGGCGTGCCCGATCGAGCACCGCCACCTCGATTTGTCCCGGGGTGAGTGTGCGTGGCTCGGTACCACCGTCACGGCCGAGCAACTCGGTGGCCAAGCGCACGGCGTCGTCGAATGACATGCGGGCATTCCAACGCTCGCTGAGGGCAGTGGTGATGGCCTCGGCCGATCCGCCCATCGCCACGTAGCCATGCTCGTCGCCGACTGAACCGTCGAACGTGAGGCGATAGAGCTGATCGTCTTCGGGAGTGGCACCGACTTCAGCGACAACGATCTCAACCTCGTAGGGCTTGGGAGTTTCGGTGAAGATCGTTCCGAGGGTTTGCGCATAGGCGTTGGCAAGGCTGCGGCCGGTGACGTCGCTACGGTCGTACGAGAAGCCTCGAAGGTCAGCGAAGCGAATTCCGGCGACGCGCATATTCTCAAACTCGTTGTACTTGCCGACTGCCGCGAAAGCGATGCGGTCGTAGATCTCAGAGATCTTATGCAGGGCTCGCGACGGGTTTTCGGCGACGAAAAGGATGCCGCCGTCGTACTGCATGACGACAACGCTGCGTCCGCGCGCGATGCCCTTGCGTGCGTAGTCGGCCTTGTCCTTGATGAGCTGTTCGGGTGAGACGTAGTACGGAATGCTCATGAGGCGTCTCCCTCGGGCAAGGGGGCGAACGGTCCGTTGGGGCGCGAACTGCGCTGGTTGACCAAGTTCTGCACCAGCGGCTCGAGTTCGCTGTCGGGAAGGCGTCGGTACCCGTCGGCGTCAACAATTGCTACGACCGGGTAGATGCGTCGGGCAAGGTCGGGTCCGCCGGTTGCCGAGTCGTCGTCGGCTGCGTCGTAGAGGGCTTCAAGAACGACACTCACCGCGTCTGCCGGAGCGAGGTCTGCGCGGTACATCTTCTTCAGCGATCCGCGGGCGAACACCGACCCGCTGCCAACGGCATGGAAGGCGTGCTCCTCGTAGCGTCCACCAGTGACGTCGTACGAGAAGATGCGGCCACGGTCGCCGTCGGGGTCGTAGCCACCGAACATCGGCACCACAGCGAGGCCCTGAAACGCCATACCGAGGTTGCCGCGAATCATGGACGACAGTCGGTTGGCCTTACCTTCAATGGAGAGTTGAGCGCCTTCGATCTTTTCGTAGTGCTCAAGTTCTACTTGGAACAGCCGCACTAACTCGACGGCGATGCCTGCTGTTCCTGCAATGCCCACGCACGAGTGCTCGTCGGCGGGGTACACCTTCTCGATGTCGCGTGAGGCGATCATGTTGCCCATCGTGGCCCGACGATCGCCGGCCATCACCATTCCGTGCGGGAAGGTGGCGGCAACAATCGTGGTGCCGTGCGGAGCTTCGAGGCTGCCGTGGGACGGCACGCCCGCGCCCGGCAGTAACGATGGGTCGTAGGCGGTGAGAAAGTCAACGAAACCTGAAGAACCCGTGGCCAAGAAGGCTTGCGGAAGTCGTCCTGCAACTCGCTCGCTCACTGGCCACCCTTTTGCACGAAGCTCTTGACGAAGTCCTCGGCGTTTTCTTCGAGTACCTCGTCGATCTCGTCGAGGATTGAGTCGACGTCGGAATCGAGCGCCTCTTTGCGCTCGGCCACTCCCCCAGTCGTGGGTGCGTCCTCGACTGAGTCTTCAGTGGCTCGGTTGACTCGCTGTTGTTCACTGTCGCGTTCGGACATGTGTGCGCTCCTGTCCCTCGGTAATGTGAGCCTATCTCGGCTCACGCTCCTCGCGCGGTGCCCGGGGATGTTTGGGGAGTGTTAAGACCCTTAATCTGACGTTATCCGACACACCCCAGTGGTCTTAGCCCGCTCTAATGGAGGCTAGTACCAACGCGATCCACACGATCGTCGTCTGAGAGGTGAACTACTGTGAACCACGCGATCCGCCGCCGGTCCCACGGAACGGTCTTGGCGCGCACGCTCACCTTCGGCATCACCGCGTTGTCTTTCGCGGCCGCTGGTGCAGTCACAGGAGTCCTCGCGGTACAGGCATCGACTAACCAGGCGGAGAAAGCTGCAAGTTCGACGCGCGCCTCCAAGGGTGACGCCGCCACGACGTTGGTCGCCGCCCCGGTCCGCAAGCCCAAGGCTGTGAGCAAGCCCAAGTCTGTGAGCAAGCCCAAGCCCACTTCCGACACCTCGTCGAGCAACTCGGGTAGTTCGAATAGTTCAAGTGGCTCGAGCAACTCGAGCAACTCGGGCAACTCAAGTAACTCAGGCAGTTCGAGCAGTTCGAGTAACTCAAGTAGCAGTTCAAACTCCACTGCGACACCCAAACCCAAGCCCAAGCCCAAGCCGAAGCCTGCTCCCACGTCGAACAACTCGTCGTCGGGCGGTGGCTCGTCTTCCGGTGGTGGATCGTCTTCATCCGGCGGTGGTTCGTCGTCGGGTGGCGGTGGCTCGTCGTCGGGTAGTTGAGTCATGGCGGCCGCCGTTCTCAATCTGCTCGACGGACCTGCACTGCGTTGGGAACTGTGGTCGACGCGTGCGGAGTTGCTGCTGGCTGATGCCGGCGATGCTGACCTCGTTGAGGCACGCGCGTTGTTGCAGCCGATGCTGCATGAGGTTGAAATGGCGGCCTCACGGTTTCGGCCTGATAGCGATATCGCCCGCCTCGCAACTGCCGGCGGTGCGAGCGTTTCGGTGACTCCGATGATGATCGACCTCGTTGAGGTTGCACTGCGCGCGGCCGAGGTTTCCAATGGGTTGGTCGATCCGACACTCGGCGGTGCCCTCATCAATCTTGGCTACGACCGCACGATCGCCCGTGTGCAGGCGTTACCAGTGCGCGGCGTGGGTTCGACTCATCGCGTTGTTGGGGGGTGGCGTGACGTGGTTGTTGACGCCGACGCCAGCACCGTGACTATTCCGGCCGGCATGATTCTCGACCTTGGAGCCACTGCCAAGGCGCGAGCCGCCGATCTGGGCGCTGAGCTCGTGTGGCAAGCGACGGGCCTTCCGGTTCTTTTCGGACTCGGCGGTGATGTGGCAGTGGCTGGATCACCAGATGACAGTGATGGCTGGACGGTCACCGTGGCCGAAACGGCCGCGCAATTGTCTGATGACACTGCCACCACATCGCGTATTGCGGTGCATGACGGCGGGATCGCGACGTCAACCACGCAGGCGCGCCGATGGATGACCACGGACGGCGGCGTGCATCATGTACTCGATCCGCGCACGATGGCGCCTGCGCGCGAAGTGTGGCGCACAGTGTCGGTGGCGGCAGCCACCTGTGTCGACGCCAACATTGCGAGCACCACTGCGTTGATTTTGGGCGACGGAGCAACGCCGTGGTTGGTACGGCACCAATTGCCGTCCCGGCTCGTGTCGGGACGTGGCGAGGTCACGCGTGTGTCAGGCTGGCCGGTAGAACACTCATGACCCCACTTGCCCTCGCGATTCCAGCCCGCATCGATCTATTCGGCGAGCCGAAAGCTCTGTGGTTTATCAACCGTGCCAGCGGCCTCGTGCTGCTCGTGTTACTGACGATCGTGTTGGTGTTTGGTGTACTCGCTGCGCGTAAGTCGGCCGGTGGCAAACTTCCTCGCTTTGTGTCGAACGAAGTGCACCGCGGCCTTGCGTTGACAGCCGTGATCTTCCTCATCATCCACGTCATTTCGGCTGTGCTCGACGACTTCGTCTCAATTGACCTGATCAACATCGTGGTGCCCTGGGGCTCTGGCTGGAAACCTGTCTGGATCGGCTTTGGTGCTGTGGCGGTCGACCTCCTGATCGCCGTCATCGTGACGAGTCTGATTCGCAACCGACTTCCTGAAAGTACATGGCGACTGATTCACCTCAGTGTGTTCGCGATGTGGCCGATCGCGTGGATCCATGCACTTGGTTCAGGCACCGATGCTATGAGTCCTGCGTATCTCGCATTGTCGATTGTGTGTGCTCTGGCGGTTCTCGGAGCCGCGCTTCTGCGATGGTTCAAGCCCGAGCCGGTGCCCGTACCGCAGGCGGAGACGCGCGGCACGCGGTCGGCGCATGACGGGGGTTCGTGGTGAATGCCCATAGTGCGTTCTGTTCGACTGGAGTGCTCGGATCGCCACGTCTACTGGCGGGCCTGAACACTCCAGCCGACACCGTCGACTTTGCGATGCACGAGCGGGTGCATGGGCCGTTGGCACGATTCGGTTCGCGCGCGAACCTTGAGCGGGTACTCCTGGATTCAGGTTTACGCGGTCGAGGAGGTGCCGGTTTCCCACTCGGTCGCAAGATCGCCTCGCTTGCCAAGCGGCGAAACCCGGTAGTCGTCGTCAATGCCAGTGAGGGAGAACCGCTCTCGCGCAAAGATGTGGTGCTGCTGGGGCGCGTTCCGCACCTCGTGATCGACGGTGCCATCGCAGTGGCCGATGCTATTGATGCAAGTGAAGTGGTGATCTACCTGCACGAGGGTCGGCCCGAAACCGTTGAAGCAGTTCGGGCAGCGCTTGCCGAGCGTCGCGGTGACCTCGTTCCCGTGCGCATCGTCGAAGGTCCTGCCCGTTACGTGGCGGGTGAAGCCAGTGCGGCGATCTCATTCATCTCGGGCGGCGAGGCGTTGCCCACCAAGAAACCCCCGCAGCCCACTGATCGCGGCGTGCGTGGTCGACCGACGGTGTTGTCGAACGCCGAGACATTCGCACACACCGCGCTGATCGTGCGGCACGGTGCGCCATGGTTCAGGTCAGTCGGTGTTGAGTCCGATCCTGGAACGGTGCTGTTGACGGTGACCGACGGCACCACGCATGTAGTGATCGAAGCGCCGACCGGAACCCCGCTGAGTGAGGTGGTGGCGCGGGCTGGAGGCTCCTTTGAGCGCGCCGCTGCGGTGCTTCTCGGCGGTTATGCGGGCACGTGGGCCACCCCCGAGCAGTGTGCCTCTCTCACGCTCGATCGCAACGCGCTTTCGGCTTCAGGTCTCGCGTTGGGCGTCGGGCAGATCGCCTTGCTTCCGTCAGATGCCTGCTACCTGAGCGAGACCGCACGAATTTCCGATTGGCTTGCTGGTCAGACGGCCGGTCAGTGTGGGCCGTGCGTACACGGCCTACCCGACATCGCTGCCGGTATGCGCGATATCGCAACGCGGCCCACCACCACCAAGGCTGCCGAGACGGTGTGGCGTTGGGCCGACCAAGTGGACGGTCGCGGAGCGTGCGCGCACCCGGGCGGCGTCTCCCGCCTCGTTCGATCAGCGCTCGCACTGTCGCCAGAGCATTTGTTGCACCATCAGCGTGGCTTGTGTCGTGCTTCGCGTGCGGCGTTTCCGATTCCCGTCGAGTTTGCGGCGGTGCAGCACTGATGGCGCCGCAACTGCACCTCGTTGTTGACTGGATTCGTTGTCGCGGTCATGGCATCTGTGCCGAACTCGCGCCCGAGGCGATCGTTCTTGATGACTGGGGATTTCCGATGGTCAAGGCCGCCGTACCGCACGATGGTGAGCGCGACGCGCAGCGGGCGTGCGACGCGTGCCCCTCGTCGGCGTTGACGCTTGTTGAAGTTGACGTGCCGGTATCGCCTAAGCGTTGAGCGCTTTGACGAGTTCTGTCGCGGATTCACATGCTTCGAGCAGCGGTCCTACGTGTGCCCTCGTGCCGCGTAAAGGTTCCATCATCGGAACGCGTTGCAAGACGTCATTGCCGGGAAGGTCAAAGATGATCGAATCCCATGAGGCTGCGGCCACCGAGTCGCCGTAACGTCGCAAACATTCACCTCGGAACCACGCACGCGTGTCTTCCGGTGCGTAGGTGATTGCCGCGTCGACTTCGGCATCGGTGGTGAGGCGAGTGAGCGATCCGCGCGCCATGAGTAGTTGAGCGAGTCCCTTGTCGGGACGCACGTCGCTGTACTGCAAATCAACGAGGGCCAAGCGCGGGCTGTCCCAACTCAGACCATCGCGCTCGCGGTACCCCTCCAGCAATGCGAGCTTGGCGACCCAGTCAAGTTCGGTCGCCAGTGACATGGGGTCGGTCTCAAGCGCGCTCAGCACCGACTCCCAGCGATCGATTACTTCGAGAGTTGCTTGATCGTCGATGCCTTGATCACGCACGTGCTTGGAAACGCGTTCGCAGAACTCAATCTGCATCTGCACCGCGGTGATGGTGCGTCCATCGGCCAGTCGCATGGTGTATTCCAGCGACGGATCGTGTGAAACGCGGTGCATCTGCTCGACGGGTCGATCGGGCATCAAGTCGAAGTCGAAGACGCCGTCTTCAACAAGTGAGAGCACCAGCGACGTGGTGCCGATCTTGAGGTACGTCGACACCTCGGCGAGGTTGGCGTCACCGACAATGACGTGCAAGCGACGGTACTTCTCAGGGTCAGCATGCGGTTCGTCCCGCGTGTTGATGATGGGTCGCTTGAGTGTCGTTTCAAGGCCCACTTCAACTTCAAAGTAGTCAGCGCGCTGCGAAATCTGAAAGCCGGCCGTCTTTCCTTCTTGCCCGATGCCCACGCGACCGGCTCCACAGACCACCTGTCGCGAAATGAAGAAAGGGGTCATGGCGCGCACGATGTCGGTGAACACGGTTGACCGCCGCATGAGGTAGTTCTCGTGCGTACCGTACGAGGCACCCTTGTTGTCGGTGTTGTTCTTGTAGAGGTTGATGGAATTTCCGCCGGGTGCTTGTGCGGCAAGCGCGGCGGCTCTCGCCATCACCCGCATTCCAGCGGCATCCCAGAGAACCGCGTCGCGAGGGGTAGTGACTTCGGGTGATGAGTACTCAGGGTGCGCGTGGTCGACATACAGGCGAGCGCCGTTGGTGAGGATCACGTTGGCAAGGCCAAGGTCGTCGTCAGTGAGTTGGCTGGGATCAGCATCCGCACGTGACATATCGAATCCGCGGGCATCGCGAAGAGGGGTTTCCTCGTCGTAGTCCCATCGAGTGCGGTAGCGACGTTCAGCGCTGACCGACTGGGCGTAGGCGTTGACCACCTGTGACGAGAGCATCATCGCGTTCATGTTCGGGTGACCGGGCACGCTGATGCCGTACTCGGTCTCGATACCCATTACGCGCTGCACGCCCACGCTTACAGGGTAAGCGCGGGCGTGCAGCGGTTCGATGGCGACTGCCAGATCGGCTGGGAAGGGGGCCGTAGGGATTTCTCTACCGCACTGAATTCGCTTATCCATGCTCTCCGGTCATACCAACGACCGTGAGTGACGGATGGCGATGGATAAGCGAGTACGTCGGAAATGGTGGGGTGCCTGAACGCGCTAGGTG
>CAIYMF010000254.1 GCA_903927265.1 uncultured bacterium | reverse complement strand
CTGCTTGACGCCGTTGGCATTCCGAATGCCGCCGAGCGGGTGAACTCGTACCCGCACGAGTTCTCCGGCGGAATGAGACAGCGTGTCGTGATCGCGATGGCGTTGTCGTGCAATCCTTCGCTGCTGATTGCTGACGAGCCGACCACTGCGCTCGACGTGACGATTCAGGCGCAGATTCTCGAGCTGCTCAAAAGTCTGCAGAGCGAGTTCGGATCGTCGATAGTGCTGATTACGCACGACATGGGCGTGGTGTCGCAGATGAGTGACCGCGTGATGGTGATGTACGGTGGACGGTTGGCTGAAGCGGGTCCACGCCGCGAGGTGATGCGCAATCCGCTGCATCCGTACACCTGGGGTTTGATGGCGTCGATTCCGCCAACTGACGGAACGCGCGTCGCCCGGCTTGCCGCAATTCCCGGCGCACCGATTTCACCCGGTGACCCCGACCGCGATCACTGTCTGTTCTCTGCGCGCTGCAGGTTTGCCTCGGACGCGTGTCGCCCGCAGCCCGAACTTCTTGAGCACGTGCCAGGTCACTTCGACTCGTGTGTCTTGCCCTTCGCTGAGCGCGTTGAACTGCGGCGTGAAGCGATGACGCCGATTGAGGTGGCGCCGTGAGTGAGCCCGAGGTGGATGAAAGTGGGGTGCTGCTCGAGGCGCGTGAGATCGTCAAGCACTTTCCGATTCGCACCTCGCAGGGCAAGCAGTTGGTGCAGGCGGTCGATGGGGTCAGTCTTTCGGTGAGGTCAGGAGAGACCCTGGGTCTTGTGGGTGAGAGTGGGTGCGGCAAATCGACGCTGGGTCGCTGCTTGGTGCGCTTGCTCGATCCGACGAGCGGCCAGGTGATCTTCGACGGTGTCGATATCACCACGAAGTCGCGGCGCGAATTGCGCACGCTGCGTCTTGGTTTCCAGATGATCTTCCAAGATCCGTATGCGTCACTCAATCCCCGTCGTCGTGCGCTGGCGACCGTCGAAGAGCCGATGTTGACGCACTCACTCGGTACCGACGCCGAGATTCGTGCGCGGGCTCTCATGCTGCTCGAGCAAGTGGGGTTCGATCCGTCATTCGCTGATCGCTATCCGCATGAGTTCTCGGGTGGTCAACGCCAGCGACTTGGAATCGCGCGGGCTCTGGCGGTGGCACCGAAACTGCTGATTGCCGATGAGCCGGTGTCGGCGCTCGACGTGTCGATTCAGGCGCAGGTGTTGAATTTGTTGTCCGACCTGCAGCGCGACAACGACCTCACGTACGTGTTCATCGCGCATGACTTGGCTGTGGTGCACCACATCGCTGACCGCATCGGCGTGATGTACCTCGGTGAACTTGTCGAGGTGGGTTCGTCGACTGATGTGTACACCGCACCGCGTCACCCCTACACCGAAGCGCTCATTTCGGCGATTCCGGTGATTGACGCTGAGGCCGAGGTGCGCGAGCGCATCGTGCTGACCGGTGATTTGCCCAGCCCGATCGACAAGCCGGCCGGGTGTGCCTTCAATCCGCGCTGCCACTACGCGCAGGACATCTGTCGCACCGACAAGCCGACTCTGCAGTTGCTCGACGACGGACGCGAAGTAGCCTGCCACTTCCCCCTCTAGCGTCCGTTACCTTTCCGCGAGTCCATCACTTACGCGGCCTATTCGCCCCTCTTTTGCCGCGTAAGTGATGGACTCGCCGCAGGGGGGGGAATGGGG
>CAIYMF010000253.1 GCA_903927265.1 uncultured bacterium | reverse complement strand
CGCGCGTCATGCGTCGTCAACGCTGGGTCAACGAAATCGTCAACCCAGCGCACCACCAGCATGCGAAGGATCGATACTTCTCCGCGCCCGAGTTCATGAAACACGTCGACAGTTCGGCGACCATTGTGCCCAACAACATGCCCTGTGATACGAGGCGGACGTCCAGTGGTGGCGACTGCGAAGTCACCCTCCTCGTCGAGAACGTCCTCGACCCGGATCCACATCGCGGGTGCCAGCAACCACGAGCGTGTCCACTGCTCGATGAGATCGAGCAGTCGCCCACCCCGCGGTTCCCCTGGCAAGAGAATGATGGGGACAATGCCTTCTGACCATATTTCGTCGGTCACAGGATCCCCGTGGTGTCCTCAGTGACCTCGGCACGGCTAACCGAATCATGAATTACTTGAAGCGCGGCGAGTATCTGTACGCGTAATTCCCAAATCCGCTGCGTGTTGAGTTCATTGGGATTCGATTCCACGCCCGCGAAGATCTTCTCTACGGTCGCCCGCGCCAGTGTCACAGATTTGAGTAGCGCTTCTCTCCGAACTTCTGCAGGTTCAGTCGGAGACGCGGCGGTGGATGGGTTAGGCAGTATTCCCTGTGACGGAGTAGCGCCCGTTCGCACCCACTGCGAAATGACCGCAGCAGCATCTTCGCCTATAGCCCTCAGGCGCCAATACGGTTCAAGTGCATCAAGGCTTGCCGGTGAACTTACGCCAACCTGAGCGATTGCGATTCCGAGTGACTTGAGAACTGATGGAAGCATTTCGTGATCGCTGTCACCCTTACGGAAGCCGAGCAACGGGTGCGGGAATGCAAGCCACTGCCCTCGCTCATCGGCGACCTCGACCATCGGCCCGCCAGAGGAATTCGGCGTCGTTGTACGTCGAATTCCCATGATTCCCGCGACAAACCATCCCGTGATCATCTGCAGAATCACATCGTCGGTCGCGGGAATCGCCTCTGTCAGTGGACGACCGCGACGCATCTGCCACCAACTCTCCCGCAACGCCGCATTCATACGAGCCTCGCCCCAACTCGAGGCAATGGGATCCATCAGGGTTCGAAACACGACGGGGTGATAAGCCTTGCGGGTCACTTGGAAGAAATCGAGCTGCTGCGGCTTGACGTCGCCATACTTGATTCCGCTTCGATCTGTTTGTGCCTTGTCGAGAACCGGATCGATCAACGACTTCAGCGAACGCGGCAAAGTACTGGCGGACATGTAAGAGCTAACCGTCTGCTTGGGGTGAACTAGACCCAGCAGGTCAGGGCGAATGTCAGCCATCGGCCCACTGGCCTGAAGTGCCGCCCCGAGCGCTGCAGCAAACTTCGCTTCGCGGTTCGCCGCCTCCGAAACATCCGGAGTCTTCAAATAACTCTCGAGGTCCTGTTTGATGAACTTGCCGAGGATCGTGACATCGTCGTCAACGATTGTTTCGCGCGCCCGATCGACATAAAGCGACGCATCTGTGGGGATCTTGGCACCTGCGCGTTGAGCCGAAGTATTCGCCTCCCATCGAACGCGATCATCAAGGGGGTTCCAGGACGGACGCATGGTGATGAGATTCGGCAGAGCCGTGTCGCCACGTTCATCGAGCGGCAAGCCTGACACAGTACGACTGATAAGCCGCTGTTCCCAGGCTTCCGAGTGAGCCCGGCCCACACTCTGTTGAGCTAGAGTCGCGAGCAGTCCCTGATACTCCGAGGCCTCGACCAATACGCGTTCAGTCACCCCTGGAATCAATCGGTTCGGGATTACTGTGTCGTCCATATCCGGCCACGTCACGTAGGGGCTCGGTGCCCCGTCCGCTCCCGTGGAGGAAACGTCGGACTCGAGGGCACTCGCCGATTCACCCACTGCGCGCTGCAGAACCTGCAACAGGTTCTCGTCTACATCAAGAAGCAATTTCGCTGCAAGCTCATACCTGGCTGCATTGGCATTGAGTTCCATGCCCTTGACGAGTAGTCCCCGCACTTCATCAATCATTGGATGGTTGATGGGCAATGCAGTCTGATCCGTATTGAGTCGCGACTGAATCCCACCGGGCATCGCATCAAGGAAGCTGATTTCGCGACTCGCTTGGGTTGCGAGCTCACCATTAGCGACTTCGCGGATTTCGGCTCGCAGTTTCTCAACAAGTTTCGCCGCAACCTTCAGGCCGTGATTCGATACCGCTTGGGTGACATGCCGCACCAGACCATCCTGAATACCCGAGGCCCATTCCCGGGCACGCTCGTACCGAGCATCAGTCTCACGCGACAACACCGTCGGCAAGGCATTGTTGTACTCCACCGTTAACTGGTGGAACCACGTCTGCGGGTCAAGGCCCGCCTGCCCAGCGTTACCCCCCGCACGCTGCACAATCTCTGCCGCGGCCGATTGGAACCGCTGTGACGAATCGACCGGAGCCAAAGCATCCACAACGTCGTTCGCAGGGTCACGCTCATTAAGTCCAGACCTACTCAAAAACTCAGGCCACGCCTGATCGAGTCTCTCAGCGATATGTTCCGCCTCAGTCTTCGGTTCACGCGGATCGATCGGTTCACCGCGCGGCCACAACATGCGATCAATTGACTCCTTCGCGAGAACCTCCGCCGCGTACTCGCCAAAGCGATCCATACCAAGGCCCACTCGACCGAAACCGATCGACGCCAGCGGCTGCCGATGCTGCACGTTCGAAACGTCTCGCAGCCCCGTAGCGTCATTCACCGTGCCGAGAACACCCGACGCATCAAACACATTCGTCAAGACGAAGGCGTTGAGCCAGTCCTGCACCACATCGTCGATCACCATGGGTGCCAAGGCCTCACCGACAGCGCGATACACATCCTCCTGAGTGCCGAAAGCGATGTTGCCGTTGCGCGCTCCGATGAGATAGAGGTAGCGCCCGCCAATTCCGTATTCGCTCTTACCCAACGAGCCGCGAGTACGGAACAAGGCGCGACTACCTTCATCCATCGTGGGCTTGCGAATGCAGGATGTGATTTCATTCAGCGCCGCTAACACGTTCGGCGCAACACCGTTGTTCATGCCGGGCGGCAAACTTCCAAACACATCAGGCCCGTAGAGCACCGTGTGAGTGTTTGACGCGAATGACTGGCCAACCGCCTTGAGTGCCTCTGCCACATCAATGAACATGCCGGCACCTGAACCACCGGCCATCGACGAAATCACCATCGCGAAAGGTTCACGCGCGGCAGCTTCTGTTTCGCTGCCTAGCAAGCGCGCCACTTCGGCCAACTCGGCCATCGCCTTCGGCGCTGTCATCACTTGGTACTTCTCACGCAATTTGCCAGTGATCGCGTCGAGTCGATTGAGAGCGACCCCACGTCCAATAGCCCGGAACTGACCCGCACCTCGGGTGATATCAATCGGGACAGCCGTCGGAATCCACGATGCGAGTGCCGGTTGGCGCTCCTCAACAGCTAACGAATTGGTCAGTGCCGAATAGGTGCCATTCCAATTCATTCCGTGCGACACGAGCCCCAAGTAATCATCTTGAGGAAGCAACTTCTCGGAATAGCCATCAGCCGACATCCCACTCACCGTGTCGATCCAGAGCATCTGCCATGCATCGGGCAAATCATCACTGGTCCACCCAGCGGCACGGAGCCGACGCAGCAAGGTTTGGCGCATCACACGCAGAGTTTTGCCGCCGGATCCCCCGACGCCCACCAATAGAACCTGGCTCAGCATGTGTGTGCTCCTCGCTGGTGAATAGGTACTACTCGATTACTTGAACGGGTTGTCATCTGGGCTCGCACTTCCAGTGGACTGACCGAATGGTCCGCTTCCACCAGCCGACGGTGGCGGCGGAGGTGTCGTCGTCGTTCCGGCCTTGGGCTGCTTCGGCTCCTTTGGTGGCTTCGGCGGCTTCGCCTTGCTCGCCTGTTTCTGTGCGATTTCAGCCAACTGTTGCCTGGCCTCCATCAATCCACGGCCGAGGCAGGTGCTGACGCCGATGTTCGCAGCGAGACGCTCAATAACAGGAACACTCCCGCCGAATTCCGGCTTAATGTAGGCCACGAGAATTCCCGACACAGATCCTGCCGGCACCTCCCCAATCGACATGCGAGTCGACCCAAAGG
>CAIYMF010000252.1 GCA_903927265.1 uncultured bacterium | reverse complement strand
TGCCCCACGGGTCATAGACGGTGGTGCTGGTGGGAGCGGGACTGCTGGTACTTCCGGTGGTAGACCATGCAGCCGAGCCTTGAAGATCGTCGTAGTTCCAGGCCACGGGGGTGCCGGTGTTATCGAGAGCGACGGTGACCCCTTGGCTCAGGCCGATGACCTGACCGACGATGTTGTTGTCGGTGTCAAAGAGCATGTCACCGGAACGGCGCAGCGTGATGGGGCTGCCTGCGGTGGGGGTGAAGATGATGTCACCGTTGCCCGCGAATGACACGGCGCCGCGTGTGCCGGCAACCGTGATCAGACGGCCACCGGCGTCGTAACCCAGGGTGCTTGAGCCGATAGCGGTGGTGCGTCCGTGCACGTCGTAACTGATCGCGCTCGTCAGGCTTGGTTTGGTACTGGAGAGCAGTCTGTCGGCTCCGTCGTAGGTGAATGTTGAGGTGGTGCTGGCATCGTTCGATGCGACGGTGGTTTCGGATGCCCGGTTGCCCGTGGCTCCGGCAGTGCCGGTCATGTTCAATGTGGTTGATTTGGTGGTCACGGGAATCGTGCCGGTGATGGTGGATCTGATCAGGCGGTGATCGAGGTCGTAGGTGGCAGCGAAGTTGACGGTGTTGCCGTCAGCGTCTCTCAGGCTTCGGGTCAGGATCGCGTTTTCTTGTGAGTGCGTATCGGTTTCAGATACTGACTTGGAACCGGTGAATCCGGAGTAGGTCACTCTGTTGACATTGTTGTTGTCATCAAGGGCTAGCGCCGAACGGGTCGCGTTGGCGTACACAACGCTGGTGATCGCACCATTGCTGTAACTGACGGTTTCTAGCCGCAGCGGGCTACTCATGCCGCTGCCGCTGAGGGTGGTGCTGGTGTGCTGGCCCTCAGCGTCATAACCCATGGTGAGTGCGCGTAGCTCACCTTGAGCGGTGCTTTGGGCAATGATGGTTGCTGAACCGCTTGACGGGTTGTAGGCGTAGGTGGTGATGGTGCCCTGGCTGTCGGTGGTGCGGAACACGGAGCCGGTGATCGAGATCTCTGACTTCGTGGTGGTGGTCACCCCACGTGCGATGGTGGTGCGCTCAGACATCAGCGGGTTTCCATCGAGCATTGGGTTCGAGGATGCGGCGTAGCCTGCCGCAGCCCCGTCAGTCACCGATCCACCCGATATCGACCCGTCGGCGCCGTGTGTCAGACAGGTCTTGGCTCCCTGGCCGGTGGCTTCGCTGATACCTCCCGAAGCGTCGTATCGTTGGGTGCTCGCGGCGCCTCCGGGCAATGTGGTCTGGTGCAGTAAGCCGCCTTGGCTCACCGCGTCACCGGCGCAACCAGCGGCGGTTTGAGTGCCCCCGTAATACGAGAAACTGGTGGTGCGGCCGGATGGCCCAGTTTGGGATGCCATCTGACCCCACTGCCCGTTCACCCCCGTGGACGGGGTCCACGCGAATGTGCCACTGGCACCGGAAGCCGACGTTTCCTTGATCGGGTTAGACGTTCCAGCGGTGTGGTCGTAAGTAGTCATCGTGTAGAAATCTTCAGCAGCTCCTGTTGAGGAGCGCTGATCCATGACATCCACGCGGGTGACTTGGCCTAAGCCTGGTTGCAGGTCAACACTGGGAACCGCGACCCATGAAGGGGTTCCGGGTTCATCAACCTGAACATTCAGTGACACTGAACCAGAGGTGCTGGAGAGCACATCGATTTGCAGGTTCGCGGCCGCACCCTTGGCTAGGTACACGCTGCAAGGCGCAGCCTGGGTGCAGGCGATTCCCTTAACCCACAGTTCGGCACCAGTCAGGCTGCGGAACCTATACGTACCCGCAGCACCAGCCACATAACGGCCAGTCATCCGGCCACTCCACTGACCACCATGACCGGACGGGTTCGAGGCGATCACGTAACCCAACGACGACGGAACTTGACCACCAATCTGTGGTCCCACTGAACGGTGTGCGGGCACTCCACTCGTGCGCAGGTTGTCCCAACTGAACAACACCACACCTTCAAGAGGCTTCATATTCACGTGAGTGGGCCCGGCGATCGGATCAGCGTCATACGTGTCGTATTGGGTCTTCGTCTCCGGCGCCCCTGAGGTATCGGTCATCGCCAACTTCGACGGACCAATCGCCTTGATGGGTTGACCAAACGAGTTGTACACCGTCTTCGAACGCGTGCCACTGTCCTCGTCAACAACCTCGCTGACTTCATCCACCGCATTCCACGTCGCGCTCTTACGACGCCCAGAAGGACCCGCTGACCAACGCTGATCCATCGTCGTCAACTCGGCAGCATTCTGTGCCACATACGGCACCGAGGTGCCCGACTCAGTCACCGTGAACACACCCAGAGTCGGCGAACCAGCGGGCGTACCAGCCTGAGTGGAATAACTAAAAGTTTGGGTCACGCGTGCTTGTTGCGCGGCGGTCTGAGTGTCACCAGACACTAGGCCCGCGGGCGCGGTAATAGTCATCACCCGACCATCCGAGTCGTAACCGATTCGGGTTTGCGCCCGAAGATCACTCGCCAGCAACGCCGTACCACCAGGAGTCACTACACCAGCCGCGATCGCCGCAGCAGCCAACGGTTGACGCATCCCCACAATCCGCGCCGAACGATCCCACGCCACATCAGTGACCTGGGCATTCACCCCAGTACCCGCATACGCAGTCATACGACCAACTTGCGCACTACCCAACGGACATGGGCTGGTAGCCACCACGCACACGTAGGAGAAATCAGTTTTCTGACCATCCCACGCCGTCGACGAACACAACATGCCAGCAGGAACACCAATAAACCCTGACGCCAAGATCGGACACGTGGCATGAGGGGCGTAGTGGAATTGAATCCGACGCCCACTGACCGGATCAGTGATGTGGTCAAGCTTTCCGTTCGCCCACGACTGCTGCAGTGAGGGCATCCCGTACGTCCAGATCTTCGACGGCCACACCGTAAACGTCGACGTCACCGCATGCGCCGGGAACGTCGTCACCGTCTGCGAAGAATCCGTCGCCGTCCACGCACCATCATCACCAGCAGCCAACGTCGTAATACGACCACCCGGCCAACCCGCATGCGCACCCAAATCAGCAGTGAACGCACCAGAAGCCGACTTCTCAAACGTGACCTGCCACCCATCCCAACCAGTCAACTTCGCCCGCAACCCACCAGCGAACACCGTCAACGTTTTCCAACCCGAATCCACACCCTGAGGCATCATCTCCCAACCACTGGGCAACCCCGACTGCGATTCACTACTGGGTCGGAACATCAACGAATAACCTGCTGTGCCCTCAAGAGTGGACAAGCCGGGCGAAGTCCACTGAGCAATCGGCTCACCCGTGACCTGCGCCACGGACATACCCGCAAACGGCCACAACTGCTGCTGACCTGAACGCTGCACATCAACTACAAGCAACCGCTCGGGCAACACCACCGACGCAGTGTTGGCCGCATTCACCACCGAGACGCGATAGTCCTGACGCGTCGCCAAAATGCCACCCGGCACCGTCCACGACGCCACACCACCCACCACCGACACCACCGGCGACTCATGCACCGTGTCAGTAGCCACCGCACGAATCCGGAACCGCACCGACGCCACCGTCAACTCATCAACCCGCAACGTCGGCACCGTCGAGGACGACTCCGACAGTGTGCGCAACGGCACCACCACACCCGCCAACGGCGTGAACCGCACACCCGATGACGGCGAACCCGCTAACGCCGGCAATCGCGCAGCATCCCAGGTGGGAGCAACGGCAGCAGGAACCACCGTTGGCGTGGCCCCCGCAGGAGCCACCACACCCGGCAATCCTGCACACACGACCACAGCCGACGCACCCACAGCAAGTGCGCGAATGGTGAAACTACGGGCCTGACGGAAGCCGTCGCGTCGGGTTGTCATGGAAAACTACCTCCGGATCGTGATGCCGTAGTGGGCGTCGTGTCCGGAGTGGCCGAAGTCAGAGACTGAGCACCTGACTGGGTTACCGGAGGCGCCTGCGACGGTGCAGGTGTTCGCGTCTCCCGATACAACTCCCGCTGCGTCGACCGTTGCCCGCAGGGTGATGACCTGATCAGTGGCGGAACAGTCGGGGCCTACGTTGTCGTTGGCCAGGCAGTCAGGGCCGGGTAGAAACTTGTAACTCAAGGTCACCGTGTTAGCCGCGGAGACCGGAAGTATGGTGCCCCAGTGCACCACCGGCAGGAAGCCCGCAGCGTACGGGGCGATGTCCTGCGCGTTGTTTTCCTCACCGTTGCCAAGGGCGATATCCACGCGTCCGCTGTCGGCCTGAACCGGCACGGCCGCGTGCGTCTTGGCGAACGTGAAGGTCCTGAGGGTGGGGACTGATGCGACCCTGTACCCGCCATTGAGCGTGGTGTCGGCCATTCCGGAGATTGTCACCCTGTTACCTACGGCGATGCCGTGCGGCTCGGTGGTGGTGACACTGACGACGTTCGCACTGACCCCGATGTGGCTGATACTGGCGGTCGACCTGGAGTCGCCGCGAGCGTCGCGGATAGCGTTACTCCACGCGGCATGCGTCAGTTCGAGGCGCTGGTTGACATAGTTTGTCACGTTGATGCGCAGTGTCTTGGTGAAGAGGCTGTAGTCGTAGCGTGGCCAGCGAGAATTGGTGTTGTAGCTACCGCCAACGAGTGGTTCGCAGCCGACGTACTTAGAGTTCGTGTGAGTGTTGCTCGCGGGCGCGACACCACCCTCGCACTGCGCCACACCGGTGTTCTGAGTGTGGACTGCCTGCTGGAATCTTCCCGCGAAGGTCGGTGCCGAACTGGCGGTGACGGACGTGCTGATCGCCATCCGGCAGCCATTTTTCTGCGCAGCGCCCCAGCTCTTCCAGCACATGTGGGCCGTCCACCCGCCGTTTCTGGGGACCCCGCCACCCACAATGCCAACGACCAGTTCGTTGGCGTTGGCACCGAGAACGTAGCCCGATCGCAGATAGCGGTCAGTTCCGTTGCCTGCAGCAGCAAAACCAGGCCACATGGAGACTCCGGCGGCCGGCGACACGTCTCCGGGTGCTTCGAATCCGTGGGTGTGGTTGACCACGCCCACGCAGGCAGACGTAATGGTGGAGGTGGAACTCGTACCGCCCTGCTGCACGGCGCAGGGGCTCGACGGCTGCCCCGGGGAGGGGTAGGGCCCGGCCATCGCGGAGGCTGGCATCACTGCGCTGAATGTGGCAGCAGCGAGGGCGATTGCTCCGATTGCTGCGGTGGCGATCCTGCGCTTCATGGTGCTCCTTGGTGGGGGCGGACGTAGCACTGACGGATTACTTGTTTATACGTACGAAAGTCCCTCATTCGTTATCGCACCTTTCCAAATGGGAAGGTGGTAACGCACTGACGCCAGAACGTCACCCATTGGAGTCCGACTCGCGGCACACGTGTGAGAACTGATTCGATGGGGGAGTGGGCAACGAGCGTGCAGACATCGCGATGACCTCGGCCGAGGTCGGGGCCTTTCTGCGTGCCGGTCGCACTGCCACCCTCGTGACTCTGAGCCCCGATGGCTTTCCTGAACCGGTGGGAATGTGGTTTGTAGTCGATGGCGAGGGCGCAGTGTGGATGCGTACCTACGCGGCCTCGCAGAAGGTGGTGAACCTGCTGCGTGACCCGCGCGCCGCGATGCTCATTGAAACCGGCGACACGTACGCCGAACTTCGTGGTGTGCAGTTGATCGGCACGGTCGAAGTGAGCGATGACGTTGAGCGCATCTGTGAGGTGTTCGCAGGCCTCATGGTGAAATACGAAGGCATGGATCCCGAGCACGTGCCCGCTGTTATCGAGGGCTATCGGCCGCGCGCACCCAAGCAACGGGCGCTGCGCATGGTGGTCGAACGCACCACGTCATGGGACCACAGCAAGCAGCAGGCGGTGAGCGGCACGTGAGCCACCTCGCCTACCTTGGCGTGTTGGCGTTTGCACTGCTGGGTACCGCGTGGCTGGAAGTGTTCCTGCGCACGCGGGTGTATGCGCGCTGGCGACGGCTGAGTCTGGCTGTCGCCCCCGTCGTGGTGGTGTTCGTGCTGTGGGATCTCTACGCCATCGCGCAGAATCACTGGACCTTCGATCCCGAGCGCACCACCGGCATCGTGCTGCCCGGCGGGCTTCCGATTGACGAGGTGCTGTTCTTCATCGTGATTCCGATCGCGTCAGTGCTGACCCTCGAGGCCGTGCGGTCGGTCAAGCGCTGGGAAGTCGGCGACGAGGTGCCAGGAACCTGCGTCAACGGTGTGCGAGTCAGTGACGGTGAACGATGACTTACACGCAGCTCGGCCTCATCGGAGTAGTCGTAGTGATCGCACTTGACCTCTTCGTGTTCCGAACTCGACTCGTGCGTCGCAGAGTGTTCTGGGTCGCATACGCGATCATCATCTTCTTCCAACTGGTGACCAACGGCGTGCTCACCGGATTGCGCATCGTGCG
>CAIYMF010000251.1 GCA_903927265.1 uncultured bacterium | reverse complement strand
GCGAATGGCTCGTGGCTGACCTGGACGGCGAATGCATCGAAGCTCTCAATCATGTGAGCACCCTAGCGTGCGACGAATCGCGTGTAGCCGGAACGCTGCCGACTCTTTGTCGTCGCCCGTTCAGGCATCCTGAATGGCACTGTGCGAATGGGGACTCCTCGGCCACGATCAAGGTAGTGACCCCTGTGGCGAAATGGAGCGGACATGCTGGAAGCGGCAATCGTCGGATCGGGCAACATCGGAACCGACCTCATGTACAAACTCATGCGGTCGGAGAACGTTCGCCCGAGATGGATGATCGGCGTTGACCCCGACAGCGACGGACTCGCTCGCGCTCGTGGTCTCGGACTTGAGGTCTCGGCGGGGGGAGCCGATTGGCTGCTGGCCCAAGACGAACTCCCCGACATCGTGTTTGAAGCCACCTCGGCCAAGGTGCACGCCGCATATGCGCAGCGTTACGCCGATGCTGGCATCACGGCAATCGATCTGACACCTGCTTCCGTTGGCCCGTACGTCGTACCCGCGGTGAACCTCGACGAGTTCATCGACGCCCCCAACATGAACATGGTGAGTTGTGCGGGTCAGGCCACGATTCCGATCATGGCAGCTATTGCGGCGGTCACCGACGTCGAATACGGCGAGATCGTTGCTGCTCTGTCGAGCAAGAGCGCCGGCCCCGGTACCCGCCAGAACCTCAGCGAATTCAATGAGAAGACTGCTCGTGCGTTGATGAAGGTTGGTGGTGCAGTCAAGGCCAAGGCGATTGCGATCATCAATCCTGCCGATCCGCCGATCATCATGCGCGACACCGTGTATGCCGAAGTGACAGAGGTCAATGCCGCGGCCATTGAGGCCTCGGTGCGCGCAATGATCGCTGCAGTGCAGCAGTACGTGCCTGGATACCGGCTTCGCTTCTTCGATATCGAAAACAACCGAGTCACGGTGATGCTCGAAGTTGAGGGCGCCGGTGACTACCTGCCGACCTACGCAGGAAATCTCGACATCATCACCGCGGCAGCGGCACGCGTCGCGGACGTTGTTGCTCGCAAGCGTATGGAAGCAGAGGTATCAGCATGAGCACGCCACTAATTCACATTGTTGACACGAGCTTGCGCGACGGCAGTAACACTGTCGGCCACCAGTTCACCACCGAACAGGTCGCAGCGGTCTCAGCCGGGCTTGACCGTGCTGGTGTTCGCACCATCGAAGTTGCTCACGGTGACGGAATTGGCGGCTCGTCACTTCAATTCGGCAGGGCTGCGGCGACCGATCCCGAGTACGTTGCCGCTGCGGTGGCAGCAGTCAAGGACGCGAGCATTGCGGTGCTCTACGTTCCGGGAATCGCGACATTGGGCGATCTGCAGGGCTGCATCGATGCCGGAATCACCACAGTTCGCGTTGCCGTGCATTGCACCGAAGCTGACTGTGGCCAGCAGCCGGTGATCTGGGCCAAGGAAAAGGGCCTCACCGTGATGACGTTCCTGATGATGAGCCATATGCTGCCGCCCGATCGGCTGCTGGAACAGGCGAAGCTGCTCGACTCATACGGTGCAGACGTCATCTATGTGGTCGATTCAGCGGGCGCGCTCGTTCCAAACTCAACTTCCGAGCGCGTTGACGCCTTCGCGCAAAACCTTCGCGCGAAAGTGGGCTTTCACGCTCACAACAACCTCGGCTTGGGCGTAGGCAACGCACTCGCTGCGGCGGAAGCTGGAGCAACCTACATTGACGGATCCCTGCGCGGCCTGGGCGCGGGTGCAGGTAATGCGCAGACCGAAGTGTTGGCAGCGGCCTTCGGTCGTGCGGGATATGAAATCGACGCCGAACTTTTCGCGCTGCTCGATACTGCCGAGAACGTTGTCGCTCCGATCATGCGTCGACCGCAAGTCATCGACGAGACAGCAGTCATGATCGGCTACGCGGGCGTGTACTCGACGTTCTTCCACTTCGCCAAGCGCGCAAGCGAAAAGTACAACGTGCCCGTGGCGCAGATCATCATGGAACTTGGACGTCGTGGAGTCATCGGCGGGCAAGAGGACATGATCATCGACGTGGCCGCTGAGATGGCTGGACAGCTGGAGCCCGTCGTCGCAAGTTGAGAGAGATCTCATCGCACCGCTGAGTGGCCTCTGTATCGTGGCAGGTTCCACCGCTACAGACGCTGAGGTCGCTCATGCTGCAAACCATTGCCAAGGTTGGACCGGTCCTCGACCTGTTCACTGAGGACCGCACTGAGTGGGGCGTGAGCGAGGCCGCTGAGGCGTTGGGGATTCCGCGCTCGACCGCCCATTCTTTGCTGTCGAGTCTGGCCGAGACCGGTCTGCTGATGGGTTCGAGTAAAGGGCGGTACCGACTCGGGTGGCGCATTATTGAACTCAACGCAGTGATGCACGCTGGTAACGACATTCGCAGTGTTGCCGAGCCGGTGCTCCTTGATCTGAACGAGCAGACCGGAGAGACGACCAATCTGGGCGTTCTTGATCGCGGCTACGTGATTTACCTCGACAAGCTTGCGGCCCGCCACCAAGTGGGGGTGACCGGTGTTCGCATCGGCGCGAAACTCGAAGCGCACTGCAGTGCGATTGGCAAAGTGCTGTTGGCCTACGAAAGTTCCGCGCGTGTTCAGGCGATTCTCGCGAGCCCGACTCTCAGACGATTCACTGACAAGACCATCACCGACCCGCAGGTACTTGAGCACGAGTTAGAAATGATTCGCAGTCAGGGTGTGGCCTACGAGTCGGGTGAGGCTGTCGCTGACGTGGCGTGCATTGCGGCGCCGGTGAAGGACGCTTACGGAGTGGTCGTAGCAGCGGTGAGTATCACCGGCCCGGAGTTCCGCGTCGATGCGCATCGCGAAACGTTAGGCCGCGCGGTGAAGGGTGCCGCAGCCGACATCACTGCGAGGCTGGCTATCCACAAGCGTTGAGGCACCGGGCGCATTGCCGATAGAGAGTTAACTAGTTGACAAGAGTAATCTCAACTAGTTAACTCCGTCCATGGAGGAAGCAAAAATCACGTTCACCCTGAATCGACTCGTCTCGGTGCTGAACTCGCACGCAGACGCGATCCTCAGGGCTCGATACGACATGACCTTCAGTCAGTTCCTGTTCCTCGTGGCACTGCGTCCCGGGCCTCTGTCGATGACTGGCTTAGGTGCGTCGCTTGATGTCACGACGGCGGCCGTCAGTAAGCGTGCGCCGTGGTTCGAGGAGCGAAATCTCATCCGAATCCACTCCGATCCGCGTCATGGACGCAAGCAGTTGTTGAGTTTGACCTCCAAGGGTCAGCGTCTCGTCGAGGAAACGGCCGAGGCACTTGACCAAGCGTTTATCGAACGATTCAGCGATTTCGAAAGCAGTGACCTTGCCGTGTTCCACGCCGATCTCAATCGAGTGTTGGAGCATCTGATGACAATTCCTAAGGTGACGACATGAGGAACAACTTCGCGCTCAGTACGGCCACGCAGGAACACCTGCCTGCCAGGAAACGTGCCCTCGGTGCCGAGGATGCACGTTGACGTC
>CAIYMF010000250.1 GCA_903927265.1 uncultured bacterium | reverse complement strand
CGGGGCGGCGAGGCGCGCTAGGTAGGCGCTTGGGTGCCCCCGATGCGAGGTAATTAGCCACGAGGAATGACGAACGAGCGCAGATGCGCGCACGTGTGATCGAGCTCGCCCCATGAGGAATCGGTTTCAAGAATCGCTATCGCTGACGTGGGGTACTTCAGTTCCAGCCGCTCGAGGGCATCCCCATTGGAACTACCTGTCAGCCACAACGCGAGGTTTTCGGTTCCGGGGTTATGGCCCACAAGTAGCACTGTTCCGACTGCGTCGTCGACATCGGCAAGCACGGCAAGCAGTGCACCAACACTGGCTTCGTAGATGCGCGCCTCTGACTGCCACCGTGGAACAGCCGCCAACTGCGCCGACGCAATCTGCCACGTCTGCTGGGTGCGCGTGGCTGATGAAACCAAAGCCAGGTCGATCGACGGCACATTGGCATCGAGCCACGCCCCCGCCAGCGCTGCCTCGCGCCGTCCACGCGCGGCAAGAGGGCGATCGTGATCGGCAACACCGATCGGGTAGTCGGACTTCGCGTGCCGCAACAGCACTAAGCGGCGCATCCCTCACGCTCCCTGAGAGTGAGCGCCGCCGTCCACGTGAATGATTTCACCCGTGGTGGCAGGAAACCAGTCGGAGAACAGTGCGACGCAAGCGCGTGCCGCCGGCTCGGGGTCATTAACATCCCATCCGAGAGGCGCGCGCGTAGCCCACACATCTTCGAACTGTTCAAACCCGGGAATGTGCGATGCCGCGATGGTGCGAATCGGCCCGGCAGCCACAAGGTTGACTCGAATACCCTGCCCGCCAAGATCACGCGCCACATAGCGCGCGGTCGACTCGAACGCCGCCTTGGCAACACCCATCCAGTCGTATTTCGGCCACGCAACCGTGGCGTCGAAGTCCAGACCGACCACGCTTCCGCCGCCTTCCATCATCGGAAGGCACGCCATCGCAAGTGACTTGAGCGAGAAAGCAGATACGTGAACCGCGGTCGCAACGTCGGGCCACTCGGTATTGAGGAAGTTGCCGCCGAGTGCCGCCTCGGGCGCAAACCCAATCGCATGCAGCACGCCGTCGAGGTGGTCAACATGCTCACGCAGTGCGGCAGGCAACGCAGCAAGCGCTTCGGTGTCAGTGACATCGAGTTCAACGACAGGCACCGGCTTGGGAAGGCGCGACGCGATGCGCTTGGTGAGCGGAAGGGCGCGGCCGAAGGACGACAGCACGACAGTGGCGCCCTCTTGCTGAGCCAATCGCGCGACGTGGAATGCGATCGAGGCGTCGGTGAGAACGCCTGTGATCAGCAGTGACTTGCCTTCGAGCAGTCCCACAATTCCTCCGGGTGATGCGAGTGGTCAGTGACCCATTCCAAGGCCACCGTCGACTGGAATGAGAGCGCCGGAAATATATCCGCCGGCATCGGAGGCCAAGAAGGTGACAACATCAGCAATCTCGGCTGGCGTCGCGTAACGCCCCAGCGGAATCTGAGACAGAACCTGTGAGCGCACGTCATCGTCAAGCACGGCCGTCATGTCAGTTTCGACAAAACCAGGCGCCACAATATTTGCGGTGATTCCGCGGGAACCAAGTTCGCGCGCCAGCGACCGGCCAACGCCCACGAGCCCAGCCTTGGACGCGGCGTAGTTAACCTGCCCTGCAGAGCCAGTCATGCCCACCACGCTCGAGATCAGCACCACGCGACCCCATCGGGCGCGCAACATACTGCGAGCGGCACGCCGGGCGACGCGAATGGCGCCCACGAGGTTGGTGTCAATGACCGAGGTGATGTCGTCGTCCGACATGCGCAGTAGCAAAGTGTCATTGGTAATTCCGGCATTGGCCACGACGATTCCGACCGAACCATATGCCTTCTCAACCTCGTCAAAGGCCGCATCGACGCTCGCGGTGTCGGTGACATCGCACACCACGCTGTGGAATCCTTCAGGGGCGTCGCCGCTGCGACTCGCGACAACCACTGTATGACCAGCGGCCGCGAGACTCTCGGCGCAGGCGCGCCCGATTCCCCGATTACCGCCGGTGACTAGTGCCACGCGCTCCACGTCGGCTCCCTCCTATGACGTGCCTACCGTATCGGTTACACCCGATCGGCTGTGCGGCTGGCGACATGCGCCGGGCGGTGGGTCTTAGGGTAGGCCCGTGAGCCATGACATTGACGAGGATTTCCTTGCCCTTCCGCTGCGGATTCTGACTGATGCCGCGCTCTCGCGGGCAGCCGCGCTCGGAGCTGAACACGCTGACGTACGAATGATGCGAACCAGGCGCCTCATGACCTCTGTGCGCGATGGCAAGGTCGAGAACAACGGAGCTGATGAAGCGTTGGCTTTCGCGGTGCGCGTCGTACATGACGGTTCGTGGGGTTTCGCTGCGAGCGACGTACTCACGGCCGACGAAGCCGCCAGACTTGCGGAGCGTGCCGTTGCATTGGCTCAAGTGTCACGCCCTCTGGCGACGAGTCCGGTCACGTTGGCCCCCAATCCCGTTCAAGGAAGTCATGACGTTCCTGCTCGTTGGGTGTCGGACTACCTCGTCGACCCCTGGACTCTCGATGACACCACCCGTTCGCAGCCGCTCATAGAATGGACCGCCGCACTCGTCGCGGCGGGCGTTGATCATGCCGATGCCTCGAGCGACGCGGTGCGCGAAAACTCGTACTACGCCGACCTGTCAGGCACAGCGACTCTGCAACAGCGTCTGCGCATCGAACCGTCTCTCACCGCGGTGATGATCGACGCGACGTCTGGTGACTTCGATTCAATGACGACCACCGCACCTCCCACCGCCCGAGGCTGGGAATACATGACAGGCGACGGGTGGGATTGGTCTGCCGAAATCGCGCAACTTCCGCAATGGCTGAACGAGAAGCTCAAAGCGCCTTCCGTCGAAGCCGGCCGTTACGACCTGGTCATAGATCCTTCCAACCTGTGGCTCACCATTCACGAATCCGTGGGGCACGCAACCGAACTCGACCGCGCTCTCGGCTATGAAGCCAACTACGCAGGTACCTCTTTCGCTACGCCCGACAAGCTTGGAACCCTGCAGTACGGTTCCGCGGAAATGTCCATCGTCGGTGATCGACTGACTCCACACGGGTTGTCGACTGTGGGGTGGGATGACGAAGGAGTTTCAGCTCAACGCTGGGACATCGTGCGCAACGGCGTACTCGTCGACTATCAACTCGATCGGGCGATGGCAGGCAATTCCGGGGTGTCCTCGAACGGATGCGCCTACGCCGATTCTGGATTACACGTGCCGATTCAACGAATGCCCAACGTGTCACTCGAAGCCGATCCCCTTGGCGGTACGACTGACGACCTGATCGCCGGTGTCGACAATGGGCTGTACGTCGTGGGCGACAAGTCATGGTCCATCGACATGCAGCGCTACAACTTCCAATTCACCGGACAGCGCTTCTTCCGCATTCGCAACGGACGACTCGAGGGTCAGGTACGCGATGTGGCGTATCAATCGAACACCCTGACCTTCTGGAACTCCTTGGCTGCGCGAGGTGGGCCATCGACGTACGTGTTGGGCGGCGCGTTCAATTGCGGCAAGGGGCAGCCCGGTCAGGTTGCGGCCGTGAGCCATGGCGCTCCGAGCGCACTCTTTCGAGATGTGAATATTCTCAACACCGTTGCGGAGGCGGGACGATGAGCACCTACGCGATTCCTCCCCATGAGGTGGCCGAGCGCGCCGTAGTACTCGGCGGAGAAGGAACGGTCGCTGTTGTCACGGTGACAAGCGAAGCCGACCTACGTTGGGCCAATTCGATGCTGACCACCAACGGTGAACGCACGTCGTTGAGTCTCACAGTGGTATGCACGGCGCCAGTCGATGGAGGAACGGCCATTGGCGTTGCCTCTGGGCGCGCTGCTGACCAATCAGAGATCGACGACTTGGTTGCGCAGGCGAGCCGTGCAGCTCAAGCAGGAACCGCAGCGGATGACGCGGGTCCTCTGATTGACTCCGCAACGCCAGCGACGGATTGGAATCAGCCCATCGCGACGACAAGTGGTGCCGCCTTCGCGATACTCGCACCCGAGCTTGGTGACGCATTTGCACGTGGGCGCGCCGATGGCATCGAACACTTCGGCTATGCCGAGCATCAAGTGTCAACGGTGTTCGTGGCCTCGTCGGCAGGGCTCCGCCTGCGTCATTCACAGCCCACGGCCAGAGTTGAAGCAACGGCTAAGTCTCAGTCGCGCACGCGCTCATCGTGGGCCGGGCGCGCTGGACGCGAGATGACGGAATTCACCTTCGGCGACGTCGATGCCGAACTACGCCGTGGACTTGCGTGGCAAGCCACACCACGCACGATTGAACCTGGCCGCCACACGGTTATTCTCACTCCGTCGGCCGTCACTGACTTGATGATCTACCAGTACTGGACCTCATCGGCACGTGATGCCGCCGAAGGACACACGGTGTTCAGCGCGCCAGGTGGCGGCACGCGAATTGGTGAGCGACTCACCGAGTCTCCGATCACCATTTCGTCAGATCCGTATGATGCGGAAATTGCTGGCGCTCCATTCACTACCGCGCCATGGAGTTCGGGTCTCACCAGCGCCTTCGACATCGGCCTTCCACTTGAAAAGACCACGTGGATTGATCAAGGGTCTCTTGCGCATCTGGTCACCACTCGTCACGCAGCGAGTGAATTGGGGCTGGCCGTAGCACCGTTGGTTGACAACCTCAGGCTCACACATAGCGAGGGGCACGGGACTCTCGATGACGTCATCGCGCGCACTCAGCACGGACTACTCATCACCTGCCTGTGGTACATCCGCGAGGTCGATCCACGGTCGCTGCTCTTGACCGGGCTCACGCGCGATGGTGTCTACCTCATTGAAAACGGTCAGGTGGTCGGCTCTGTTGGCAACTTCCGATTCAACATGAGTCCCGAGGATGTGCTGTCGCAGACCATCGATGCAGGAGACACGGTCATGACCCTGCCTCGCGAGTGGGGCGAGGACTTTGCTCGCGCTGCCGCTCCCCCGCTGGTCGTCGACGGTTTCAATCTGTCAACGCGCAGTGACGCCCTTTAGGCATCCTCAAGCCGGAAGCCGACCTTCATCCCCACTTGGTAGTAGGCCACTTCACCCTCGTGTACATTGCCTCGAATCTCGGTGACCTCGAACCAGTCGACATGCCGCACGGTCTGCACCACGCGCCCGATGCCGTTGCGGATGGCGGACTCGACGCTCTCGTCCGAAGTACCAACGATTTCGGTGATGCTGTAGGTGCGGTTCGCCACGACGATCCTCCTGTTGCTGATCCCCGCCTGTCGGGGTGAAACCCATCATGGCAGTCCGCCCCTCGCAGGTTCGAGCCCCTCCCGGTGGCGCCAATTGCAGTCCGGTCATAGTGTGGAAGCAGCCGACGAGGAGTCCGATGATCCCGAGCAAGCGCACCGCAGCTGAGCCTGAGGTGTTCTCGATTACCGGAGCGCACGTCCCGCTCTCCGAGGACCAGAGCGCGCGTACGCGCCGTTACCTGTTTTCTATGGGCCTACGCACGGTCTGTTTCATCGGCGCAGTCGTCGCAAGTGGTTGGCTGCGGTGGGTTCTGGTGGCGGGCGCCGTCTTCCTTCCCTACATCTCGGTTGTCATCGCGAACGCGGGTCGCGAGAGCCGTCGTATTCCGGCGCCGCAAACCCGAATGGATGATGACGCTCGTACACTCACGAGCTGATTCAGCGCACCGCAACCAGCCGCCGCACCACGCGCACGTAGGCTACTCACGTGTACCGCTTCCTGCTTCAGGGCCGATGGATTGCGCTCACCCTGCTGTTGGTGGTGCTCGTCCCCTTGAGCGTGGTGGCCGCCGATTGGCAGTGGAATCGATGGGAATCGCGTAAGGCACTCAATGCGTCTGTGATTGGCAACGGGTCGCAAGCACCGGCGGCCCTCGCCCTGGTTGCGCCCACCGGCTCCGTTATCGATGACACCCGCGAATGGCGCCAAGTGACGGCAACGGGCACGTATCTCAACGACCAGACACGACTCTTACGACGCCAGGTCGTGCAAGGCCAAAGTGGCTTTATCGTCGTGACCCCGTTGTTAACCGGCGATGGCCAGGTCGCACTCATCGAACGCGGCTTCATCCCACTGCCGCCGTCAGGCGTTCAGGTTAGCGCGCCGCCGGGCGCGTCTGGCGAAGTGACAGTGATCGGCCGGTTGCGCGCGATTCCGCTGAACGATGCTGTGATTCACCCCAGTGATGTGCCAGCCGATCAGATCAATCGCATTGACACTGCAACATTTGCCGCCGCCACCGGACTGACCGTCTTTCCCGGAGTTGTCGAGCTCACCGGCTCGATTCCCCCCATGTCTGATGGCCTGACACCACTGCCGGCTCCAGCCGTCGATGAGGGTCCACACCTGTCGTACGTGGGTCAGTGGGGGCTCATTGGACTTGCTTCCATCGTGGTGTGGATCATCATGGTGCGGCGTGAGGCCCAGCATCAGCGCGAACTCAAGAAAGCGACTGCACCCGACGCGTCCAGCTGATGGTCGAAAGTGACGGATTGAGCTCGACGTACTGCCCCAGAGGAATGTAGTGCTGGGGGCGACCGTGTCCGAGGGCCACATCGGCTATCACCGGCACCCGGTGGTCGCCGATTCGTTCCAAAACGACATCACGCGGATCGCGGCCACAGTCAACGAATGAACCGAGAATGAAGCCGACGACACCGTCGAACCACCCGCTGCGACGAAGATGGGTCAGGCTTCGATCAATTCGACGTGCTGGCTCACCGATGTCCTCCAGCAGGACAATGCAACCGCTCGCATGTGCCGCATCTTTGGTTCCGAGCACGCTCTCAATCAGGGTGAGAGTCCCCCCGATGACCGGCGCGTTCACAACGTCACCATCACGTGCGGTCGTACCGACTAGTTGGGTGTGCGTGTTCTCATCGAAGAGCGCCTTGTAAAGCCAATCACGCGTGTCGTCATCAGGGTTGTCTCCGGCCACCACGTCGGTGGCAAGCATTGGGCCAAAGACTGAGACTGCGGCCGAGCGAGCCGCAAGTGCAAGGTGGAGGGCGGTCACATCGCTTGAGCCAACCAAGATGCGCGGGGTTGCCGACGTGATTGCCTTCCATTGGGCGGCACTGAGCATTTCGAGTGTGCGCCCAACCCCAGTTCCCCCTCGCGCGCAGACGACGGCCGCAATGTCAGGGCGAGTCATCGCGTTGACGAAATCACTGGCCCGATCGGCATCGTCTCCCGCCAAGTGTGGGTGCCTGCCCGAATCAAGGACATGGGGAAAGACCTCGACTTCCAGACTCCAGCTCTGCAGCAAACGGACCCCGGAGGCGAGCAGTGCAGGCTCGACGGGACTACCTGGGGCAATCACAGCAACCCGGTCGCCCACCTTCACCGCAGGCGGCAGCGCTCGCTGTGCGCCCGTACGGGTGAGCACCGGTGGGTTCGTCGCCGCCATGACGACACGGTACGGCACGATGGTGAGATGGATCTTGGCATTGAGGGACGGTGTTTCCTCATCACCGGAGGATCCAAAGGTATGGGCCGCGCCACAGCGCAGGTGTTGCTCGACGAGGGCGCGAATGTCGTCGTCGGCGCACGGGACGTATCGGTTCTTGAAGCCGCCGTCGCAGAAATGTCACAGAAGGCTCCCGGCCGCGTCATTGGCGTGGCAGCAGATCTCGCCGATCCAAACGCGGCCGAGCGGCTTGCCGCGGCCGCAGTTGCTCGTTTTGGCCGACTCGATGGCGTTCTCATCAACGGTCCTAGCCCCCGTCCAAGCCGTGCTTTGGAAACCCTGGATCACGCGTGGCATGAGGCACTCGACAGCGTCATCATCGGTACGCTGCGACTCGTTCGAGCGACCGTCGGTGCCGTCGGGGGTGCCGAGCAGAGTGGAGCCGGCGCCGGGTGTTCCATCGTCATGATCATCTCCACGAGTGCGCGCCAACCCATCGAAGGTCTTTCAGTGAGCAACGCGTTGCGGCCGGGTCAGGCCATGCTCGTTCGTGAACTCTCCGACGAACTTGCGCCCCATGGGGTGCGGGTTAACGGTCTCCTGCCCGGCCGCATCGCCACTGACCGCACGTTTGCCCTCGACTCTGCGGTGGGCGCGGCCGACGCAGTGCGACGCAAGAAGGAAGTCGACATTCCTCTCGGTCGGTACGGAGACCCAGAAGAGGTCGCTCGCGTTGCCGCCTTCCTGCTGTCACCCGCGTCGTCGTACGTCACCGGCACCTTGCTCGCAGTCGATGGCGGAATGCTGCGCAGCGCTTAACCGACCTCGGCGGCATCTCGGGTGAACTGCGTGCGGTAAAGGTCGGAATACAGGCCACCCGCCGCAAGTAGTTCGGCATGGGTCCCCCGTTCGACCACTCGGCCGTCATCGATCACCAGAATTTGATCGGCGTTACGCACGGTGGATAACCGGTGAGCGATGACCAACGACGTGCGTCCGGCCAGCGCCTTATCGAGCGCATTCGATACTGCGAGCTCACTCTCGCTGTCGAGGTGCGCCGTTGCTTCGTCGAGCACCACGATGCGCGGGGCCTTGAGCAGCAGGCGAGCGATCGCCAGCCGTTGCTTCTCGCCACCCGACAAGCGGTGGCCGCGGTCGCCCACGACCGTGTCGAGTCCATCGGGAAGCGACTCGATGAGCGTGAGAATCTGCGCGTCGCGCAACGCATCGAAAAGTTCGTCCTCGGTTGCCTCGGGGCGGGCGTAGAGCAGGTTTGCGCGGATGGTCTCGTGAAACATGTGGGCGTCTTGGGTGACGACACCAATGGCATCGCGCAAATCGTGCGTTGAGGCATCACGCACGTCAATGCCACCCACTCTCACCGCGCCGGAGGTTGCGTCGTACAAACGCGCAGTCAGTGCCGTGATCGTGGTCTTTCCCGCACCCGATGGACCAACGAGTGCCACCATCTGTCCCGGTTCCGCCGTGAAAGTCAGTTCGTGCAACACCAATTCGCCGGTGGCTGAAGACTCGGGTCGAGCCACTGACTCCAGTGATGCCAGCGATACCTCGTCGGCGGTGGGGTATCGGAAGACCACCTGATCGAATTCAACGCCGATGGCTCCCTCTGGAATGGCGACGGGATCGGTGGGCTCTTGGACGAGCGGCGGTAGGTCAAGCACCTCAAATACGCGCTCGAACGACACCAGCGCGGTCATGATGTCGACGCGCACGCTTGAGATCGAAGTCAGCGGTCCGTACAACTGGGCGAGCAACCCGACGAGAGCGAGTAGCGTTCCGAGTGTCATCGCGCCGGCAATGACCGCGTTACCGCCCGCTCCGTACACCAATGCTGTGGCAAGAGCAGCGACGAGCGTCAGCGCCGTCATGAACACGCGGCTCGACATCGCGATTTGAATACCGGTGTCGCGCACGCGCGCAGCCTTGGCCGAGAAGTTGGCGTCCTCATCCTCGGGCCGGCCAAAGAGTTTGACTAACAGAGCCCCTGACACATTGAAGCGCTCGGTCATCTGACTACTCATGTCGGCGTTCAACTGCATCTGTTGACGGGTGAGACTCTGCAACTTGCGCCCCATCCAGCGGGCGGGCAGCAAGAAGACGGGAAGCAGGATCAGCGAGACGAGAGTGATCTGCCAGGAAAGCAGGAACATCGTGACAAGGACAACCACGAGACTAATCATGTTTCCGAGCACATTGGAAAGAGTTGAGGTGAAGGCTTGTTGGGCTCCGATGACGTCGTTGTTCAAGCGTGAAACCAGTGCTCCCGTCTGTGTGCGGGTGAAGAACGCCACTGGCTGGCGCTGTACGTGCGCGAACACTTCAGTGCGTAGGTCGTAAATCAGGCCCTCACCGATTCGACTAGAGAAACTTCGGCTGACAAGACCGAGTCCGGCATTGACGATGGCGACTAGCGCCACAAGAAGAGCTCCGGTTGTGACAACGGCGGCATTTCCTGGGGTAATTCCTTGGTCAACGATCCGACGGAAGAGCAGAGGCTGTGCCACCACGAGGAAGGAGTCAATCACCAAGATCACGATGAACAACACCACCAGTGTGCGATAGGGCCGTGCGTACGCGATGATCCGTTTGGTGGTGCCTGGCGCGATGGTGCGGTCTTTGACAGATTGATCAGACGTCATCGATCGATAGGCAGCCCAGTTGGCGTGCGACATGAAGTTCCTTCCTTGCCGTCAGAAATGACGTCAGCGACGCAGACGACAACACTTCCGAGCGAATAGATATGCCCGAGTGAGTTAAGAGCCAAGGCCCGCCAGGGCCGCCAATGCGTGCAATCGCTCACGCTGCGCATCTCTTTCCGCGGCCCGTTGGTCGACCGGGTGACGATGCTGAGCCCCTCGAAGCAGGTGTTTGGTGGCCGTCACCGAATCCGCCGGATTTGCCAGGATGGGAGCAATGAGCGCCGAAACCGCGGTGTCGAGCCCTCCGACCGGGGCCACCGCCACCACCAGACCGATCCGCAGGGCTTCGTGCGCCCCCACACTTCGCGTGGAGGCGCAAATCTCTAGCGCACGCGAATACCCCACAGCCTCAACAAGTGGGGCCGTGCCTGCAAGATCTGGCACAAGTCCGAATGAAGGCTCCTTCATGCTGAAAAGGGCAGTTTCGTCGGCCACGATCAGATCGCAACCAAGCGCGAGTTGAAATCCGGCACCAATGGCGTGACCCTGAACTGCTGCAATGGTGATGGCATCACTTGCCCGCCACCACGTGAACGCATCCTGATAGGCGCTGATCTGCGCGTCGACTTCACTATCTGACGCAGTGGCGAGGCTGAGCAGCGATGGTTCGCCGGGAATTCCTTCGGGGGTGAACATTCTTCGGTCGAGTCCAGCCGAGAACGTCGAGCCGGCGCCGCGAAGCACGACGACCCGCACGTCGGCGGGGAGTTCATGACCCACGTGCACGAGGGCTTCCCAGGTCTTCGGGGTTTGAGCGTTGCGCGCCTCGGCACGGTCGAGTGTGACGGTCATGACGGCGCCGTCAACATCGACTTTGACGTTGCCGGCTGCAAGGAGTGATGCGTCCATACCTACATCCTGACGTACGACTCGTGCCTCAAGCGAGGGAGACCAAGTCGACGTAATCGTCGGACCACAGATCCTCGACGCCGTCGGGTAACAGCAGGACACGCTCAGGTGCCAATGCGAGCACGGCGCCCTCATCGTGAGTGACGAGCACCACGGCACCTTCGTAACTGCTCAGTGCACCTAGGATTTCTTCACGGCTCGCGGGATCAAGGTTGTTGGTCGGTTCGTCAAGGAGCAGCACGTTGGCTTTGCTCACGACGAGCGTGGCAAGCGCCAAACGTGTCTTCTCGCCGCCAGAAAGGGTGCCGGCCAACTGATCGACGACATCTCCGGAGAACAGGAACGATCCGAGCACCCCCCGCACTTCGGTATCGGTGAGATCGGGTGCCGAGCTGCGCATGTTTTCGAGCACACTTCTCGCGGGATCGAGTGTCTCGTGCTCCTGAGCGTAGTAGGCCAATCGAAGCCCATGCCCTGGCTCGACCTCCCCAGTGTCTGCCACGTCGGCGCCGGCCAAGACTCGCAGCAGCGTCGTCTTTCCTGCACCGTTGAGGCCAAGGATCACTACTCGGCTGCCGCGGTCGATCGCAAGATCCACATCAGTAAACACTTCCAGCGATCCATACGACTTCGACAGCCCCGTCGCGGTGAGCGGAGTGCGTCCACACGCGGCCGGCTTGGGGAATCGCAATCGTGCGGTGCGATCGGATACGCGAACATCTTCCAAGCCCCTCACGAGTCGCTCTGCCCGTTTGGCCATCGACTGGGCGGCCTTCGCTTTGGTTGCCTTGGCCCGCATGCGGTCAGCTTGCGATTGCAGTGCAGCCGCGGTCTTCTCAACATTGGCACGCTCACGTTTACGACGACGCTCGTCGGTTTCGCGTTGCTGAAGGTAGGCGCCCCAGCCGACGTTGTAGGTATCAAGAGCCCCGCGGTTGGCGTCGAGGTGCAGTACGCGGTTGACGACGGCATCCAGCATTGCCGCATCGTGGGAGATCACAACCAGCCCACCGCGGTAGGCACGCAAGTACTCACGCAACCAGACGATCGAATCGGCATCGAGGTGGTTGGTCGGCTCGTCAAGCAACAGCGTTTCACTTTGGCCGAACAGGATTCGGGCAAGTTCCACTCGCCGACGCTGACCACCTGACAAGGTGCCCAGCGGCTGAGCAAGAATCCGCTCCTCCAAGCCCACACTCGAGGCGATGGTGGCCGCTTCGCTTTCAGTCGCGTAACCACCGGCGCTGAGGAAGTCTGTCTCGGCCGAGGTGTAGCGGCGCATCGCTTTCTCGCGGGCTTCACCGTCGTTCGCTGACATCGCTTGCTCGGCTTCCCTCATGCGGCGGATAGCCCCGTCGAGCCCCCGTGCGGAGAGGATGCGATCGCGGGCGATGACCTCAAGGTCGCCGGTGCGTGGATCCTGTGGCAGGTATCCCACCGGGCCACTGCGAGTGACGGTACCGGCCGCTGGTGCCCGCTCCCCCGCTAAGACCGACGTGAGGGTGGTCTTGCCCGCTCCGTTGCGACCCACGAGGCCAATGCGGTCGCCAGCAGACACGCGGAGGCTGGCTCCCTCGAGCAGAAGGCGGGCCCCGGCGCGCAGCTCAAGGTCAGTGGCGACGATCACGGTGAGATCAGTCTAAGGGAATCCGGAACCGAGCCCCGCCACTGTGCCGTTGAACCGGGCATGGCAGGCACCCGTGACATAACCTCTTAGTCTGAACGTGGATCCCTGACCGGAGGACCGATGGAGTTCGACGACGACAAGATCGACCTATCTGAGCTCGACGATCGGCGCGGCCAATCGGGAGCCTCCGGCGGCGGCGGCGCGTTCGGAGGTGGTGGACTCGGCGGTCTCGGAGGCGGCGGGGGTGCCTCCGGTGGAGGAGGCGGACTCGACGCGGGTGGACTTGGCAGCATTGTGGCCGGAGGGCTCGCAGGCAAATCGCTGGGCAGCATGGGCGGCATCGGCTTGATCATCATCGTTGCGCTCCTCGTTCTCAGCCAGTGCCAAGGCTCGGGCCAGTCGTCCTCGCAGTTGCAGGGAAGCGGCACCACGCAGACCGTGGTGTCAGGCGACCCCAAGAACATGGCGACTCGGTGTGTGACGAAGGAGGCGATCGTCCAGTACGACGACTGCTACATCCTCAAGAGCCACAACGAGATCAATGAGGTGTGGACTTCGTACTTCGCCGCCAAGGGTCAGCAGTACCGCAAGCCCAAGTTGGTGTATTTCACCAAGTCAGTGCGCACGGGCTGCGGAATGGCTCAGAGCAATACCGGCCCGTTTTACTGCCCGCCTGACCAGTCGGTGTACATCGATCTCGACTACATGAACACCCTGTTCAAGCAGATCGGAGCTTCCGGCCGCTACGCACAGACGTATGTCATCGCTCACGAGGTCGGCCATCACCTGCAGACACTGCTCGGCACTGAGGCGAAGGTGCGCAAACTGCAACAGCAGAACCCTCGCCAGGAGAACGCGCTGAGCGTGAAGATGGAATTGCAGGCCGACTGCTACGCCGGCGTGTACGGAGTCATTGCGAACAAACAGGGCAACCAGAAGATCACGCAAGCCGAGTTTGAGCAGGCGCTTCAGGCTGCCGCCGCAGTGGGTGACGACAAGATTATGGCTAATGCCGGTATGCGGGTGAACCCCGACAAGTTCACGCACGGCAGCGCCGCAGACCGTCAGAAGTGGTTCAACATCGGATTCAAGTCCGGCGACATCGCCAGCTGCAACACCTTCGCCTAGACGGTGTCAGACGTTGAAACCGAGGGCGCGCAGCATCTCGCGACCCTCATCGGTGATCTTGTCCGGTCCCCACGGTGGCATCCAGACCCAGTTGATGCGGTAGTCGGCCACAAGCCCGTCGAGGGCCGCTCGCATCTGATCCTCGATGACGTCGGTCAGAGGACACGCGGCTGAGGTCAACGTCATGTCGACGGTGGCAGTGTTGGCGTCATCCACTTCAACTCCGTAGACGAGGCCGAGGTCAACGACGTTGATGCCCAGTTCAGGGTCAACCACGTCATGCAAGGCTTCCATCACGTCGTCGGCCGACGTGGGCGCGGCAGCGGTCTCAGTCATCAGTCCAAATCCTCCTCATGAGCGGTCGCAGCCTGAGCCACCGCATCCTTCAACGCCATCCAACCTAGGAGGGCGCACTTCACCCGTGCCGGGTACTTCGCAACGCCTTGAAAAGCCACAGCGTCACCCAAGATTTCTTCATCGGGCTCGGCCTCGCCCCGACTGTGCATCACGTGCAAGAACTCTTCTTGAGCCCGCAGGGCATCGTCAACGGTTTCGCCGGCCACCAAATCGAACATCACGCTCGCGCTTGCCTGCGAGATCGAGCAACCTTGGGATTCGTAGGAGACGTCCTCGACCACCATGTCGTCGCCGAATCCGCTGATCAGCACTCTCAGGGTGATTTCATCCCCACACGTGGGATTGACGTGATGTACCTCGGTATTAAAGGGCTCACGTAGCCCACGACCGTGAGGCCGCTTGTAGTGGTCAAGAATGATCTCTTGGTACAACGATTCGACCTGCATCAGGACACACCCCAGAATCTGCGAACCTCGTGAACGCCCTCGGTGAGAGCAATGACGTCGTCGAGTCCGTTATAGAGATAGAAGGTTGCTCGGGTCGTCGCCGGTACTCCGTAGCGTCGACACACGGGCCACGCGCAGTGATGTCCCACGCGAACAGCGATACCCAGCGAGTCGAGAATCTGCCCGACATCGTGCGGGTGAACTCCGTCGACAACGAACGACAACGCTGAGCCACGATCAATCGTGGTCGCCGGCCCGATAATTCGTACTCCGGGAATTGCGACCAGGCTCGCGACGGCAGCCTGTGTCAGCGCATGCTCGTGGGCCGCGATTGCCGGCATTCCGACTGCTTGCAGGTAATCAACCGCCGCGGCCAGGCCAATAGCTTGGGCTGCCATGGGTACGCCGGCCTCGAATCGCTGAGGCGGAGGTGCGTACGTGCTTCCTTCCATGAACACCGTCTCGATCATCGAACCGCCTGTGAGGAACGGCGGCATCGAGTCGAGGACCTCAGCGCGACCCCAGAGACACCCGATGCCAGTGGGTCCGAGCATCTTGTGTCCGCTCCAGGCGACAAGATCGGCACCGAGCTCATTGACGTTGAGCGGCATGTGTGGCACGGACTGGCAGGCGTCAACGAGTACAAGCGCGCCCACGGCATGGGCCGCACGTGCAATTTCCTGAACCGGATTCACGGTGCCGAGAATGTTCGACTGGTGAACGACTGACACCACCTTGGTGCGCTCGGTCAGCAACGAGCTCAATGCGTCAAGGTCAAGACGACCTTCGTCACTAAGTCCAAGCCACCGCAACGTGGCGCCTGTCTTGAGACACAACTCCTGCCACGGAACGAGGTTGGCATGATGTTCCATCTCGGTGACGAGTACTTCGTCACCAGGGCCAATCACAAACCGTTTCGTCGCCTCCGGCAGCGCTACGCCCTGACGCGCCTTGTCGGTGGCATTGCTAAACGCGTAGGCAACGAGGTTGATCGACTCGGTGGCATTGCGCGTGAATACCAGTTCGCTCGCCGGCGCTCCGACGAATGCAGCGATTCGTTGACGCGCTGACTCGTAGGCATCGGTTGCTTCTTCGGCGAGTTGATGGGCGCCCCGATGGACCGCGGCGTTGTGCTGCTCGTAGAACGCGCGCTCGGCATCAAGTACCTGCCGTGGCTTTTGCGATGTGGCACCACTGTCGAGGTACACCAACTTCCGCCCATCGCGCACGGTGCGCGACAAGATCGGAAAGTCTGCCTTGATCGACTCAACGTCGAGAAGGCCAGTGGTCGACAACGAGGTCATGATGTCGCCGGAGCCCCAAGGAAACGCTCGTAGCCCGACGCTTCGATCTCGTCAGCAAGTTCGGGGCCGCCGTCGGCCACAATGCGCCCATCGACGAACACGTGAACAAACTCCGCCGGAATCTCGCGAAGCAACCGGGTCGTGTGGGTGATCAGCAGTACGCCAATGTCGGTGGCTTCACGTACACGATTGACTCCCTCGGCGACGACCTTCAACGCATCGACGTCGAGACCTGAGTCGGTCTCATCGAGTACAGCGAAGCGCGGACGCAGGAGATCAAGTTGCAAAATCTCGTGGCGCTTACGCTCGCCGCCCGAGAAACCTTCATTGACATTGCGCTCTGCAAACTTCGGGTCGACGCTGAGTGCAGCCATCGCCGCCTTGAGTTCCTTGAGCCAGTCACGCAGCTTCGGTGCCTCGCCGCGAATGGCAGTAACCGACGTGCGCAGGAAGTTCGACACCGAGACACCTGGAACCTCGACGGGGTACTGCATGGCGAGGAAGAGTCCGGCGCGCGCCCGCTCATCAACAGTCATCGACACGACGTCGACGCCATCCAGGGTGATAGAACCCTGAGTCACGGTGTACTTGGGGTGTCCGGCAATCGTGTAAGCAAGAGTCGACTTACCCGAACCATTGGGGCCCATGATTGCGTGGGTCTGACCACTTTCGATGGTGAGATCGACGCCGCGCAGAATCTCGCGGACTCCTGCATCGGACTCGACCTGAACGTGTAGATCGTGGATGTTGAGAATGCTCATGAGGGCGATCCCTTCGTGATGTCGACGCAGATCACTGCGTCGTCTCCTGCGCCCTCGATGCTGACGGCATAGACAGGAACGGGTGAAATAGCTGGCAGACCAGTGGGCTTGCCCGTGCGCAGGTCGAAGCGGCTGCCGTGTAACCAGCACTCGAGAGTGCAACCGTCAACTTCGCCTTCTGAGAGGGAGACGTCGGCGTGTGAACAGATGTCGTTGATTGCGAAGACTTCGCCCTCCGCGTGCACCAGGGCAACCGGCGTGCCCTCAATGGTCACGAGTTTCGCGGTGCCTTCGGCAAGGTCAGCGAGCCGGATCGTAGGCTCGAATCCCATCAGATGGTCCCTTCGTCGAGCGGGGCGTCGCCCAGCTTCTCCTCGATACTGCCAATGATGTGAGCGGCGACTTCATCGTCGGCAATACGGCTGACTAACTCGGCAAAGAATCCGCGCACAACAAGTCGTCGTGCGGTTTCGGGGTCAATCCCGCGCGCCTGGAGGTAGAACAGTTGCTCATCATCGAAGCGGCCTGTGGTGCTGGCATGCCCCGCGCTCGCCACGTTGCCCGTTTCGATTTCGAGGTTCGGAACAGAATCAGCGCGTGCGCCTTCGGTAAGCAGAAGATTGCGGTTGATCTCATAGGTTTCTGTTCCGACAGCGTCGGCGCGAATGATGACGTCACCGATCCACACCGAGTGTGCGCCATCGCCTTGTAACGCACCCTTGTAGGCAACGCTGCTACGACAATGCGGCTGTGAGTGATCGACGAGTAGACGGTGCTCAATGTGCTGACCCGCTTCAGCGAAGAAGACACCCAGCAATTCCGCATCTCCGCCAGGCGCACTGTATTCAACTGTCGGAACGATGCGCACCACATCGCCACCCAAGGTGGCGATCAATGATCGGAACCGAGCATCTCGACCGAGGACCGCGTGTTGACGGCCCAGGTGCACTGAGTCGTTGGCCCAGTCGTGAATGGAAATCACGGTGAGGTCAGCACCGTCGCCCACCTGAATCTCGATGTTGGCCGACAAAGTGATCGACCCCTCGTGTGTGATCACCACGACGCTTCGTGAACCCCGCTCGGCAACAATCACCAGATGAGTCAGCACGGTCGAATCAGCACCGGTACCAGTAACGGTCACCCTCGTGGGAACCGCGGAATCGCTGTGAGCAGGAATCGTCAGTACACCCGATTGTGTTGATGCCGCGCGCGCGAGAGCCGCCGGCCATTCGATCGGGCCGGATGCTGCAGGGAGGGAATCTGTTGAGACATGTGCGAAAGCGGCCACGGGTGAGGTGACAACCGCAACCTGTGCACCCACTGCACCTTCAACCGAGTCGTGCAGCCCACGCAGCCTCGCGATCGGCGTGAAACGCCACGCCTCTTCACGCCCGGTTGGCGCACCGGCGACCGGTGCATCTGCGATGACGGTCATATCAGCCGACCGCTCCTTCCATCTGCAATTCGATCAACCGGTTGAGCTCAAGCGCGTACTCCATGGGAAGTTCGCGAGCGATGGGCTCGACGAACCCCCGCACGATCATCGCCATCGCCTCATCTTCAGTCATGCCGCGCGACATCAGATAGAACAGCTGGTCAGCGCTCACCTTTGACACCGTTGCCTCGTGCCCCATCGAGACATCGTCTTCACGCACGTCGACGTACGGGTAGGTGTCGCTGCGACTGATGTCATCGATGAGGAGTGCATCGCACTTCACCGAGCTCTTCGAGCCGTGTGAACCTTCAAGAATCTGAACCAGTCCGCGGTACGACGTGCGGCCGCCACCGCGCGCTACCGACTTTGACACGATGGTCGATGACGTGTTGGGGGCCGCGTGCACCATCTTGGCGCCGGCATCTTGGTGTTGTCCCTCTCCGGCGAATGCGATCGAGAGCGTCTCACCGGTGGCGTGCTCGCCCATCAGCCAAACCGCTGGGTACTTCATCGTGACCTTCGAGCCGATGTTGCCATCGATCCATTCCATGGTGGCGCCCTCAGCAGCGGTGGCCCGCTTGGTCACGAGGTTGTACACGTTGTTCGACCAGTTTTGAATAGTCGTGTAACGACAGCGAGCACCCTTCTTCACGACGATCTCAACGACAGCAGAGTGCAACGAATCGCTTGAGTAGATCGGCGCCGTGCAGCCTTCGACATAGTGCACATTGGCACCCTCGTCGACGAGGATCAGCGTGCGCTCGAATTGACCCATGTTCTCGGTGTTGATGCGGAAGTAGGCCTGAAGAGGAATCTCGACGTTCACCCCCGGCGGGACGTAGATGAATGATCCGCCGGACCACACCGCGGTGTTCAGGGCCGCGAACTTGTTGTCGCCCGCAGGAATCACCGAGCCGAAGTACTCGCGGAAGAGGTCTTCGTGCTCGCGTAGGCCACTGTCGGTGTCCAGGAACAGCACTCCCTGCTGCTCTAGATCTTCCCGAATCGCGTGGTACACGACTTCGCTCTCGTACTGCGCTGCCACACCGGCGACGAGCCGCTGCTTCTCAGCTTCAGGGATGCCCAGACGGTCGTAGGTGTTCTTAATGTCGTCTGGCAGTTCTTCCCATGAGGTGGCTTGCTTCTCAGTGGAGCGCACGAAGTATTTGATGTTGTCGAAGTGAATTCCTGACAGGTCGGAACCCCAGTTCGGCATCGGCTTCTTGAAGAACAGTTTGAGACCCTTGAGGCGCATGTCCAGCATCCACTCAGGCTCGTTCTTCTTGGCGCTGATATCGCGGACAACGTCTTCGTTGATTCCGCGTCTGGCGTTGGCTCCCGCAACGTCGGCATCGGCCCATCCGTATTCGTATGTCCCGATGCCGTCGAGTTCGGGGCGCGCAAGATCGGTCATGAGGCATTCCTTCCGGAGGAGGGTGTTACGCGGGGAACATGCGTAGTACACACACCATCTCCGTGCCCGATGGTGGCTAAGCGAGTGACATGACTCCCGAGAAGTCGTTCAAAAGCTTCGGTCTCTGCCTCGCAGAATTGTGGAAACTCCTCGGCGACGTGCGCCACCGGGCAATGGTGCTGGCAGAGTTGATCAGCGGTTGACGAGGCAGGTGTGACGCTTGCCGCGTAACCATCGGCGGTAAGAGCGGCAGCCAGTTCGGCAACTCGTCGGCTTGCGTCGGCTACAGAGTCGACCACGGGTCGGTATCTGCGCTCAAGTTCGGAAACGCGCTGGCGGGCAAATTCGAGGACGGCATCATCGCCGTCACGGTCGGCGAGAAAGCGCAGGGCCCCCACGGCCACGTCGTCGTATTCCTGGTCGAATACTCCTCGGCCTTTCGAGGTCATTGAGTAAACCCGTGCCGGTCGGCCACGGCCTCGCTGACCAACAGGTCCGAAAGGGGCCCGGTCACTGGGCGTGACGTCGCCTTCAGCCAGGAGGTCGTCAAGGTGGCGACGCACCATGGCGGGGGTGAGATCGAGTCGTCGAGCCAACTCAGTAGCGGTTGCCGGCCCCTCGTCGAGCAAGGAGCGCAGGACCCGTGTGGAACCCGCCAATGTTTTCACAACCCTATTGTTGCGTATTTCCTCCCGCACGCAACCCGGGGGGCCAGTCTGCCTAGGATCAACGCGTGACCGAATCGGCGCTCGAGGTGCTCGAACTATGTAAGCGGTACGGGTCTGTGACCGCGCTGAACGAACTGACCTTCACGGCTCCGGCTGCCCACGTCACCGCGGTACTAGGACCAAATGGAGCAGGAAAGACAACCGCGCTGGAGATCTGTGAAGGATTCCGCACCGCCGACTCTGGAGTGGTGCGAGTCCTTGGCCGCGATCCCCGCAGTGACCGGACAGCCCTGCGTCCCCGGGTTGGCGTCATGCTGCAGTCGGGCGGCATGCATCCCGGAGCGAGCGCCGCGACACTGCTTGACCACGTGTCCTCGCTCTACGCCGTTCCACTCGACACCGCGGCGCTGTCCGAGCGACTCGGCTTGTCCGGCCTTGGCCGAACACCGGTCCGAAGACTGTCAGGCGGTGAGCAACGGCGGTTGGCTTTTGCCTTGGCCATTGTGGGCCGCCCTGAACTGGTGATTCTCGATGAACCCACCACGGGCCTTGACCCGCAGGCGCGACTTGCGGTGTGGGATGTCGTTCGAGAACTCACCCTGGCCGGAGTCACGATCGTGCTGACCACGCATCTGCTTGAGGAGGCTGAGCGGATCGCCGACCATGTGGTGATCATCGATGCGGGCACAACGGTTGCCGAAGGCACGTTGCCACAACTCATCGGTGCTGAGCCTGCGTCTGTGCTGACGGTACGTACGCGTGAGCCTGTTGCGGTTGCCGATCTTGCTGCCGTGGTGCCCGCGGAGGTCACCGTGCGTGAGGTGAGTTCCGGTCACTACGTCTTCACCGGTGATGTCGGTCCTGACCTCACCGCCCGTGTCGCCACGTGGTGCACCGATCACCTAGTGGTCACCTCGGAACTGTCGCTGAGGCAGCGGTCTCTTGAAGATGTGTTTCTCGACCTCACCGGACGCGAGCTACGCCCATGACCGCGCCTGTCGACTACTCCCCCGCTCCTGGTGCAGCGTCTGTCGGTCGCCGGGTTCGTAGTCAAACTGTGCTCGAACTCGGCACCACCTTGCGCAACGGCGAGCAACTGTTACTCACCCTCGGAATTCCGCTGATCTTGCTGGTGGCCCTGACGGTCGTTCCGATCCTCGACCTAGGAACGTCAGCGCGAATCGATGTGGTGACCCCGGGCATCCTCGCACTTGCCGTGATGTCGACCGCCTTCACAGGATTGGCTATCGCCACCGGTTTCGATCGCCGAGCAGGGGCGCTCAAATTCCTCGGCTCCACCCCGCTGAGCCGAGGCCAGTTGTTAGTAGCGAAGTTTCTGGCCGTTGCCGCCACTGAAGTCCTGCAAGTGGCGCTCATCGCGGCGGTCGCGTTGGTACTCGGCTGGCATCCCCACGGCTCACCACTCGCCGTGGTGGTACTTCTGCTCATGGGTACCGCAGCGTTCTGCAGTCTCGGTTTCGCACTCTCGGGAGTGCTCCGTGCCGAAGCAACGCTCGCGGTTGCCAACGCGATTTACCTGCTGCTTCTACTCGGCGGTGGAGTT
>CAIYMF010000249.1 GCA_903927265.1 uncultured bacterium | reverse complement strand
TAAGGCCGCGCGCCGCGAGGGCGGGGCCATCGGATTCATCGAAGAGATCGACGCCATCGCGACCGTGCGCGGTGGGATGGCGATGACTGCCTCGCCCATGGCGGCGCATCACACGATCACTGGTTGCGGTGGCATGGAAGGCCTGCCGACTGTCTACTCGCAGGCAGCGTCGATGGTCATTAACCGCTCGATGGTCTCTGAGGGCGTTGGCGGCGTGGTCAACGAACTGCTCGTTCAGATGCAGTCGTTCGATGACCCCTCCGGTATGCAGCGCATGCGAAGTTGGTTCACCGACAAGATCAATCTCTTCCTGCCTGCCCATCGCCAGATTCAGCGGCCGGTACCGCCCTCAACGAACATCTTGTTGATCGCTGCCACCAACCGGGCAGACGCACTTGACCCCGCCCTGTTGCGCCCCGGTCGTTTCGATCGTCGCCTCACCTTCGAGTTGCCCGGTCGCACCGGCCGACGCGCGCTATTCGATCACTTCCTCGCAGGCAAGGCACACGACGCGGAACTCGATAGTGATGTCGTACGCGATGGTCTGGCAGCTGTCACCCAGGGCTACAGCCCGGTGATGATCGAGCACCTACTTGACGAAGCTCTGGTGAATGCAGTGCGTCGTGGCTCAACCTCCATGAGTCGGCGCGATGTCGAGAGCGCCCGTTTGGTGGAGGAAGTGGGTTTGGGGCAGCCGGTGCAGTACACCGACCACGAGCAGCGGCTGATCGCCACTCACGAGGCTGGCCATGCGACCGTCGCGTGGCTGCTAGCTCCGCAGCGTCGACTTGAGGTGCTTTCGATCATCAAGCGGCGCGACGCGCTGGGCATGCTCGCTCACGGTGACCGTGACGAGGTCTACACCCGGTCGAAGTCGGAAATGATTGCTCTTATTCGCATTGCCATGGGTGGACAGGTGGCGGAAGAGATTTTCTTCAACGACATTTCCACCGGCCCCGGTGGTGACCTTCTATACGCGACGAACGTCGCAGCGCAGATGGTCGGCGCGTGCGGGATGGACGACACCCTCATTTCGTACGCCGCCGTGCAGTCGTCGGCATTCTCAGACCAGAACATCGTCGGCCGCGTACTCTCCGATTCCACGGGACGTGAGCAGGTCGAACGGATGCTGCAGGCCCAGCGCGACTACGTCCGCTTGCTGCTCGGGGCCAACCAGCACTTGGTGGCGGCTCTGCGCGATGCCCTTGTTGAGCACCATGAGCTGATCGGGATGGAAATCACCGATGTTCTTGAGGCGGCCGGACCCGTCCAGCCGGTCGAGGTTGCGGCCGACGCCACGATCGATCTGCGAACCCAGACGGCGACGCTGGCTGGAATCTGAGGGATTGCGGCTCAGCCAGCGAACTTTATCGGGCTGTCGACCGTTGTCGGGTGGGGGTTGCTCGGCCTAGTAGCCGAGTGAGCCCTCGCGCCCGATCCGTCGTTACGGGGCCGGGCGGGTTACCCTAGAGGAGCGGGTCCTGCCTGCTCCTCCCGCGAATTGCCTCGTGTGATTCGACCGTGTCGTCCGACAGCGAAAGGTTCCCGCGTGTCACCGTCTCCGTCGCGTCCGCACTCAGGTCGCCGGGCTGTGATGTTTACGGGAGGGGTCTTGGCAGCGGCTGGGGTCGTCTACGTCGGACTCGCGACCGGTGGGTCAGATCAGGTGCCTGCCGATACGGTCGTTCTCGGACACAACATCGGCGACAAGACCGACGCGCAAGCCACCTCGTACCTCAAAAAGCAGATGGCCAAGCCGGCGTCGGCCCCTCTCTCTCTGCGCGTCGCGGGCCATAAGGTCACCGTGCGCCCGTCGCAGTTGGGCCTGTCCTTCGATGCGGCAGCAACCGTCGCGCAGGCCACCGGAACGAGTTGGAATCCAATGCTGCTGGTGCATCGGATTGCTGGCGGCAATCAACTTGATCCGGTTATCCGAGTCAACGATGCCAAGGTGGCCAACGTCCTTGCCGGACTCGCCACCCAAGTCGATACTCAGCCGGTCAATGCCGACATCGAAATCCGCAACGGTAAAGCGGTGCTGATTCCTGGGACGGCCGGGCGGCAGATCGATCAGGAGGCTGCGGCACAGGCCATCAAGGACGCCTACCTGCACTCCACCAAGCCGGTGACGCTACCCGTTGTCGTGGTGCAGCCCGCCGTTACTACTGCCGAAGCCAAGAAAGTCCTCGAAAACGTCGCGACTCCTGCGCTGGCTGAGCCCGTCACCATCAAGGCCAAGGGAAAGAAGGGCTCGGCCGCAGGAACGTACGACATGGAAGGTGTGCTGAGTTTTGCGCCAGACGGTTCGACTCTCAAGCCCGTCATCGACGGCCTCGAACTGCACAAGATGATCTCCAGCGAATTCGCCAAGGTTGAACAACCTGGCCGCAACGCCACGTTCACGATCAAGAAGCACAAGCCAGTGTTGGTTCCGTCGTCCATCGGTTACGGAATTGAGCCATCGAAATTGGCCGACGCTGTTGCCGGCGTGCTCACCAAGTCCGGTGACCAGCGAGTTGTCAACGCGGCATTCGGGCCGATCCTTCCAGACCGCACCACGGCCCAGATCAAGAACATCGGCATCAAGCAGGTTGTCGCCACGTACTACCAGCACTTTGCCTTCGCCCCGTACCGCGTGCAGAACATTGGGCAGGCGGCCAAATACATCGACGGCACCGTGCTGATGCCCGGTGAGACGTTCTCGATGAACGACACCATTAAGGAACGCACGGTCGAGCACGGCTATACCAAGGGTTTCGTCGTGGGCACCGGCGGAGTACTCAAGATGGATGAAGGCGGTGGCGTCTCAACAGCGACCACGGCGATGTACAACGGTGCGTGGTTTGCCGGCCTTGACCTTGTTCAACACCGGGCTCACTCGATCTACATTGCTCGCTACGAGCCGGGGCGTGAGGCCACCGTGGCGTGGGGCGATTTCGATATGCGCTTCACGAATAACACTCCGTACGGCATTCTGATCAAGACCGAAATGACGCAGGAGTCGATTCGCGTCACCCTCTGGAGTACCAAAATCTGGAGCAAGATCGACTCGAAGTTCCATGAACGCACCGACAAGGTGCCATTCGAGAAGATCTACAGTTCCGACACCGATTGCCACGCGCAGACCGGAGTCGAGGGGTTCAACATCATCGTTGACCGACTCTTCTACAAGTCCGGCAAGTTGGTGAAAGTCGAGCCACACACCACGAAGTACAAGCCGAGTCCCACGGTGATTTGTGGCGTCGACCCGAATGCGTCGTCAGGTGGCGGATCGTCTGGTGGGTCTTCTGGTGGGTCTTCTGGTGGGTCGTCTGGTGGATCCTCGTCAGGCAGTTCCTCGTCGAGTAGTCCTACGGGCTCAGCGTCTTCCACGGGCTGACGACTGGCGAGGGTCAGGCCGAGTTCGGCTCCCAGTAGTC
>CAIYMF010000248.1 GCA_903927265.1 uncultured bacterium | reverse complement strand
GGGTAGTCCTGGTACCACTGCGTGACGCTGATCTGCACCTTGTTGTTGCTGTTTTGAATGTAGGTGAACTGGATGTTTCCAGAGATTGCCTTCACCTTGGCCTTGTACCCAATCTGGTTGAGCACCGACTGCACATACTCACCGACGGCCTTGTTCACCTCGTCATCGGCAACGATCACCGTGACCTCTTGGCCGGCGGTACCCGACTCAGTCACCAACTGCTTGGCCTTCTCGAGATCAGCGCCTTGCCACGTGTCGCCAGCAGGATTCGTGTACTGGCAGTTGGCCTCGTAGCCCGGGAATCCAGGCGGCAGAATCGTGCAGACCGGCTGGGCGAGGTTCGCTCCGCCGTACAACTTCACGATCGCGTTGCGATCGATCGCCCAGTTCACTGCCTGGCGCGCCTTGAGGTTGTCGAACGGAGCGAGGTTGACGTTGAGTGGCAAGTACCAGAACGCCGTGAGTTGGTTGACGTGCACTTGGCTGGCGTACTTCGAACCAATCTCGGCCAAGCGGTCGGCCGGGGGCGGGTCGTAGAGCCAGTTCGCCTGGTTGTTTTCAACGGCCGTGACTTCAGCCTCAACGGTGAGGCCGAACTTGTAGTTGATCTCGTCTGGGTAGCCAGCGGGTTGCGCCGCGCGGTTCCATTCCTTGAAGTTGGGGTTGCGCACCATCACCAGCGCCGTGTTCGGGTCGTACGACTTGAACATGTAGGCGCCGGTCGTAGGAATGGGCGTGTTGCCCGCATCCTTGGTGGGTGCGCTCTTCGGGTTGATCGCCGCGTGCGGCACCGAGAGCTTGTAGAGGAACTCAGGGTCGGGGGCCGTGAGGTTGATCGTCACGGTGCCAGCGGCCTTGTCGCCGACCACTCCACCCTCGAGCGTGCAGGTGTCGGGGGTCGTCAAGCAGGCCTCAGCGCCCACGATGCCGTTGTAGAACGAACCCGCTGTGGGGCTCGACACCTTGAAGATGCGCTGGAACGAGGCGACGACGTCGTCGGTCGTGAGGTCGGTGCCATCGGAGAACTTGATGCCTTGACGCAGTGTGAACACGTACGTCTTGCCGCCGTTGGTCGCCTCAGGAATCGACTCAGCCAAGTCGGGCACCACGGTGAACGATCCTTCGCCGTCGACGTGCTTGAAGGCGGTGAGGCCGTCGTAGGTGGCTTGGTACAACTGCCAGAACTGCAACGTGTAGTTGACCTTGGGGTCAAGTGTTCCGGCTGCGCTCTTGCCTAGGAGCGTAAGCGTGCCACCGGCGTGCGCGGGTTCGTACGGACGCACATCGCTGTCGTTGCCAACGGAAGCGCTGCCGCTGGGCACCGCCGACGCGCTACTGGCGGCTCCTCCCGAACTCGCACTCGGTGACGGACTCGATCCTGATGAGCAGGCAGCGAGGGCTCCTACAGCGAGGAGCGACACTCCAACCGTGGCGATTCTGTGCAGGCGCATTGAGGTCCTCCGGAGAGTGGGGCTTCAGTGGCAAATCAGCAACCCCGAGCATGTCATTCCGCGACGCACCGCGCGACCCGAGTAGGTCAACTTCGTCGATTCTGAGTCCGAATCGTTGCCCCCGACGCACATCGACGGGCCTACACTCGCGTACATGCCCTACATTCTGGGAATTGCCGCGCTCGTACTGCCGACGATGCTGGTGGTGCAGACAATTCGCGGCAAAGTGAAGCCCACGTGTTGTGCGCCCCCCGCCGATCGCGATCTACGCCTGCAGCAGGGCGACGCGCCCTAGGTCGTCTGCTGAGTCACCGACGGCGAAGGCGACGAAGCGTCAGTCGGTGAGGCACTCGGCGACGGCGATGCCGTGGGAGCACCTGGGAGAGTCTTGGCAAGAGCATCGGCCCGCGCCAACGCTGCCGCCAATTCCTTCTGTGCAACGCCGTAGGCAGCGAAGTCACCGACCTTGAGCGCTTCTTGGCCTGCCGTGTAGGCCGCCTGAGCAGCCGTCAGTGCCGCAGCCAATTGGGCTTCGATGCTGCCGGTGGCACTGGGAGATGGCGAAGGTGAAGGGGATGTCGGATCGGTCGGCGTCGGCGTGATGGGTGTCGTCGACGTGGATGCTCCGAACACCTTCGCGAGCCCCGCTTCGAGGGTGTCTTCAAATGCCACCGTCTGGCCGAACGACACCAGCACCTTGCGCAAAAGCGGGTAGCCCTCAGCGCCAGTAGCAAGCACGTAAACGGGCTCGACATACAGCATGCCGCCGGCCACCGGAAGTGACAGCAAGTTGCCAAGCGCCACATCAGAACCACCGCGCCGCAACAGCGAGAGCTGAGCTGAGACCGACGGATCGGACTCGAAGTTGTTCTGTACCTGGCTCGGGCCCGGAATCGTGGTCTGACGTGGCAGTTGCAGCACTTGCATGGTGCCGTAGCCATCACCGGGCTCGGAGTTGACCGCCATGAATGCGGCGAGCGTTTGTCTCTTGCTCGGCGCGAAGGTGGTGGTGAGCGAGAAGGCCGGACGAGTTTGTCCCGGCATCTGCAAGGTGAGGTAGTACGGCGGCTGCGCCTGGTTCACGCCGCGACGCGTCGGGTCGTCAGGAACGATCCAGAAATCCTGACCGCCGTAGAACGACTGAGGGTCGGTGACGTGGTACTGCGACAGAATCTGACGCTGCACCTTGAAGATGTCCTCGGGGTACCGCAGGTGCGCCATCAGGTCGGCAGGAATCTGATCGCGCGGAGTGACCGTGCCGGGGAAAGCGGCTTCCCATGTCTTAAGGATCGGGTCGGTGCTGTCCCACTCGTAAAGCGTCACCGTGCCGTTGTACGCGTCAACGACGGTCTTGACGGAGTTGCGGATGTAGTTGACCTGATCACGAGCTTGCACCGCCAACGAGGACGCCCTCGTGTTGACGGAGTCGGCCGTGGCATCGCCTAGGGTCGTCAATTCCGAGTACGGGTACTGGTCGCTGGTGGTGTAACCGTCGATGATCCAGACAATGCGCCCACCGACCACCGCGGGGTACGGGTCACCATCGAGGGTGAGCCAGGGCGCGACGTTCTTCACGCGCTCGCGCGGCTCGCGGTCGTAGAGGATGCGCGAATCTTCGTTCACCAAGTTCGACAACAAGATGTTCTGTTCTTGGAACTTGGTGGCAAATACCAATTTGTTAAACAGCGACCCAATAGACACACCACCTGTGCCGTCGTATGTGTTGTTCATCTGCCCATTGGCACTGCTGTCGTCCGGGTAATCGAGTTCAACGGGTGCAGTGGTTGACGGCGCACCAACGATGGAATACGCCGGCGATTGTTCACCGAAGTACACCCGCGGCTGGGTGATGTTCAGCGCGCCAGTGGGTGGCACATTCGATTCGTAGAACTTGGGCTGACCATCGGACGTGGCCGTGTTGTCGTAGGCCGACACGAATCCGTAGCCGTGGGTGTAGACCGCGTGGTCGTTAATCCAGTTGCGCTGACCGTCAGGGATGCCGGCAAGGTTCAACTCGCGCACCGCAACAACGGATCCGCGCTGACGTCCGTCGAGGGTGTAGCGATCAATGTCAAGGGTGTCAGGGAAACTGTAGAAGCCACGGATCTGCTGCAACTGACGGTAGGTCGGCGACACAATCGCCGGATCAAGCAGCCGAATGTTCGCGAGGGTTCCGGCATCCTTGGCGATGGCAGCCTTGTTCGGAACTTCCGACGCCGAATAATCCTCAACTTTCGCGTCGGCGATCTTGTACGCCGCGCGCGTTGAGTCGATGTTGCGCTGAATGTAGGGCTGCTCTTTGTTCGCCTCGCTCGGTCGCACCTGGAATTGCTGCACCACCGTCGGCCAAATTCCACCAATGACCAGTGACGACAGCAACAGCAACCCGAATCCGAGAAGCGGCAACGTCCAGTTGCGTACAAACACATTCACGAAGAACAGCAGGGCACACACGATGGCGATCAGGGTGAGGATGTCTTTCGCTGGCAACACAGCATTGACGTCGGTGTAAGTGAGCCCGGTGATGAGCGATCCTTGTTTCACCGACAACTCGAAGCGATCGAGCCAATACGACCATGCCTTGAGAAGCAGGAAGATTCCGAGAAGAAGTGAGATCTGCGCGCGAGCTGCGGGTGTAGTGCGCTCACCCGGAGTCTGCAACTTAATTCCGCCGTAGATGTAGTGCACGATCAGCGCACCGATGAGCCCGAGGATCACCACGGTCATCAAGTAGCCGATAACAAAACGTTGGAACGGCATATCGAAAGTGAAGAAGCCGATGTCGCGGTTGAACTGCGGATCGGTGGAATTGAACGGTGTGGCATTGCGCCACAACAGGTAGGTGCGCCACTCAGCAGATGCCGAGAGACCGCCCAGTAGCCCCAGCAAAATCGGCACGATGAGGAACACCGGACGACGGGCAGGGTCAAACGACTGGCGATAACGCTCGAGGCTGATCTGCTCGGGCGACGTGCCCCGGTATGCCGGCCGTACGCGATAGGCCACCCACATGCACAGCCACACGCCAACAGCCATCACCGCACCGAACACTGCACCCAGAAACAACCGGGTCAGCAGCAGGGTGCCGAAGACGCTGGACTTATCGACCGATTCGTACCAGAGCTTGTCGCTCCAGAAGTTGGAGAATAGGACGAAGCTGAGCACGAGCAGACCCAAAATGAGCAGGGTCGGAAGCAGGACGCGGCGCTTGCGCGGTGCCGGATCGGTCACCGCTGAGCCACCGCCCGCTCCAGGAAAGTCGTACGCCACAGACACCAACTTAGGTCACGGTCCCCCGAGGGGACTTGGGATGGGTCGGCCACGATGCTCCGACCCCTGTTCATCTCACGCACACGGACCCGCCGAAGTTCCCGCGGGCGAGGGCTACTCCTTCGTACACGGGGGCACCGCCTTGCCCGCCACCCAGGCTTCCGTCGCCGCCACAGCGTCGGTGAGAGTATCGATGGGCGTCACCGTCAGTCCCTCGGGAACGTTGCCTACGACCCCGTCACAGTTCTCCCGAGGGGCGAGGAATAACTCAGCCCCCGCCCGCCTGGCACCTACCAGTTTCTGCTCAATGCCCCCGATCGGTCCCACATGTCCGTCTGGATCGATGGTGCCTGTACCTGCGACAAATCGACCACCATTGAGTTGCCCGGGCGTGAGTTTGTCGACGATGCCCATCGAGAACATCAACCCCGCACTCGGACCACCCACGTCGGTCAGCCCGAAGATGATGGGAAATGGTGCGCGGTAGGCGGTCATCGAGGTGATACCGACGTAGGGCACGTTCGGATTGTCGGGCCGCGGGGCGCTGGTCACGGTCGCCTTCACGGTCTTCCCGTCTCGCTGCAGGGTGAACTCGATCGCTGAACCGATGGGCTTGGCCCGCACCGCTTTGGCGATATCGACGGTCTCCTTAACCGGCGCGCCACCGACCGCCATCACAATGTCGTCGGCGTGAATGAGCCCATCGGATGGACCGTGCGCACTCACCGATACCACTTGCGCTTGGGTGGTCACGGGCTTCTTGAGGAAAGCCATCGATGCGGCAATCGCGGAGTTTTCCGAACCACTGAATGCGGCCGCCTGCTCGTCCTTGACCGCGTTGGGGTCAACCACTTCCGGGTACATCACGTCGGTGGGGATGATGCGCACCGTCGGGTCGCGCCAACCGCGTAATGCTTCACCGATGGTCAGCGTGCCCACCGGACCGCCGGACTCACTCACGGTGGTGAGGTCAAGATGTCCTGACGTCGGATAGGTCGTGGTGTCCGAGATGGTGATGAGCTCAACTCCGTCGACGCTGCCCAGAGTGTTGAACGTCGACCCAGGTGCCAGTTGCACATACGGAACCGGAATTGCCGAGCCCACGACAACGAACAGTGCGAGGAGGCAAAACGCGAGTAGAAGCGAACCGCTACGACGGCTCATGGAAAGAACAGATCAGGCAGCGGACGCGTCGTTACGCGACGGCTCGCGCAGATCGATGTCGTCGGTCACCGGACGGGGCAGGGGGCGCGCCATCGCCTCGCGGAAGCGGTCCATCTCCTGCATTCCACGCTCAGCCTCAACGGGACGCTCAGGACGCGAGCGAAGGCCCAGAAGTACGAAGACAACACCGGTAATAACGAAGGGAACCAAGAGCCAGACAAGCACGCCCACGGTTATCGTCCTCCTATTAGCCCACGGTGGTCTTTCGGACTTCCTTGCCTCTACCGTACCCTCCGGGTCGGTCGCGCGAGTCACAGACCCCGAGCTCGGCGGGCTTTTCGCACAAATGCGGCCGCCCCCAGCACTGCAGCGACCGTGGCCCCGGCAGCACCCGCCCCGGCGATCGTGACGTCCGAACGCCCGAGTCGTCGACCGGCGAACGAGGTACCCGAGAGGTCGGCAATGAGCGCGGCGAGGGCAGTGGAATTGTCGTAGGCGGCCGTCCACCCACAGTGGCGCAGCCGGCTCGACGAGACAACCCAGGGGTGCACGACATAGGCCAGCTCACTGGCCGGCGCAGGCGTCAGCCCAGCCCGGTGGAGACGCTCAGCAGTCGCGAAAGCAACCGACGATGGCACTTCGATGCTTCGTTTTCCTGAGATCGCCTCGACATCACGCTGCGAGAGCCACCCATCGCAGCCCACAGTCACCGCCTCGTACGGAACCGCACCCTGAAGCACGAGATCGATAGCCGCAGCCACATCATCGGCGTGTACAAACTGCCAACGCATTTCGACGTCACGCACTGACAACAGCAGGGGAGAAGCAAAGTGACGCGTCACCAAACTGTCGGCACCTGCACCGACCAGAGCCGCCGGACGCACGACGGTGACCCGTAGGTCCGGACTCACTTCACGAGATCGCGCCGCCAGCGCTTCGATTTCGAGTAGGTCGCCGATGAGGCCCTCGGCAGCCGTGAGGAGGGGCGCATCCTCGTCGATGGGTGCCGGATTGTCGGCCGACGCTCCATGAACCGCTGCCGACGTCACCAGAACCAGATGACGCACATGCGAAGCGGCGGCCGCCGTCAGCACCGAGTGAGTTCCTTGCACATTGAGATCACGGCGAAGGAGCGGGTCGGCATCGGGTGTCGTGCTGACAGCGAGGTGCACCACAGAGTCGGCACCCTCGAACAGACTCGCAATGCCACGTTCGCGCACATCGACGCAGTGCCACTCCACCGACTCAATCGATCCTGGTTCAAGATCAAGGCCCACCACCCGCCGCCCTGAGCGCACCAAACGCTC
>CAIYMF010000247.1 GCA_903927265.1 uncultured bacterium | reverse complement strand
TGCAACCGCACCACCAACCGCGGACCCGACACCGGCAACCTCACACTCGCCCACACCGCCGCCTCATCCGCCCAATCAACAAACACCACATCCACACCCCCAAGAACCCCCGGCAACACCAGCGGCTCCACGGTCGAATCAACCAAACCCACCACCCGCTCGGCCAACAACGCCGTCATGCCACGCCATGTTGGGTCAACGTCAAGAAGTCGCAGTTCGCGCACTTCGGAAGCCAGCGCCCGCGCGGCTTCGATGACGGGGTTGAGAAAGAAGGAGGTTTCAGATGTTAGAACCGCCACAGTGCGCGGCGGCACCTGAGTGGCCCGAAGTCCTCCTGAGTCGCGCGCCACGGACAACGGCTGTAGCGCCTGATACATGACGCTTGCCCGCAGAGGTGCCATCGCTTCAGCGGGATCGAAGGCGAGAGGCGAGGTATCCAGTGACGTATGCAAGCGACGATGGAGGAAGATCCGCAAGGACAACGCGAGCCAACGAGCGGCGGCCCGAGCTTGTGCGTGATCGCGACTGACGAGAGCCTGCGTAAAGAGTTCGTCTGCACGAGTGAGCAACGCCCCGACAACCTCCCCGTAGCCCTGAAACGGACCACCTGATTCGATGCGCGCGAGACATCGAACAAACTGAAGATTGAGCACCGCATCCGAACCGGTGACTCGCTCAAGAGCGGCATCAGCCACCTCCACTGCGAGCCACGTTTCACCGCGCCGCACCAGTTCCTCTGCAAGACCGAAGGCGCGCCGCAGCGCGATGGTCGTGGTGGTCGGATCAGCACACTGTCTGCGCCATTCGGACACCTCGGCCAGGCTGCTTTCGTCTGTAGGCGCCGTCACGGGCGCAAGGCCTTCACATAGCCAGTTGCCGCCTTCTTGACCGAACTATGAGCGCGCGCCCACTCGGCCGCCATGGTTCCCTGTACCTCGGGATCAGCCACTGACAGGACACGATCAGCGGCCTGCTCCGGTGTGTCAACAATCCAGTCGGCGGGAAACAACTCACGCGCACCACCCCACGGCGCGACTACCGGCCAATCGCGCACCACCGGCACCGCACCACTGAGAATTCCTTCGTACAGGCCTAGATGCATCGACTCTCGCATGCTCGTCGACAGGATGAATCCCACACCGTCGAGCGCGGCAGTCACATCGTCGGCAAACCCCGTCATCTCGATGGCACCCGCGAGGAGCGGGTCTGCCACCCGGCGCTCGAATTCGTCGGCGTAGTCCGACTCCCACGAACGGATGCCCTCGCGTAGTTCACGTCCGATGAGGCGCAGTCTCCAGTTGCGTTGGGGATCACGCTGCCGCAACAACGCCAACACCTCCACCGCAAACAACGGATCCTTCACCACTTGACCCCAACCCACCAACCCCAACGTCGACCACGCCCCCGCCGACTTCACACCCACACCAGCCGACACCACCCCATGAGAAACCACCACCGACTCAACCGATCGCGTCGCCGGCACCACCGCATGCGTCAACCGCCGCAAAAACTCCGACACAAACACCAACCGATCAACCCTCGACCAATCCACCACATGCACTGCAGCCGACACCGCCTCCACCGAATGCAACCGCACCACCAACCGCGGACCCGACACCGGCAACCTCACACTCGCCCACACCGCCGCCTCATCCGCCCAATCAACAAACACCACATCCACACCCCCAAGAACCCCCGGCAACACCAGCGGCTCCACCGCGGGATCAACCAAACCCACCACCCGCTCGGCCAACAACGCCGAAAGCGCGGGTCGCGGGTTCACCAGATCAGCGAGAGAGAGCGAAGACACCGACATTCCAGCGCCGAGTGCCGCCTCTTCGACAGGGCCGAGGAAGAACGAGCCAGAGGTCACACTCGCCACTGTCGGTCTGCGCGTGACCCACCACTTCCTACGCCGACGCCCTGACGGCTGGAGCGCGCGGTAGAGAGCGCTGGAATGCAGGGCCGACAGCCACTCATCGGGCGACTGCGCAAGCGGTGACAGGGTGCGAGAAGTGTGCAAGCCTCGGTGGAAGAGAAGCCGCATCGCTTGCCACAGCCGACGGGCGGCAGCCAACGCCAGAGGTCGGGCCGCATCAACGTTGATCGCCTCTCGTCGCGAAGCACGCTGAGCCTTTGCTTTCGCTACCTCCTTGAGTGCGCTGACCCAACGCTCATCGGCTCGAGCGATCAGGGCGTTCGCCGTATCGTGCAGATCGTCGGGAACCCGTCCCTCGTCCAGAATCGCGACCGCGCGAACACACCGAAGATCGAGAATCACATCGAGTCCGGTAGCGAGGGAGAGTGCCTCATCAGCGACGGCCCTGGCACCGGCAAGGTCGTGCGTACGGACAAGCGACTCTGCGAAGGATGCTGCTCGTCGGAGGCTGACCGTGGTGGTCGCGGGGTCGGCGAGTTCGGCGCGCCACCGACTTAACGCGTCAACGGTCTCACCCCCTGATGCGACCTCATCCATGGTGGAAACCTACTGGAGTTCCTCGGCTGCAAGTCGTGCAAGTTCAGGAAGACCCAATACAGCAAGCGCGGAACGGTGCCGCCGAGCGAGCGACCAGACAGCGAGAGCGGAATCGGGATCAAGCGCGACGAGCACGTCAGCCTCGCTGGCTGCTCGGTTGAGCGCAGAGTCGAGCACCGTGAGCCCGAGAGTGCGCTGGCGAATGTTTCCTCGCACGGCCAACTTCGCAGCCACACTTCGTGCCTTACCCCCAACGCGCGTGCGGCCGCGGGCGCGCAACCGCTCGACCTTGATTCTCGGATCTAAGGCGGCGGGCCGTTTGGCGTCGCCCGTGGCGAAGAGTACGAGAGAAAATCCGAGGTCAAGAGCTTGACCACCAAAGTCGTTGAGCGCAGTCACAGGAAGCGGGCGCCCAGTGACAAGAACCGCGCGGCGCCCCACCTGGTCAGCCTCGGCCATAGCGGGCATCCAATTCGTCGATAACAGGCGCGAGAATCGTCTGCCGATCAAACTGTTCCGCTGTGGCAATGGCTCGTGCTCTCGCGTCAGGCGTGAGCGACACGGCCAACTGCGCCGCACGGTCAAACTGCGCAGCCAACGCGCCCGGGTCAAACGTGGCACTACCCGCGCTGAGTGGATAGTCGCGGAGAATCTCCGTGGCACCGTGATCGTCAGGGGCGGCAAACACGATGGGCAAACCGGTCGACATGTATTCGTAGACCTTGCCCGATGTCGCAAAACGACGGCCATGATGCATGAAGAGCAAGATGTCGAGCGAGGCGTACGTGTCGGCGAGATCGGCACGCGACAACGGCCCGTGATACGTCACTGCATTGCGCGCATTGTTCTCGACAATGCGCGAACGACCTTCAGCTCCGCGGGCATGCGCCGAGCCCATGTGACCCCACAGATGTAACTCGCCGCCTGCAAGTGCCGGCACGGAGTCGCGCGCCTGCTTCCAACCCGCAAGTACCGCGGTGAAATCAGCAGGAGTCAGCGCATTACTTCCGATGTACCCCACACGCAAGGGCGGCGACGATGTGCGGGCATTGTCGATTCCGACCATGTCATCGCGGTCGAAACCATTGCGCACGACTCGATACTTCTCGGCCATGCCGAATCGGTTGGCATAGAAATCACGAATGGCTTCATTCACGAACCAACACTGATCGGCCGATGCGAATGCCGCCTCTTCAATGCGACCGGCAGGAGTGTCGACATCAAATTCGACCTCTCCTGTTCCGGTGTTGAGTGACCAGCCGTCGCGGTAGTCGATGACATAGGGAACGCCGAATTCGCGATGCAATTCCATTGCCGGACTCAACAACACATAGGGATTGGGCGAGGCCATCACCAGATCGGCCGCATGCTCGAGTTGCACCGCGCGAGCGGTCGCCACGTACGCGTCTCGCCACGGGCCGAACACCGGCTCGGGAAAGGTGTCCTGGTCGCGGGCGCTCTGCTTGTCGCGCCATCCGCGCGGATCCCACGCGCGCTTGAATGTCCATTGCCGCAGATCGGGGTTGAAGTCTTCACGACGCACAGGCGCCTCAACCACACGGATTCCCGGTTCGGTGTTGTCGAGCAAGCTCGGATCAAGTCCGCTTTCCCAAGCGAACGAACGCAGTTCGGGGCTCACGACCGTGACATCCCAGCCACGACGTCGAAACGCGTTGGCGACGGCACGCAGCCGGTACGTTCCACTCTTCGACGCCGGCGGAAAGCCATACGCCAAATAGATCAGGTGAGCCACGGGGCCGCCTCGCGATAGGTCGCCAGCAACGTCTCTGCCTGCTGCTCCCAGGTCCAGCCCTGCAGCAATTCAGCGGTGTATCCGTCGGCGTACCGTGCCCGGTTGTCGTAGGCATCGCGCAG
>CAIYMF010000246.1 GCA_903927265.1 uncultured bacterium | reverse complement strand
TGGCGTTGGCCGTCGTCGGCGGGGGAGTCGCCCCCTCGCTCGGGCTGGTCGCAGCGCTACTCGTCTTCGTGCCCTACGTCGCCCTCGCGTCGATGAGCGCCGAACGACGTGCGCGGTTGCCGATCCCTGCTCGATGGCGCGGTGGCGTTGAAGAAGCGATCCAAGAAGAAGTTGAATCGATGGACGCCGTTGAGGAGGCCATCGAAGAGGCCACCGGTGACTTGCGTGTGAAAGTGGGAAGTCGGCGCGACGGTCTCGTTGCGGCGATCGCGCTGATCGTGGTGATCGCGGCCAGCGCGGCACTGGAATGGTCGGCGTCGTCGTTAGGCGAGGAATGGGGGATCCCTGACATCGTGCTCGGTGCCATCGTGATCGCGGGAGTCACGAGCGTTCCGAACGTGGTCGCCGCGATCTACCTCGCACGCAAGGGTCGCGGCGCGGCCACTCTGAGCGAAGCGATGAACAGTAACCGCATCAACACGCTTGCCGGGTTCCTGCTGCCCGCTGCCCTGATGGGACTCGTGGTCTCATCAGCAGGTGGCGCGGGATTGCTCGCCGTCTGGTACGTCGTCATGACAGCGGGCGTGCTCGGTCTCGCCTACCTGCGCAAGGGAATCAGTCGCATCGCGGGAATCGGCATCATCGCCGTGTACGTGGTGATCGTCATCACGCTGATTCGTTAAGCGAACTCCGCCTCAACTTCGCTCAACGCTGCATCAAGAAGTTCCAGCAAGGTCGACACTTCGTCATGCGTGATCGTGAGTGGCGGCGCGACCAACACGGCGTCGTTGAATCCGCCAGTCGCGGGGTACACCAGTAAGCCGCGTGCAGTGGTGGCGGCCGCTAACCGTGACGCAAGCATTCCCTGAGCAAGGGGAGGCGTGGGGAATGACGCGTCGAGTTCGATCGCTTGCAACATGCCAAGCCCGCGCGCGTCAACGACAATGGGATGTGCCGCCTGTAGTGCGCGCAATCCTTCGGCGAGCGGCACGGCCGCGTCACGTCCGCGCGCGATGACATCCTCGTCAACGATCACGTTGAGCACAGCGAGCGCAGCAGCGGCCACGAGTGGATTTCCGGAGTACGTGTGGCCGCCCTTGATGCGCCCTGATCCCTGCGTGATTGCGGTGAGCACGCGCTCGTCAAGCGCCACAGCGGCGATGGCTGCGTAACCCGAACCCAATCCCTTTCCAAACGCGACGATGTCTGCGTGCACTCCCCAGTGTTCAGTCGCGAGCAGAGTGCCGGTGCGCCCCATGCCAGTCATCACTTCATCGGCGATCAGTAGCACTCCGAATTCATCGCACAGCGCACGTATCCCTTGCCAATAGCCGTCGGGAGGAACTGTTGCGGCAACGGTCGCGCCTCCCACCGGCTCAAGAATGACTGCAGCAGTTTCATGCGCTCGTTTTTCAAAAATGATGCGCGCTTCTTTGAGTAACAGTGCGCAGTACTCTTCGTCGGTCAAGTCCGGTGCATCTCGGAAGGCGTAGGGCGCACGCAGTGCGGGGAAATCGTGGCTGAGATTTCCAACGACATCACGTCGAGCGTGGCCCGACAGACTCAAAGCGCCGAGTGTGTTGCCGTGGTAGCCGGCCGCGTGTGACAGGAACCAGGTTCGTTGTGGTTCGCCGATCTCGCGGAAGTACTGCAGGGCGAACTGCATGGCGGCTTCCACTGCTTCAGAACCTGAATTCACAAACCACAATCCGGCGTGCCCGGTCATCGTGGTGAGGCGTTCGGCAATCTCTTCGAGCGGTTCGTTCGTGAAGGACCCGCGGTGAGCGAAAGTCGCGCGCTGCGCCTGCTGCGTGATGGCCTCGATGACGCGCGGGTGAGAGTGTCCGATGAGCGATACAACTGCACCTGAGCACCCGTCGAGATAGCGCTTGCCAGTGGTGTCGACTAGCCACACTCCCTCGGCGTAGTCGATCGTCGGAAGGTACCTGCCAAGGACGTTGGAGATGAGGGCTGAGGTCACGCCTCCACCGTAGATGAGAGCGGGGCAGGGGTGGCGGGGGTTTGCCCAGTCGTTGACGATGTGGCGTCCGGGTGCACCCGGTGTGCGCCAGAGGGTTGTTGTCGCGTATTCTTCTGGAAGCCGCAAGGCTGGCGCGGGGTGGAGCAGCTCGGTAGCTCGCTGGGCTCATAACCCAGAGGTCGTAGGTTCAAATCCTACCCCCGCTACTGGATAGTTCGCCGACCGTGCAGTTATGAACTCGATGACTGCGGGGTCGGCGTTCTTCATTCGGCCTCCTGGTGGGCGAACGGCCCGCGGGGTGCGGCGGCTGCGAGCGTGGCGGCATGAAGAACGATTACGCCTGGTCGGCGGGCTTCGACCACGTCGGGCCGCTTCCACTGGTACGGGGGCCGTTGGCCGCGGATATCGGCTCTGTCGGGGAGTTGTGGGTCAGCACTGCGTATGACGACCTGCGGCGTGCCGGGCCTGACCGGGCTACGCAGGTGCGCTGGATCTTGAACCGATACGTCATTCCGTGGTTCGGGCCGCAGACATCAACGATCGGCGATGTCACGTACTTCATGGTCCATGCGTGGCTGATGCGTCTTGCGGGCCGGCCCTGCGCCGACACTGATCGGGTGGTGGGGGAGTCCGGCGGCGTGGTCCAGCCTGCTGGTCTGTCGCAGGCGGTGATCGCGGATGCGCTGTGGACGTTGCGCGGGGTCCTGGGGTTTGCGCGGGCGACGGGGATCGTCCCGCCGGGCTTCAACCCGACCGAAGGCCTGGTCGCACCTGCCCCGGATCCGGCGAACGCTCGCACCAAGCCGCCCACCGGCCAGCCGCGGCCTCTGACGTTGCCTGAGTGCGCCCGGATCGCGTCGCACCTTCACCCGGTCCACCAGTTGGCCCTGTGGCTGCAGCGCGTGATGGGCCTGCGCATCTCGGAGGCGTTCGGCGTGCTGGTCGACGATGTCATCGACCACGGCGACACCGGGGTGCTGCTGGTGCGCGGGCAAGGTGGCCGTACGTTCCGCGTGCGAGAGGCGGACGGGAGCATCGCGACGGTCTGGCACACCGACCAGCTCAAGACCGCGGCCGCGCACCGAGCACTGGTGGTTCCCGCGCGCATGCTGGAGCTGCTGCGGGTGGCGATCGAGGCATTCCACACGGACCCCGACACCGGTGACCCCGACGGGTGCGCGCGACTGATCCCCGGCTTGCGTGCCACGGACCAGGCCGGACAGTTGGCGTTCCGGCAGGCCTTTGCCCGGGCAGCCGCAACTGAAGGCCTCAGTTCGAGTGATCTTGGTTTTCGGGTCAGTTCGCACCTGCTGCGCAAGTCGATTGCCACGGACATCGCCTGGCACGCAGGGATCCAGGATGCTGTGAGGCGGCGCTTCATGGGCCACCGCGCGGCAGATGACGTGTATGGCCGCATCTACACCCTTGATCATCCGGAACTGGCGCCGATGGTCGATGTCGCCCACGCGATCGACGCCATGATCGGCGAGTCGATCGGCACGCTGCTGGTGCCGACAACGCGGCGCGTGCATTGGGCGCACGCGCATCCCAACCGGCAGCGAGCCGAGGACATGCGGGCCACGGTGGATGCCGCTGGCTGGACC
>CAIYMF010000245.1 GCA_903927265.1 uncultured bacterium | reverse complement strand
GCTAACGCTGCTCTACCTCGCGAAATGGGCGTGGCATCGCGACGAGGCACTGGCCGAATGGAGACACCCTGTTCAGAGTTGCTTCATTGGGCTGACCGGCGTGGCCACCATTCTCGCCGGAATCGCGATCGCACCCTACGCACACACGTTCGCGACAGCGCTGTTCATCATTGGCACGGTGGTGCAGTTGGCATACGGGATTCGGTTCACCAGCAACTTCTGGATGGGGGAACGCGACGAAAAGACGTTGACTCCCGCGCTGTACCTGCCTACCGTTGCGGGAAACTTTGTCAGCGCGTTCGGAGCCGGCTACTTCGGATACCCCGAACTCGGAGTGCTCTTTCTCGGCGCCGGAGTGCTGTCGTGGCTAGCCCTTGAGTCGATCATCACTCATCGCCTCGCCACCGTGTCGGCACTGCCCCTGCCGTTGCGACCTGCGATGGGCATCATGCTGGCGCCTCCCGTTGTCGGCTGTATCGGGTACCTGTTCGTGACAGGTGGACTCGACGGGCCGCCACCGGACCTCGCCGCTCTCGCGCTGTTTGGCTATGGCCTGTTGATGTTTCTGATCTTGATTCGACTACTGCCGTGGGTGATGAAGCAGCCGTTCACCGCGTCGTACTGGGCCTTCAGTTTCGGAATCACTGCCATCGCATTCGACGCGATCGTCTTTGTCATCCGAGGCGCCCACGGACCGATGGAGAGCCTCGCCGTCGCACTGTTTGTCGTGGCCAACCTCGCTTTGATCGCAATCATCGCCGGTACCGTGCGACTGCTTGTCACACGCTCGCTCATGCCTGCGCCGTTAGTTCCCGTCGCACTGTCGTCAGATGAAAACACTCACGCACCCGCTTAATCACTTTCACACGAGAATCGGAGACGCTCATGGCGATGCTGGCATTTGGAAATCCTCACGAGCGACGCGGCCTTGTCGCTGTCATGCGGATGGTCGCTACCGCCAATGGCACTCGACCCTTTGACGGCGACCGCGCTGATCTAGTGCGCATGTTCGCCGGACTCGAATCGTGCGCGGGCTGCCACGGATTCGAGGAATCCATCGATTTCTCCGACCTTGTCGGCGATGCCGAACCATGGCCCGATGTTGAGACTGGCATTGCCGAGATCAAGGCATGCCTTCCCACTCAGCAACAAGCCCTCGAAGCAGTACATGCCGGAGTACTTGTGGCGCTGTACTCGATTGAGCAAGACCCCGAGGGGCTCGACGCAGCGCGCTGGATCAGCAAGCAATTGGGCGCCAGTGACTCCATGGTTCGCGCAGTCACACTTACCGCCGGTCAGCATTCGAAGGCAGCGCAGGCCGATGTCTTCCGCCGATTCATGTCCAAGCGCATCAACGTCGACATCAATGAGGTGCGCAAGTTCGCGGCACGAAAGGATCTCGGTGGCCTGAGCAACGTCGCGATGATTGAGGACTACCACCGTCGACTCGACAAGGCACCTGACGGCTCACTTGGCTATGAGATGCGCCGCTTCTACAGCGATGCACCCTTCGACATACCCGGCACTCCGGGCACTCCGCTGCCGGTGCAGTTCCTCGGCTCACATGACGTGCACCACGTGTTGGCCGGCTACGACACGATGGCACACGGTGAGGTGTACACCGCCGTGTTCAACGCGGGCAACTCAGCTGCCGGTATCGGGTGGCTCTCCGTGGTGCTGCTGCAGTGGCACCAGGGAATCAAGATCGGTGTCTTCAACCCCGCTCACGCCCACCTTGACCCGCAGTTGGTGGCCGACGCAGCTCGACGTGGTGCTGCGACCCACGTCGATGTCTATAGCGCGGACTGGGATTGGGTTTCGCTTCTCGATCAGCCTCTCGATGAGGTGCGCGGTTCATTGGGAGTACCAGTCGGCGGAAATGTGCCCCCGGGCGCGACCTGGAACCCCGTATCGCAATGAAGCGGCGAGCGGGCCTCATACTTGGCGGATGGAGCGCGTGAGGGTACTCGTCGTCGAGGATGAGCCGCTCTACCGCGAACTGCTCGTTCACGCCCTCGTCAACCGCATTCCCGGTGTCGTTGTCGTCGGTGACTGTGCCACCGCTGAAGAGGCTCTCGCCGCAGTCGGACCCGACGATGTCGACGTCCTGTTGACCGACATCGACCTCGGAAGCGGAATGACCGGCACACAATTGGGCATTGAGATACGCCGTCGCACCACCACCCGCGGAGTCGTGCTGTTGTCAAACCTCGCCCTGCCGGGGGTACTCACCACGCTCCCGCCCGAGGTTCAAGGCGGCTGGTCGTACCTACTCAAAACCAGTGTTTCTGATATCGATCAACTGGGTCGAGCAATTGAGGCGGCCTCCGCCGGTGAAGTCATCATCGACGACGCACTCGTTGACGACCTCGTGGTATCCATGACCAGTCCTCTGGGCGAACTCACTCCCCGTCAACTTGATGTGCTGTCGAGAATGGCCCGAGGCTGGTCGAACCGCCGGATCGCCGATGACCTCCAGATCACTGTGCGCACTGTTGAATCCGTAGCCTCCGACATCATCACGGCGCTTCACATTGGTAATGCCGACGACGGGCTCAACCCACGGGTGGCAGCCGTCATGGTGTACGTACAAAACACCAGCCCCCGCAATAGTCGCCGATTGAGTTGAGCTGATGCGTGCGCGTTGGCTGGAGAATGTCTGGCCAGGCCTCGCTATTACCCTGCTGGCGTGTCTGGTCAGGCTGCTGACTCCCGGAGCCTCCTCTGACGCGGGTGCCGTGCTGGTCTCGTTCGCTGTCATGGCGTTGGTGGTTGCTGCTATCGCCAGCCTGGGAACCTGGATGGCACCGCAACAACAGGCCACGATGGGTCGCTTGGCCGTCGGGCTTGGAACTTTCGTCGGCTCGTGGGCGATGCTGACGAGCCTAAGCTCACGGGAATTGATCGGAAGCAACCTTTCGGCGTGGCTATTACTCTCGGTCGCCCTCGCACTCGCGGCTCTCGCCACACACGCAATCGGCAACGACACGGTGCGCGGTTGGCAACGCGCGCGTTCAGTCAACCGTCAACTTCAAACATCTCTCGATCAAGAGTCGGGGCTCAACGCGCTTCTGCTTTCTGCCCAGCAGGATCGATTCGAGAACTACGCGCAGGTACTTGAAGTCCAGGTTCAAGAGCCACTCAACGACCTTCACGAGCGAGAGAGCGTTCTCACCGATACTGAACTGGCTGATGCGCTGAACGCCTTCCTCAGCAACGTGATGCGCCCACTGGCCCACTTACTTCACCCGGTCTCGGTCAGAACTGGGCTGATTCCTGCCCTTCTAGCACTTGGCCCTACCTTCACCGTTCGCGCTGAACCCGACATCGTCGACGAGGATTCGCGTGGCGTACTGCTGGATGAGCACGTCAGGCATCAGGCCTACCGCTGGCTTCGGCACCTTGAGCCGACGGAATCACATCTTGAGCTTGAATTCGCCCGCAATGACGAGCAACTTGTTGTGTCACCATCGGGAAGCACGACCAGTCGGCCACTTGACACCATTCAACGAGTAGCCGGTCTGCACCTCGGCCCAGACGGCGAATTACGAGCCCCACTCCGAGGCACACCGGCCACCATCGTCATCGACCCCACGGAGCAATTCACTCGAGTCGGTGAGCGCTCCCGTCGTCGTTTCCCCTCCATCTCATCGACACCAGTGGTGAGTGTCGCTCTCACTGCGATCGTCGCACTGGTCACCCTTCCGGCCCAGGCGTACATCGTGGGGGTCAGCATTGGTGTTCCCGAGGCGATCGCTGTGCTGCTCAGCGCGCTACTCCCCATCCTGACTGCGGTCGCACTTCGGCACATACCCGTGCCCGCGGCGAGGGTGCACGCGGCATGGTGGACAGTCGGATGCTGGTGCGCGATTGGAGTGGTCTCCGGGATCAGTTCGGTCACCGTGCTCATCCTGTTCTCAGATCAAGCCCTCACCCCGGTGGCGGCCAGTTCGATCATGTTCCGAAGCCTGATGAGATACAGCGTCGGCGGTCTGATGTTTCAACTCGCTCGCGGCTACGCCGCTCAAGCAGACGCCGACACCACTCAACTCCGAGTGTCGCTTGATGCTCAACACACCGAGCGGATTCGACTTCTGGAAGAGGCGGATTTCACCGATCGGATGATTTCCGAGAGCCTCCACCGTTCCGTGCAGGGGCGATTGTCGGCCGTCGTGCTACTACTTCGGCTGCAGCGCCGATCAGAGGCAGTCACAGAATTCGAAGGCGTGCGCACCATCACCTTGCCGATCCTGCTCAATCGCCTCATGCACCCCAGGCTCAGTGGCGACTCCCCCAGTGCGCGTACTCCAGCACGCCTACTCGGAATCGAACTCGACGATCACGTTGACTGGTCGGACGTTGATCACCGATGGCCAGCACTGGCAACGGATCTCAAGCGAGTGATTGATGAGTGCCTCGTCAATGCCCAGCGCCACGGGGCAGCCAGTCAGATGACGGTCTCGGCAACGTACGATTCCGATCACCTCACGCTGGTCTGCATCGACAACGGCACCAAAGTCGTTCCCTACCAGCGCGCTGGACTTGGATCACAGATCTTCGACGAGGTGTCTCTACGTCACGATGGCACGTGGGAGTTGACCCGAAGCGCGCGTGGCGCTGAGTTCCGCCTGACTGTCGCGACCGGCTGACAGGCTTTAATACCGAAGCCGCTGTTCTTCCGACCCAGCGGGTTTTTCACGCAGATCGACAGCGTCAACTCTCTCATCGTCAGCGTTCGCGCCGGTCACAGTCGCTCTAATAGTCGCCGCATCAACGACGAACCCACGTTCTGCCGCAATGCTCACGGCTCTACTCATGCTCGGAGCCGACGCGATCGCTTCAGCAAACTCCGCGTCCGCCGCGTATCGATCGACAAAGGCCCGGCGCACCTCATCGTCGCTCATTGCGGCCATCCCAAGTTCCGAGGCAAGCACCCCCGCGTCATTGATGTGCTCACTCTTTCGAGTATGTGTTCACGCCACCACCGTGCCAGCACGGTGGTGGCAAGGAGCTCAGTGGCTGACAGTGGTACCGACCACGAAGGCGTGGCGTGACTCACACTGATTGGGAAGCCGAGGATTCATGACTCAACCACACACGAAGGTCCGTCGAATGAGATGGGCGTTACCTTCGATCGCACTTGTCGGAGCACTGGTGATCACAACCGGTGGGCTGAGTTCAGCAGCGCCGGCCCCATCGAATTCGCCGTGGTACCCCTCGCTGAGTTCATTTGAGCACTACGACTCAAGCCGTTCGCACGTGTTCTCGCAGGCCTACTTCGGTGGCTCCACTTCCGAGAAGAACGTGGTCACATCGATTCAGTCCGCAACCGACCAGTACCCATCGGGCTACAACATGGTCTACAAGGACGCAGCACACGCGTACATCTACGGCGGCGGGTACGGAAACTACCCAGGGTCTGTCGGAGCCTTCGTCGATCAGGTTGACCCGGTCACGTTGGCGTCCGTGTGGCACACCCAACTCATGGACTACACCACGACTGACCCCGGCGTCTGGGACTACCCCGGCGTCATGGGAATGCTTAGCGACGGAAACCTCTACGTGACCTACAGTCACAAACTTGCCAAGATCGACCCGTCGGATGGGCACCTCATCTCCACCCTCGACCTCCCGTACAACGCAGAGGCCGATCCCAACAACGCGGCGTACAACGGGTTCAACGCGACGTCAGATGGCGTGCTGGTCTTCAAGTCGGTGTACCGGCCTTACGGATGTACCGCACAAGGCCCCACTGCCCTCAGCCCGGCGATCTGCCCGGCCAACCCGTCGGCCGCGACTCCCACGACGACTGGCTGGGTCCCCCCGTCGGAATTCGTCAGTGTCGACCCCACCACGATGACGGTGTTGCACCAGTTGACGCTTCCCGCACCAGCCGGCGCACGCCCGACGGTCGCTCGCTTCAACGGGAAAAACTACGCCTACCTCGTTGAGGGATACGGACCGTGCAAGGCCGTTCGATACGAGGTTGGCAGCGACGGAACCCTCACCCTCGACCCGACGTGGGCACCGCTGGTGACTCAAGTAACGGGTCAGACTGCCACGACATCACTCGTGGTTCTCAAGGACTGGATCGCAGTTGCCAACAACTCGATCCGAACAACCGTGCCCATGAGCGTTACGGCTATCAGCCAAGCAGATGCCACCAAGATCGTCTCGATGCAGCCCTTCGCGAATGACACTCCCGATCCGTGGCTGGTCGCGAACCTTGGTGGAGCTACCAGCATGGTGGGTGCCTCACTGTCGGCGGATGCTTCGAGCAACCTGCTCTACGTGTTCGACACGGTGCCGCGCAAAATCGCGGCACTGCGACTGTCAGTAAATGGACCAACTCCGAAGTTGACCACAGCGTGGAAGAAGACCCAGACCACCACTGAATTCACGATGCTGATCGGTGATGCACGCCACCGGGTGTTGGTCTCGACTGATATTCCCGCCAATGAAGTTCCCGGCCAGAATGCCAATGGCATGGCGGTGTGGCGCGATGCCGCAACGGGTCGCGAACTCGCCCGTTCGGCCGTCATCCCCGCAATGACGTGGGGCTCGATGATCCAGCCGTTCTACAACGGCGACCTGATGTGGGAGGGCGAACTCGGAACCCTCTACAGGCTGAGCCCACGTAAGGCGCACGAGAAGAACGACAAGCGGAAGTAACGTCGGGAGGGGAGGCTGCCCACCGGTTCAACGGTGGCGGCCTCCCTTTTCGCCGCACTACTTCAATAGATGCTTTGACATCACGATGCGCTGCACCTGGTTGGTGCCTTCGTAGATCTGGGTGATCTTCGCGTCGCGCATGAAACGTTCAGCTGGGAAGTCACGGGTATAACCGGCACCGCCGAAGACCTGAACGGCATCCGTCGTCACTTCCATTGCCACATCGGATGCGAAGCACTTGGCCGCTGCACCGAAGAACGCTAGGTCGGCGTCTCCACGCTCACTCTTGGCTGCTGCCATGTATACCAACGCACGAGCAGCTTCGGTTTTCATCGCCATGTCGGCGAGCATGAACTGAATCCCTTGGAAGGCACCGATCGCGCGACCGAACTGCTGGCGCTCCTTGGCATAGGCCGTCGCCGCGTCGACTGCAGCCTGCGCAATTCCGAGTGCCTGCGCACCAATGGTGATGCGCGTGTGGTCGAGCGTCTTCATGGCGGTTTGGAATCCGGTGCCGGGCGCACCAATGATTCGATCACCAGGAATACGACACGAGTCGAACAGAATCTCGCGCGTGGGTGACCCGTGGATTCCGAGTTTGCGCTCAGGCGGTGCCAGCGAGAAACCCTCATCATCGGCATGCACGACGAACGCCGAGATCCCCTTCGACCCAGCGCTCGGATCGGTGACAGCAAGAACTGTGTAGTACTTCGACACTCCTGCGTTACTGATCCAACTCTTCTGACCGTCAAGTACCCACCCGTCGCCGTCGGCCACGGCACGCGTCTTCATCGACGCGGCGTCGCTTCCGGCTTCGCGCTCACTGAGCGCGTACGAGAACATCGCCTCACCTGAAGCGACCTGCGGCAGATAGCGCTGCAGCAATGCATCATCGGCCGCGATCATCAACGGCAGTGTTCCGAGTTTGTTCACAGCCGGAATCAGAGACGACGACGCGCATCCGCGCGCCACTTCCTCGATTACCAAACATGCAGCAAGTGCGTCACCCCCCTGACCGCCGTATTCCTCAGGAATGTGAATGGCATGGAAGTCCGCCGCTCGCAGCGCCTCGTAGACATCCCACGGAAACTCGCCGGTCTCATCAATTTCGGCGGCACGGGGGGCCACTTTGTCGTTCACCAGTTCTCGAACTGCCTCGCGGAGCATCTGGTGCTCCTCCGACAATGTGAACGCGTCAAAGTTCGGATTTCCTGCGTTGCCTGCCATCGTGATCCTTCCTCGATTCCTTTCCTCTACCGTAATCGCCGGCGAGCAGTTGCGCCCCCGGCACACGGCCCCTAGGTAGCCTGCAGGGTGTGATCCCTGCCACCGACGAACAAATGCGCGAACTACTTCTGAACAGCACGACGTGGGCGATCGTCGGGCTGAGCGACAACCCCATGCGACCGGCGTGGCACGTGGCCCGCATGCTGAAGTCGAAGGGCAAACGCATCACTGCGGTTCACCCGACCGCCGAATCGGTGCATGGCGAGCCTGCGGTTCGCACCCTGCAGGAGGCCACCGACCTCGCCGGACACCTCGACGTCGTCGACTGCTTCGTCAACAGCGACCGCGTGGGGGCCGTTGTCGACGATGCGATCGCTGTCGGGGCGTCAGCGGTGTGGATGCAACTGGGAGTCATTGACGAAGCTGCGGCCGACCGTGCCCAAGCGGCGGGTCTCACCGTCGTGATGGATCGATGCCCCGATGAGGAGTGGCCGCGGCTAATCGGTCTCTGACGAATTCAGGATCGGGCTCCCACTCGCTCAAGTACGGTGGCGCCCCCTTGTTCAAAGACAACCCGCCATCCGCCACCGGCCACGAGGTCGTCTGCCGACAGCACAGGACCGCGTTTGAGATACGTGCGCGGTCCCACATAGGCGTACTGCACGCTCCACTGCTCGGCGACCGCCGCCGCTCGCACATCGGTTCGAATGTCAGCCGCGTGGTCGAGTAAATAGGTGCGGTCTCCCCAGCCATCGATCTGATGGGGTGCGACAGCAAAGAGCGGTGGCACTAACTCCAACGCCCACATCCATCCCGAACCGTCGCGCGAGTCATTGAGCACGGAGCCACCCTGCCTCACGTGGTCGGCCAACCACGCGTAGGCCGCTCGTTGATCTGGTCCGGCAAGACTGTTGCGCTCGTACGCAGCATGTGCGACGTCCGATGCCACTACGAGTGATGGAAGGGCAACGACGGCCGCGATGGCCCCGGTGACGACCAACCGGAGTCGGTAGCTGGCCATTCCCGCCGCCACCGTGAGCACCCCCAACGCGGCCAACGGCGCAAGCAACACCAACAGGTTCATCACAAGCCGATCCCACCGGGAGTACCACGGAATCGTGAGGGCATCGATGAACGGCAGTCTCATCGACGACGCGACGACGACCAGCACACACGCCACTAGGGCCAGCGCCCATTCAGGAGACCAACGATCGCGCACGGCAACCCAGCAGCCGATACCAGCCAGTAGCCACACTGCACCACCCACCACGATGTGCGATGCATTGAGCCCGCCAGCTAGCTGCGGCACCAGATCGCGGTTAGGAATCCCGGTCAGGTACGTCAACGCGTTCACGACCGAATCAACGGCAGTCTGGGGCGGAATAAGCGACGCCACCGCAACGGCACTCGCACCGCGCCGAATCTGAAGGAGTTGGGGGGCGATGAATGCCAGCAGCACAAACAGGGCAATTGCGAGGGGCAACAGGCTGTCACGAAATCGCTGCTCACGGCGCACTGCCACCGCAACGAGCACCAGCAACCCCAGCAGAACTGCCGACACGGCCTCACTGGAGTGCACCGCAAACAGGCCGACCACGCTGAGTCCGACGACGACCCCCGCCCCACCTGCCGGTGCATCACGCGCAATGCCGCAGATCGCATCGATTGCGATTGCTAGCCCCGCCATTCCGATAATGAAGGGGTAAGCGCCCCAGCTCGCCACGTAGTACGGCATCGCGACGAAACTCACCGAGAAGATTGTGGCAACGATGGCCGCCCCTGGACGAGCCGGAAACAATCGGCGAGTCAGCACGAACATGCCAAGTGGTAGCAGCACCGCCGCCACCACCACCTCGAATGTGAGAGCCGACGCGACCGGGCTGCCACTGATGCGGCTTACGAGCGCGGCCACGAGGTGGATTCCGAACGGGTAGTAGGCGGCGCTCGGACTTCCTGACACCACGCTGCCGACGACGACTCGGTCAGGGGTGATCGTTTGTAGCCCCAAGATCTGCGTGGTGAACAGTCCGTGGTTTGAACCATCATCGTTGGGCGGCACCAGAGTGAGTCCGCCGGTAGCGCTCCACCAGATCGACATGCTCACGGCGATCACCACGACTACCGGCAACACATCAATCGCGCGCACAACGAGCGCGGTGGATGGCCACCTTGTGTTCCGTCTCGTCATCACACCGATGGCCAGACACAGCAACGCAATTGCGTAGGCAGGAATCACGACGGTGACCGGCTCAACCGGTTTTCCAAGAACCTCAAGGACAACGGCTACTGACATCAGGAGGCCATAGCCGACAATCGGCGCAAGCGCCACGTTACGTAGCAGCCCCCCGCCCCAACGCAGACCAACGGTGACCAGCAGACCGGGCACCAATCCGACTACCACCCACGCTCCGAGAAGCGCCAGCAGTTCGCTCGGGGTCACGACGACTGCGGTGCGTTCCCGCTGCGCGGCAGGCGCTCGCCCTTTGCCCGCGCCGCATCGCCGAGGGCAACTTGGAATGTGCGCATGCGCTCACGAAGTGCAGCACCCTGCTCAGTGTCGGCCGACGCCAAAATGCGTACCGCTAGCAGGCCCGCATTGCGCGCGCCCCCCACTGCCACCGTTGCCACCGGAACACCTGAGGGCATTTGCACGATTGAGAGAAGTGAGTCGAGTCCGTCAAGTTGCGCCAGCGGCACCGGCACGCCGATGACGGGCAGTGGCGTGACGCTGGCAAGCATTCCAGGAAGGTGCGCTGCGCCACCAGCACCCGCGATGATGACGCGCAATCCGCGAGACTCAGCGGTTTCGCCGTATTCGATCATGTCGCGCGGCATGCGGTGCGCCGACACCACTCGCACCTCATGGGCCACGCCAAACTCGGCAAGTGCGTCAGAAGTCGCGGTGAGCACTGACCAGTCGGAGTCACTCCCCATCACCAGCCCAACGATCGGGGTTGCGTCACTCATCAATTACTCCCGATAGGTAGTCGGCCGCGTGATGTGCGCGTACAAGCAAGTCATCGAGGTCGTCGCCGATGACCGTCACATGGCCGACTTTACGGCCAGGACGCACTTCCTTGCCGTAGACATGCACCCGCAGCGATGGATCACGCGCCATCAGATGCTTGTACGCGGGATACAGATCGGGCAGATCGCCCCCGAGCACGTTGACCATCACTGCGTGTTGCGCGAGCAGGCGCGGCGACCCTAGCGGCAGGTCGAGAACGGCTCGTAGGTGGTTTTCGAACTGACTGGTCACCGCGCCGTCGATCGACCAATGGCCCGAATTGTGGGGGCGCATCGCCAGTTCGTTCACCACGACACCGCTTGGGGTGTCGAAGAGTTCGACGGCGAGCATGCCAGTCACGCCGAGCAGAGCGGCGACGTTGAGGGCGACGGCTTGGGCCGCAGTCGCATGTTCGTCACTGAGCCCAGGCGCCGGAGCGACCACTTCGGTGCAGATT
>CAIYMF010000244.1 GCA_903927265.1 uncultured bacterium | reverse complement strand
CGACAATGGCCGCGTGTAAATCAGGAATTCCACAAATTACGGGCGCACCGGCGCGCACACCGAGAAGCTCGGCAACGTCGGCCAGCAATTCACCCAACACTGACGCCGTCGGCAGTAGGTCAGGAAGTTTGGAACGATCGCGCTTCGCGCGCTTCACCAGAGCATCGACATAGGCGGGTGCTGCTCCCACCGAGTTATCGGTCAGCCACGACGCGGTCATGTTAGCCGGAGTCGACGCAGCTCGACCGGTGAGTTTGAAGCCGAGGTAATCAACCGGTTCCAACATCACCCGCGTGCGCGCGTAGTCTGCCGCGAACTCACGCTGCAGCAACAGGGAATGGCCGGTCGGATCGGCGCCACTGGGAGTAGGCGCACCACCGGTGGCGCGAATGAATGGCAGCACCTTGTGCGGTGCATAACCCTGCACACTCAGTGGTCCGCCAACAAGCGCCGAACTGTACTTACCGGCGCGTGTGTCAGCCCACAAAATGGCCTGCCCCACCGGCTCACCATCGGCATCGACCGACACCGTCGTTCCCCACTGCCCGGTGATGCCCACCGAGTGCAAGTCGGCACCATCGACACCCGCGCGTTCGATCGCGCCATGAATGGCAACAACGAGTTGCTCCCACCACTCGCGCGGATCTTGAGTCGCAGTTCCGTCGAGACCAATCTCAACATGCACCGGCTCGAACGCCGTCGACAGGATGTCGCCTTCAGCGGTGACGACCCCTGCCTTCGGGCCGCCGTTTCCAAGGTCGATCGCGAGAATCCAAGGCTCACCCATGGTCGACCTCTCAGGCAGGAAGTTCGGGCGCGGGTTCGTACATCAAGTCGAGCACGCCGCCCATGAGAGCGGCGATGGTCTCGAAACCTGCAGGCGTGTTGGCAATTCCGTACACGGCACCGGATGCCGCGGGTTCACCGTGATGCGCCTGCGCGTACTCAACGGCCCACTGCAGATCGTTGAGGAACTCCTCGGCGATTCCAGGTCGGGTATTCGGTCGCGTCACTGCAAAGTGCAACGCAGGCGGCAGGTGCAGCGCATTGAGTCGCCACCCCTTTTCCTTGAGCCCGTCGTTGACCAGGTAGATGTCGAGTTCATCGCTGGCGAACGCGATGAGGAACAGCGGATCGCCAATGACCTTCAGTTGAGGCATCCGTTCACGAATTCCGTCGCGAATGGTGGCCGCCGTCTCAAGGATTCCGCGTGCGGCGTTGAGGTAGCCCTCCTCGCCAGTGGTGACCATGGCCGCCCACGTCGAGGCGATAAGCCCGCCACTGCGCGAGCCAGCAATTCCGGGTGAGAGGTACAGCCCACCGGGCCATTCGGCTGCTGTGAACCACAGATTGCTGCGCATCGACTTGTCGCGGAACACCAGAACGCTTGTGCCCTTGAGCCCGTAGCCATACTTGTGTGTGTCAGCGCTGATACTCGTGACCCCGGGAACTCGGAAGTCCCACGGCGGCACCGGGTAGCCGAGCCGCTCAGCCCACGGCCAGATGAAACCTCCGAGGCAGCCGTCGACATGCAGACCGATTCCGTTGCTCAGCGCCACCTCACTGAGGCGTTCGATGGGATCGATGAGGCCGTGCCCGTAATTGCCGGCACTGCCAACCAATGCGATTGTCTGGTCGTCGACCATGGCTGCGGCCGCGTCGACATCGACGAGCCAGTCGTCACCGATCGGCGCGTGACGCACTTCGATTCCCATCCAGTGCGCGCCCTTGTCGAGGGCCACGTGCGCCGAGCGCGGAATGACGACGTTGGGCGCCTTCACGCCACGCGTGACTGCCGCGTGCTCGCGATAGGCGTAGAGGGCTGAAATCAGACTCTCGCTACCACCGCTGGTGACAACTCCACCCGGATCGCTGCCAGCGGCCGCGGCCGCATCGGCGCGCAACATTGAGGCGGCCATCGCCACGATCTCGGATTCGAACTTGGTGGCGCTGGGGTACATGTCGCGCTGCAGCACATTGGCGTGCGCAAACTGCCCGTATACCTGAGTCAGGAACTCGTAGTGCTCGTGATCGCCGGAATAGATCGATCCGCTCACCCGACCAGCGTCACCCATCGCGTCTTCGCGGTGGGCCATCGCCGTCACCTGCTCGAGCACCTCGG
>CAIYMF010000243.1 GCA_903927265.1 uncultured bacterium | reverse complement strand
CTGGGTGTGGCAGGTCTTGCAGAGTATGTCGAACCGAAGCACATTCATGAGAGTCTGGCCCCGGCGCCGAGTGGATGGTTCGGTTCGGAGGAGGCGAGCAACGGATGACTGAGTCAGCGGATCCGGGAGCCTCCGCGGAGGCAGCCATCTCCGTGCGTTCGCTCTGGAAGGTGTTCGGCCCTAAGGCGGACAGCATCGTTGGTACGCCTCTTGCTGGCCTGAGTCGCGCTGAGCTGCTTGAGCAAACTGGCTGTGTCGCAGCAGTTCGAGATGTCAGTTTCGATGTTGCCCCCGGCGAGGTCTTCGTTGTGATGGGTCTGTCGGGGTCAGGCAAGTCAACACTCGTGCGGTGCCTCACGAGATTGATTGAGCCGACTGCGGGAAGTGTGCTTGTCAGTGGTGAAGACATCCTGAAAGCGTCACCTGCCCGCCTGCGCGAGCTTCGCCGGACGCGATTTTCAATGGTGTTCCAACACTTCGGGCTTCTGCCGCATCGCCGCGTCATCGATAACATCGCGTACAGCCTTGAGGTGAATGGCGTCAAGAAGGAAATGAGGCATAAGCGGGCTCACGAGGTCATCGAGCTCGTCGGTCTCCACGGCTACGCCAACCACTACCCCGAGCAACTCTCAGGGGGTATGCAGCAACGCGTGGGCCTAGCCCGTGCCTTAGCGGTCGATCCAGAGGTAATGCTTCTTGACGAGCCATTTAGTGCGCTCGACCCGTTGATCAGGCGAGACATGCAGAACGAGGTCAAACGGTTACACCGCGATCTGGGCAAGACGATGGTCTTCATTACGCACGACCTTGCGGAGGCACTGAAACTCGGCGACCGCATCGCCATCATGCGAGATGGTGCTGTCGTGCAGATGGGAACACCTGCCGAAGTTGTCGCCAATCCGGCCGACGAGTACGTTGCCGACTTCGTTCGCGACGTGCCGAAGTCACACGTACTCACCTTGGGCGCGATCGCGAGACCTGCCGAACCGGGTGAGTACCTCGACGGCCCGAGACTTGATGTGACGACCCTGATCCGAGACGCGAGCCCGGTCATCGCCGATGCCAGCGGACCGATCGTTGTAATCGCAAACGGTGAGGCGGTGGGAGTGGTCACCAGCGACGATGTCTTGCGGCTCATTGCCAGTGAGCCGACTGCAAGCGAACACGAAGCACGATGACGACCGTTCGAGGGCTCCTGTCGAGGCGATGGGTCCTCGTTCTGATCGTTGTGATCACGTGGGTCATCTTGGCTGCTGCCCTCAAGGGCGTTTCTACCTTGGAGTTATCGACCGCGGCCGACACTCCGTTTACTGCATGGTTGCGCGATCTCGCGGCCTCGATTCGGGGCAATCGAACCAAGAGCCCCGCCTTCCTCTATTTCTTTAACCCGATTCGGCTCGGAGTCCAAGGGTTCATCGAACCCATTCGCAGCGTGATCGCCGTGCCCGCAGAAGGTGACCTCATTCCCCTGTTCGGCTGGCTAGGTGTCGTCGCGCTGATCGGCTACATCGTCTACGCGACATCAAACCTGCGTACCTCCGTGCTATCGATGGCTCTCGTTTTCGGCTGTGGGGTGCTGGGTGTCTGGGCCGACAGCATGGACACGCTCGCACTTACGCTGGGGGCGGTTTTCCTCTCCCTTCTGATCGGCTTTCCACTCGGCGTATGGGCCGGGCTGAACGATCGCGTGATGGCCGTCATTCGACCAGTTCTTGACCTTGCTCAGATTCTTCCGACGCTGGTGTATCTGGCGCCTCTGGCTCTTGTCTTTCTCATCGGTATTGCATCGGCAACGATTGCAACCTTGATCTACAGCATTCCAATCTGCATTCGGATAACCGCACACGCTGTGCGTAGCCTTAAAGCCGGGCCCGTCGAGGCAGCGCAATCGATGGGCTCAACGCGTTGGCAATTACTCACCAAAGTGCAACTACCAATGGCCCGGCAAACTCTCATTCTCGGTGTCAACCAGACGACCTTGGCAGCGCTTTCTTTCGTAGTGATTGCGGCCCTGATCGGCGCTCCGGGACTCGGCAAGCCGGTGATCGATGCCCTCACGATCCGCAACGTCGGTGACGGACTCACCGCAGGGTTGGCCGTGGTGTTGCTCGCAGTCATGCTCGATCGAGCCACTACTGCGGCAGTTTTGCGCAGCCAGTCCTACGTACCGGTCGCCGGCCCGGCTCTCATCCGCCGTCGCATCGGTCTGATCGGCGGGGGAATCGCCACGGTGGTGGCGATCGTGCTCTCGCGCAATCAGTTGTGGGCTGCGGTGTTCCCGCCGCAACTCAATTTCGGTGAAGAAATCTCGGCCTTCTTCGACACGATCGTTTCTTGGGTCACCAGCACTTTCGACTTCCTGACTACGGGGCTCAATACCGCCTTCACCACGATCATGCTTAATCCGTTAGAAGGCCTGCTGGCCAACTCGCCCTGGTACCTGACGATCACAGCCATCTCACTAGTAGCCCTCATCGTGGGTGGCCGCAATGTTGCGGTGCTCTCTGTGTTCTTAATGTTGGCGGTTGTGGCAATCGGTCTATGGCACGACACGATGATCACCCTCTCGCAGGTGTTGCTAGCAACGGCTGTAGTCATGGTGGTGGGGGTGGTTCTCGGCGTCATCGCCGGCCGTAGCGAACGGGCTGAGCGCTTTCTCAAGCCGGTGTTAGACGCAGGTCAGACTCTGCCAGCTTTCGTCTATTTGGTGCCGGTTCTGGCTCTATTCGGCCCCACCCGATTCGCTGCCATCGTGTGTGGTGTTTTCTACGCGGCCCCTGTGGTGGTGCGAGTGGTCGCAGACGGGGTGAAGGGCGTTCCCTCAGACATGGTGGAAGCGGCTGTGGCGTCAGGATCGACAACCACCCAGGTCATCACCAAAGTGCAGTTACCGGCCTCCAAGAAGTCGTTGCTGCTTGGTGCGAATCAGGGTCTGATCTTCGTATTAGCGGTCATCGTGATCGGAGGGCTCGTGGGGGCGGGCGGTCTGGGGTACCTCGTACTTGTGGGCCAATCCAAGCCCGAGCTCACCGGTAAGGGGCTTGCTGCAGGGCTCGCGATCGTGCTTTTGGGAATTATGCTCGACCGAATCGCGCATGCAAGTGCGCAGCGATCGGACAGGTCGTCCTCATGAATGGCCGCTTCTACCGGGTCGAGATACAAATGCAATCAAGATAAGTGCTGCAACCACATGGTTTCAGCCTAGGATCACGCTATTCAATGCATCAGCCGAAGGGATGGCACATGACGAACACACGGGGCACGACGGTCATACTGGCCACCGCATTCGCAGCCACGAGCCTGCTGCTCGCCGCCTGCGGAAGCACCGTCAACAGCGCAACGTCGTCGAGTGCGGCAGCAGCATCGCCTTCGACCTCCGTTTCGGGCTCTGCCTCGACCTCTGCCTCAGGTGAAGCATCGAAGGCGTGCGGTAAATGGGGCATGGCGATGAATGCCTGGGTTGGATACACAGCATCCGCGCAGGTGGTGAGCAACGTCGCCAAGTCACTGGGCTGCACCATCACGCAGACCAAGCTTGACGAGGCAGCTACGACCTACGACGCGATGGAAGCTGGCTCGGTCGACGTCGTGATCGAGGACTGGGGCGGTGGCCGCTGGAAAGAGTGGGTAGACCGCGGCGCCGTCAAGGAGCTAGGCGAAAACGGAAACGTCGGCCTCATCGGAATGTTTGTTCCGCAGTGGATGTGTGACAAGTACCCGGACATCTCCGACAGCGCCAACCTCAACAAGTACGCCGAGATGTTCAAGACAGCTGAGTCCGGAGACAAGGGCGCTTGGTACGAGGGCCCCCCCGGCTACACCACCATCGGCGAGAAGATGGTCAGCGCCAACAAACTCAATTACAAGGTCATCAACACCGGCTCCGAGGCCGCTCTGATCGACCTGTTTACCAAGGCCGACAAGAACCAGACGCCAGTGCTGGCGTACTGGTACACGCCGCAGTACTTCAACGCCAAGGTCAAACTTTGCCGGGTGAACTTCCCGAAGAGCGACTGGACCGACGCTGCGAAGGCTTCGGGGCTGACGGACTACCCCGAGACCACCCTGGTTAAGTTGGCGACCACCAAGCTGGTGGAGTCGGGTGACCCGTTCGCCAACCTGGTGGCTAACTTCAAGTGGACAAACGCCGATCAGGACTCCGTTTCGGCAGACATTGAAGGCGGCATGACCCCTGAGGCGGCCGCACAGAAGTGGATTGACGCTAACCCCGACAAGGTCAAGGCGTGGACGGGCCAGTAGCTGCGTTGCTTGGAATGTGAAAGTGAGGGGTCCGGTCCGCAAGGGTCGGGCCCCTCACTTTCTACTGTGCGGAGAACGCGACGCGGCCGCGCAGGAGAGTCGCGCGGCAGTGGCCGCTGAGCACCAGCGCATCAACTGGCGAACCGATTGCGGAGTCGATGCTCATGACCGCGATGTCTGCCTGTGCCCCCGGGTAGAGCCCGCCATAGGGTGCGCGCCCCTGAGTGTCGGCTCCACGAATG
>CAIYMF010000242.1 GCA_903927265.1 uncultured bacterium | reverse complement strand
GCTGTCGGCATGCACACCCGCAAGGAGAAGTGCTTTGGCTCGCGCGTAAGTGTCACGGGTAGAACCGCTCGCGAGACTCGCCGCGAGGTCTGTCGCTGCGCGAGCGGCACCGCCCACCTCGACCACGCTCATGATCAGTCCCGCGGCGAGCGCCTCGGCCGCGTTGAGTCGGACCCCGCCGAGCAGCACCGCCTGCGCGCGCGCGAGGCCGATCGCACGCGTCAGGCGGAAGGTGCCTCCCCAGCCAGGCAGCATGCCCTTTGTGACTTCCGGCAACCCGAATTGCGCACCCTCTCCCGCGACACGAAGGTCACAGGCCAGAGCGAGCTCCAGACCGCCTCCCAGCGCATATCCCTCGATCGCCGCGACGACAAGGCACGGGTGTTCCTCGATCGACCGCATGAGCGCCTGACCCCGGGCCGTGTGCTCGATGCACTGGTTAGGCGTCATTTCGCGTACAGCCTTGAGGTCCGAGCCCGCGCAGAAAGCAACTGTGCCTGAGCCCGTCAGAACGATGGCTCTTACCTCAGTCGATACCGCAGCTTCGCGCAGCACCGATTCGAGCGCATCAATCGTCGCGTTATCGAGCGCATTCCGACGCTCGGGTCGCGAGATCGTCACCACCCAAACTGCACCTGACTGCAGGTCGCGACGGACCTCGAGGGAAGGACTCATATCCCGAAGACCCGCTTGGCGTTGTCGGTCAAGACGGCCTGCAGCGTCTCCGGCTTGAGACCCAATTCCTTCACCTGCTTCATGCTTTCCTCGTGACGCACGAGGGGGTAGTCGGTGCCCCAGATGGTCTTGCTCCGACCGCGACGGGAATCCATGAACTGCAGCATCTCCGGCCGCCAGTACTTGGGCGCGTAACCCGATGTGCCTAGGTAGACATTGGGATGCTTGGAAGCAAGCGCGATGGCCTCTTCCACCCAAGGCCAGCCCGTATGTCCGCAGACGATCTTCAGGTTGGGGAAGTAGAGCGCCACCTCGTCCAGGAGCATAGGACGGCCGACTTCTCCGGGCATGAAGTCGAGCGTGTGCCCCATGGAGACGGTGACAGTCGCACCAAGTTCTTCGCACTTCGCGTAGTACGGGAAGTACCACGCGTGGTTCGGCGGCAGTCCGAAACCATGAGGATGGATGTGCAACCCTTTGAAGCCCTTGTGCAGGATCGCGTCCTCCATCTCCCGGACCCCATCCATGCGCTTCCGCGGGTTCACTCCGTACCAGCCGAAGATTCGGTCGGGGAACTCCTCATGAGCCTCCGCGACCTCCCACACGAACGTCTCCTCGATCGCATGCTGATTCCAGTAATCCCACGTCAGAAGCGTCGGGATGATGATCTGGCCGATGCCGAGGGCCTCAAGGTTCGCCATGAACTCCTTGACGGTGTATCCACGAAGGTTCTTGAGCCGGCCAATGGACTCGAAGATCCCACTTTCCGAACTATCGAAGAAGTTGCGTCGAATGTTGTCTTCAGTGAAGTGCCCGCACATGAAGTCAACGGCCAGGGGTGCAGTCATGGAGTGCTCCTTAGAGATCGGGAGTGCATCTGAAGGACCAGACCTGCCGCTGCGCTGCCACCGCTCTAACGCGACGGTGGGCAACGCGCGTCGATCTCGCACGTGTGATCCAGCAACCCGACTCTATCGATCGCTCGATCGACCGTCAAGGGATTTGTGCACCGAAAGGTGCCCATCGGAAAGCACGCGCGCCATCGCTCAGGCAGACGGACCTGATACCTCGGCGATCCCCTCGAAGAAGAGGCCCACGTACTCTGCGGAAATCGCGTTGAGTGTCAGGCGTCCCTTGGGTCGGTACCAGTTGGCTACATCGGTGATGGCTCCCAGGATCGCTCGGGTCGTCAGCCGCGCATCCGTTGCGCGGAGCTCACCTGCCTTTTGCCCCTCAATGATGATCGCGCGAAACATCCCCTCGTAGTTGTCGCGCATCTGCAGGATCAGCTGGAGGTCGTCGCCCTCGAGCGACCGGAGTTCGGTGTCCGCAACAACGGCTTCCTTGAGGCGATCGGCATGGAACATGATGTGGGCATGCACCGCCGCCTCCAACTGCTCACGAGCCGATGGCAGATCATCGATGGCTTCCGCAACCCGCTCAGTCATCTCCTGCATTGCTGTGGTCATGATCGCCATCAGCAGGTCCTGCTTGCTCGGGTAGTAGTGGTACAGCGTCGACATCTGCACCCCGACAGCACGTGCGACGTCACGCACGGAGGTTCCGTGATAGCCCCGCTCGAACATGAGATCCACGGCCCGCGCGTAGGCGAGTTCCCCCGTCGTCTTGTCACTACGGGCATGTACTGGCGACCGCACCATGTTCCCCTGCCTCCACCCCGTCGATCGTTCGACCGTCCGATAGTAGCCGCTCAGGGGCGAGAAGGCTCCGGCCTGCTCAGTACCGCATCCAACCGTTGACGGGTTCCCTCGTCTCGCAGGAGACGCCGGTTGGCGTCGATCTCAAATGCCGCTGACACAGACAATGTCGCCCTAGCCGACAGGCGGAGAGCATGAACCGTCGCCGCAACACCGCTCGGGGGGAATCCAGCTATCTGCGTTGCCAATTGAACGGATGCCTTCACGGCCGCGCCATCCGCCGCGACCAGGTCGCATAGCCCCATCCGGTGAGCCTCGTCGGCTGCCACCGTCGCATTGCTGAGGATCATCCACGAGGCTCGGCCGTGCCCGATCAGTCGCGGAAGCCGCCAGGTCAGTCCGCCGGTCGGAACCAGGCCATGCGGTATATCGGCCGCGCAAAGCGTCGTCGAGGGTTCGGCCACCCGAATGTCAGCCATGCACGCCAACTCCAGACCGCCACCAAACGTCAGTCCGTTGAGTGCAGCAATTACGGGAACGCGAACCCTGGATATCACATCGCCAAGCTCGGCATATGCCGCGAGGTAGTGATGAGTCTCCTTCGCGCTCAGCTTCTGTAGCGCACGCAAGTCACCCCCCGCACAGAATGCGCGCCCCGATCCCGTGAGTACCACCGACCGTACGTCTTCGCGCATCCCCAATCGTTCGAACACATCGATTAGGGCGATCATGTCTCTCGGTCGCAATGCATTGAGCACCTGCGGGCGCTCGAGTGAGACCAATGCAACCCCAGGGGCAACAATGTTCAGAGACGGCGCTCCGAGACTGTTGTCGTCTTCGCTCATTGAGTCCCCTCTTCACGATTCCCTGGAGCCAAGACACTCACAGTCACTTAGTCGCGACTGCGCTCGTCCGTCCAGCGCGCGACCTTGTATTCACTGTGTTCCACATGACCGATGACCACATCGAATCGAAGTCCTGTCGCGTGACGAAGCGATTCGGCCACCGCCTCGGCCTTGCCGATATCGGAGTCGGGCAGATCCTCAGCGAGCATCACCGTCACCTGCGCAATGTCCGCCTCGCCCCTGCTGGACAGGCGAATGTGGTATTCCTCAACGCCGGGTATGGAGAAGACCGCCTTGTCGACGGCCTGGGGGTAGACATTTATGCCCTTGATCTTCTTGACTCCGTCGGTTCGTCCGATTGTGCCAATCTCGATTCCCGAGAATGCACGGCCGCACGCACACGTACCCGAGGCACGGTATATACCCCCGTCGTACAGTCGACATCTGACGAGAGGCGTGTCGCGGTGATACAGGCTCGTCACGAACATTTCGCCATACTCTCCGTCAGCCACCTGCAACCCCGTGACCGGGTCGAGAACTTCAACCAGGACGAACGGGTCGATCGCGTGCAGCACTCCGGGAGAGTTGGCCGTTCCGAATCCGTGCTCGCAGGAGAAGAGGAAATCCGCCCGCATCTGCGCGCACCCGAATCGGTCGAAGGCCTTCGCCCCCCATGCCTCTTCGAGCCGTTGGACATAGCTCAGACCGACTCCTTCGAGACCGGTGAGCAGTGTCCGAACACTCGAGCCGCTGACCGGTTCCTCGCTCACAGCAGCCAGATGCGCGAAGTACGTCGTGGAACCAAAAAGGCTCGTTGGAGCGAACTGCCGGATGACCTCTAGCTTGCGCTCGGCGTCGTAATTGCCAATGGGAAGGACGGACATGCCGAAACCGACGGCCGCCTGATACTCGACTCGGCCACCCGCCAGCATGGTGATTGGCAGCGTGAGCGCCATCTTCTCTCCGGCGGATAGGCCAGCCCACGTGAATCCATATCGGTACATGTCAACCATGGCAGCGACCTCAGACGTCGTCTGCGCATGCAGTTCCGATCCCCGACCACTCGTCCCACTGGTCGTGTAGTACTCCAGAGCCTCCTTCGGGTCCATGGCCGTCGAGAGTCTCGTGCCAATGGGCGGGTTGGAGACTTGATCCGCGAGGAACATCGACTTATCCACCCACGGGATGGCAAGCCGAAAGTCATCGATACTTCGCACAGACGCGATATCCACGCCAGCGTCATCCCAGACCGAGCGGTAAAAGGGGTTCGTCTCATAGGTCCGCTGGATGATCCCCTCGAGCTTGGACCACTGCAGAGCCCGCACTTGATTCGGATCGCCAAACTCGGTCTCGGCGTCGTGAACGCGCACGGCTGGCTGCCCCGTCGAAGTCACCGGCTCAACCAACCATCGTGAGACCACCGCTGACGCTGATCACCTGACCTGTCATGTAACTCGCTGCATCACTGGCAAGGAAGCTGATGAGCGAGGCAGCATCTGACGGTTCGGCCACGCGGCGCAGCGGAATGGCTCGGATCAGCTTCTCGATGAGCTTCGGAGTGGACTCCATCTCGGCCTGCAGCAGCGGCGTCATCATCGGCCCGGGGCAGACGCAGTTGACGGTGATGTTGAACGGTGCCATTTCGCGCGCCAGAGACTTCGTCAGGGCCATGACCCCGCCCTTGGCGGCCGCGTAGACGGTCTCACCCTTGCTGCCCACTCGGCCAGCGTCGGATGCCACGTTCACGATGGTCCCTGATCCCTGCTCGAGAAGGATCGGCACCGTCGCTCGGCACATGTAGAGAGTCCCCCACAGGTTGATGGCGACGATCTTCTCCCAGAACTCAAGTGACTGCTCCCAGAATCGTCCCGGCTCATCCCACCCAGCAACGTTGCACACGGCGTCGAGGCGACCAAGGCGGGCGGTTGCCTCCTTGACCCCAGACTCAACCGCATTCCAGTCTGTGATGTCAGCAACGATCGGGAAGGCAGTTGCATCCCCAAGCATGGCAATCGTCTCGTCGAGGCCCTTGGCATTGATATCCATGAGAGCCATGTGAGCGCCGTCGGCGGCCGCCATGATCGCGAGGGCACGACCTAGTCCGGAGGCGGCCCCCGTGATGATGATGCGCTTGTCGGTCAAAGTGGCGCCGGTCATTGGGTCCTCTTTCAATGTTGTAGCGGGCCGATTGATTCGTGCCCGTTGCCTTGGATGTTGCTCTGAAGCATTTCCGCACGCGACTCAGGGCGTGCTTGATGTCACCCGATCGCTCGCGAAGCGGTAGGTCTCGCGGTCCGCGAGGCGACGTTCGCGAATGTAGGGCAGTGGAGTCGACGGGTCCTCAGTGTCGAGTTCCCGCGCAAGACGGTGACCCTGGAAGATCGCCTGGGCGATCATGACGGGGGCATAGGCGTCACCGATCAGGAACGCGCCCTTCGCCCCCGCCTCCTCCAGCCGGCCTGGCTCGGAGATCTCCCTGAAGAGAAGGTCATCTGAGATCCGCTGCGTCGCGAGCACGAGAGCATCGGAGGGCAGGTCCTCACGCTGTCCCGTCCAGAGGTTCTCGACGTGGGCGTGGCTCTCGGACATCTCACTGATCGATGTCTGAGTGATGATGCGCACGTTCAAGGACATGAGTCGCTCGTACATGCGCTGCTCCTCGAGTGTCTTGCGCATGTACGGAGCCATCGTGTCCCATGGGGTGACATAGATGACCTGCTTCCCCTGCGCTGCCAGATGCTCAGCCAAGGAGACGCCCATGTAGTAACCGTCCGTGTCATAAACGACAACGTGCTCGCCCTGGATGTCCACTTGTCCGACCATCAGATCCTCGGGAGTGAGCGCCGGCTGCCTCTCGATTCCCGAGATGGGGCGCTGAGTGATCCCGTTGAGCCCGTCTCGGGCCCAGGACGAACCAGTCGCCACCACCAGATAGTCCGCTCCGTACGAGAGCACATCCTCCGCTGTGAGGACCCTGTTGGGAATGAACTCGAGATTGTCGAGTTTGTCGATTTGGATCTGCCGGTAGTCGGTGACCCGACCCCATTGGGCGAGGCCCGGCAACCGAGTCGTCCACTTCAGGTGCCCACCCAGGGAGTCTGATCCATCGAGCAGGTGAACCCCCTCGTAGCCACGTTTTGCAAGGACGGTGGCACACTCCATTCCCGCAGGTCCCGCGCCAACAACAAGCACGAGGCTGTCCGCGTTCTTGGCGCGGCTGAAGATCTCTGGGTGCCAGCCGCGGCGGTACTCCTCGCCTGCGGTGGCGTTCTGCGTGCACCAGATCGGCCCGGTGCCCGACTCCCACTTGGAAATGCAGACATTGCAGCCGATGCACTCCCGGATCTCGTCAAGGCGGCCTTCCTCGATCTTCCGCGGAATGAACGGATCAGCAATGGCGGGTCGGGCGCCACCGATGAAGTCGCACTGACCCGACTTGATCGCCTCCGCCATCACGTCGGGATTCGTCATACGTCCCACGTTCACAACAGGCTTGGTGGCCACGGTCTTAGCGATGCGCGTGTATTCAGCCTCGTAGTTCGTGTCCTTGAACCGCGAAGAGACCGCGTCTTCTCCCCAGTTGATGCTGCCGATATTGATATCCCAGAAGTCCACCAGCGGATCAAGCATGGCAATCGCCTTGATGCCCTCATCCCCCGATCGGATACCCCTGTCCCCCAAGCCATAGGGAGCCTCGAGCGTGTCGATGGCGAATCGAAGGCCCACCGCGCACTTTGGGACCGCCGCACGAATGTCCTCGACGAGCTCGCGCATGAGCCGTATGCGGTTCTCGAACGCGCCACCGTACTCATCCGTGCGACGGTTGTAGAACGGGTAGAGGAAAAATGCGGGCAGGGAAGCAACGCCCGCGTAGACGCTGATGAGATCGAACCCCGCGCACTCAGCCCGCACCGCTGCCGCCACGAAGTCACGACGGAGTTGGGCTATCTCAGGAATCGTCATTTCATGGGGGGTATTGGCAAAGCGCAGGTCGTTCTGCACCTGGCTAACGCCCCGAGTGGAAGATCGAGACTCACCGTTCTGCGCCAGTCCACCGCCATGCTTGAGTTCGATGCCAGCGAGCGCTCCGTGTGCATGAACCCGCTCAGTCATCAGGCTTAGGTTCTGGATGTCTCCCTCGTCCCAGATCCGCGCAGTCACTCCGCCAGGCATCTGGTCGGCATCCGGCGTGATCACACAGGACTCCGTGAAGATGACCGCCCAACCACCATCAGCCTTCACCTCGCGATGCGCTGCCTGCATTCCGGGCTTCTCAGAGCCCGCGCCATTGCACTGCGGCACTTGCCAGAAGCGGTTCTTGGCAATCTTCGGGCCGACGGTGACCGGTTCGAACAGGATGTCGTGTCGCGGATCGCGAGACATGGGATGACCTTCCTCGGAGATGTGATGGCTGACAGGTAGGCCAGGAAGCTAGCCGTCGATTTCGATAGCTAAGCGGCCGCCCAAGACGGCATACGTGTCCGGCCGACGATCACGAATGAGATGCGCCCCCGAATTCAGTTTGTAGGCGTCCTGGATTCCACCGGCGACGTCGATCTCCGCAATGGCCAGACCAGGATTGTCGTATCCCGTGGTCGCCACGATGCGTCCGCGCGGATCGATAATCTGCGAGATACCGAAGAAGTGACGACCACCGATGTCGCCCACGAGATTCGACGAAAGGAACCAGCGGTTGTTCTCTACCGCGCGGGTACGCTCAAACAAGATGTAGTGATCGACCCACACGTCGTTCTCGCCTGCGGTGGGGTCATAGAGCCACCAAGCTGTCGGCATGACCAGTACGTCAGCACCGCGCAGCGTCAACTCCCGGGCAGCCTCCGGCCACGCTTTGTCGAAGCAAATCATCATGCCAACATTCCCCAGCACGGTGTCGAAGACCGGCCAATCCGAACCGGGTCGCCAAAAGACCTTCTCCTGGATTGCTAGGTGCACCTTGCGATACCTGCCCATGACTCCTCCGTCAGGGGTCACCAGCAGGGACGAGTTGTACGCCACCCCCGGTCGGGATCCGCGCTCCGTCATGCCGAAGATGACAGACAGGTTCAACTCCCGTGAGAGAGCCTCGATCCGCTGCACCCGAGGGCCGCTCAACGACTCCGCTGATCCGGAGACGTCATCAATCATCGACTCCTCATCCTCCGCCACGTACGCACGTGGATATCCCTGAAGGCTGCATTCGGGGAAGACGAGAAACTCGACTCCCTCCGCTGCCGCCTCGCGCATATACGACTCGTAGAGGGCGAGATTGCGCTCAGTGTCGTAGCTCCCGGGGAAGCTGCATACGGCGACGACTGACTTCATAGGGACCTCCAGGTCGTGATCGGTCGGTGACGAGAACAGATCAGTTATCTTCCGGCAGACGACTTACTTAGGACGGGAAACGCAGCAAGCGTTTGCGCCTTCCCAGCGTTCGTTCCGTGCCATGTGAACAAGCGGTGGTTCTCCTTGTCATGGGACCGCGAAGCGTCGCCAACTCGTGCCCTCGCTCTGCGTCCGATCGATCGATCGATCGATTTAGCACATCATGGGTGCGGGTTCGATGGCCGTCAAGCATCTTGGGGAGAAAACTTTCGCAGCGGACCTGCCCACCCCTTGACGGCCCGATCGGTCATCACTAATCTCCAATCATCGAACGAACGATCGATCGACTGTGGGCACGCACCTCTCCGCCACACCCGCCACTCACGAGCGAGGCCTAACGTGACCGTCAACCCCTTCCGCACATCACCCGCCTACGAAGCTCATCTCGCAGCCGGGGCGGCCTTCCACATAAACAGTGCCTGGCGCCGGGTTGACTACTTCGCCGAGAACGAGACTCCCGAATTCGAAGCACTGCGCCCAGCTGGCTACGACGGGCCTGCCTGGTCGACAGCAGTGGTCGCGGAGCATCACGCTGTACGCACGACGGCAGGGCTCTTCGATTTCAGCACGTTCGGCAAGATCGAGATCGCCGGCCCGGGTGCGGCCTCTCTACTCGAGTGGGTGTGCTCCAACCGCGTAACACGTGGAACGGGCCGCATCACCTATACCCAAATGCTCAATGAGTCTGGTGGCGTAATCGGTGACTTCACCGTCTCGCAGTTGGGTGTCGACCGATTCGTTGCCACCACCAACACGGGTGCCCTGGCTCACGATCTCGAATGGATCACGACTCAAGCGTCGGACCCGGCAGCGCCCGTCGAGGGCCCTGTGACAGTCACCGATGTAACGAATGGCTGGGCATGTTTCGGCTTGTGGGGCCCCCTCGCCCGCGACATCCTTCAGCCGCTTGTGGATACATCCCTGGCCACTGCCGACTTCCCCTACATGCATTTCCGTGACGCAACCATCAGCGGCGTCGCCGTCAGACTGGCACGCGTGACGTTCGTCGGAGAACTTGGCTGGGAGATCTACGTCCCCACAGGCTACGGAAGGTGGCTATGGCAGGAGCTTTCCGACGCTGTTTCTGCAGCCGGTGGCCGAAGGGCGGCATTCATCTGCGTCGACTCCCTGCGAGCCGAGAAGGGATACCTGTATCTCGGTGACGACCTCACGGCTGATAGGACACCTTTCGAGAGCGGCCTCGGCAAGTTCGTCGCCATGAACAAGGACTTCATCGGTCGCTCTGCGCTTGAAGGCGCAACCGAGCCCGCTGAACTCCTCCAATGCGTCACCGTTGAGGAACCGAATCTCGTCCTGCGCGGTGGCGAACGTGTAACCGGTGCCGGTATCGACACGCAACTCACCAGCGGCGGCATCTCGTACACGCTCGGCGGAGCTATCGGCTTCGCCTATCTGCCGGCTGATCTGCCAAGCGGGTCTCGCCTATCGATCGAGGTAGACGGCAGGTCACTGGAAGCGACGGTCTCTGCGCAGCCGCTCTACGACCCGACGGGTGCGCATTTCCGCGGCTAACACCCAACCGCATGGGCTCGCGGACCTGCGCCCGGCCAACCCCTAGATGCGCGCCTCGAACGATGGAAGGCAGAACTTGAGCACCGTCAATGCACTCGAACGCGGTCAGTTCCTGCTAACCATTGTGTGCGCGGATCGACCCGGCATCGTCTACGCCGTGTCGAGCTTCCTCGTTCAACGCGAGTGCACCATCGTCCAGAGCCAGCAGTACGGTGACCCGGAAACGGGACTCTTCTTCATGAGGGTCCACTTTGAGGGAATCAGCGGACCCATGGACCTCGAGTCCCTGCGACAGGGCTTCACTTCCGTGGGTGATTCATTCTCGATGGAATGGCAGCTTCGTCGCGCTCAGGATCCTGAGCGAATGCTGATCATGGTCTCGCGGTTCGGGCACTGCCTGAATGACCTGCTGTTCCGGCACAGCATTGGTGCGCTCCCGGTCGCCATTCCCGCAGTTGTGTCCAACCACCGTGACTTCGAGGGACTAGTCGAGTCATACGGAATACCGTTCATTCACCTTCCCGTCACTCCTGACACGAAGACTGAAGCTGAGGCGCAACTCCTGGAGCTCGTGCGACAAGAACAGGTCGACTTCGTCGTTCTTGCGCGCTACATGCAGGTGCT
>CAIYMF010000241.1 GCA_903927265.1 uncultured bacterium | reverse complement strand
TGCCCTACGTAACGCCATCAAGCAGGCGGAGTCGAGCGGCTCGGCCACCACGTCGGCACCGCCGGCACCGCCCACGGGTGCCCCGGTTGATCTGGCGGCCCAGCAGCAGATGCAGGCGCAGCTCGATGCGGCCATGCGTGGCGGTTCCGCGGGTGGTCAGACGCTGCAGCTTCCTGATGTCATCGCCAAGACAGCCATGCAGTTCGGCGTGCTGGTGATCTTCGCCGTGGTGGGCTGGAACTTCGGCATGAAGTACCCGTGGCTGTGGGTGACCGCAGCAGTGATCGCCTTGGTGCTCGGTCTGGTCAACGCATTCAAGCGCAAGGTCAGTCCTCCGTTGATTCTGTTGTATGCGGTGTTCGAGGGAATCATGCTGGGCGCGATCAGCCAGTTCTACCAAGCCGCATTCGCCAAGCCTGGTCAGCCGTTGGTGTTGCAGGCGGTTATCGGAACCTTGGTCGCCTTCGGCGTGATGTTGTTCCTGTACTCAAACAAGGTCATCAAGGTCAACGGCACCTTTAAGAAGATCTTCTTCGTCGCGATTATTTCCTACGCCGTCATTGGTTTCGCCAGCTTGATCTCCGCCCTGTTCGGAATGGGCGGTGGCTGGGGCTTCTACGGAGTCGGCGGACTTGGCATCGTGCTCTGTTTGTTCGGTGTGGCGCTGGCTTCCTTCTCACTGGTGATGGACTTCGAGTCGATCAGTCAGGCAATCGCCTACGGTCTGCCCGAGCGCGAGTCATGGCGATTGGGTTTTGGCCTGATCGTGACCCTCGTGTGGCTTTACCTCGAGATCCTGCGTCTGCTGGCGATCGTTTCCAGTAACTCGCGCTAGGCACGTGAGCGAGTCGATCGCGTCGGTCCGCGACGAGTTGGCCGATCGAAGCGCGCGTCTTGTCGATCGCTTGCGTTCACTTCCCACCACACGGTTGGCGCGAGCAGAGGCAGGAAAACCGTCACTCGCTGATTCGGCCCATGCTCTCGCGCAACTCTTGGCCGATCTTGCCTCTGATCTGCAGGGGCGAGCGCGTCGTGATGTTCCTCGGCTTGACGATCTTGCGGTGGGTGATCAGGTGGCAGTCACGATGACCGATCTGCTCGCGGCCGCTGATTTAGTCAAGTCATTCAGCAGTGGGGTAGAAACAGGCGATGCCGGTAAGGATCTGCCCGAGGCGGTCGTTGCACTTGATGTCGCGTCGATCGCAGTTGATGAATTGCGACGCCAGATGTAGTGCCGGGTTGCCGGCACTTTCAAGATGAGGGAGAGTCGAGCTATGTTCACGTCCTACAAGACCCGGTTGGTCACCCCCGATGAGGCACTTCCCGGCCGCGACCACCACATCTTCCCTGTACCCACCACCCACGCCGTACTTGGAACGCCCATTCATGGGCCCTTCCCTGAGGGAACCGCGCTGCTGTTCGTGGGCATGGGCTGCTTCTGGGGCGGTGAGAAGAAGATGTGGCGTCTGCCAGGCGTGTTCACCACGGCGGTCGGCTATCAGGGCGGAATCACCCCGTACCCCACCTACGAAGAGGTCTGCACGGGTCGCACGGGTCATTCCGAGAACGTGTTGATCGCCTACGACCCGGCTGTGCTCAGTCACTACGACCTACTCAAGGTCTTCTGGGAAAACCACGACCCGACTCAGGGTTACCGTCAGGGCAATGACGTTGGTACTCAGTACCGCAGCGCGCTCTACTTCACGTCGGAGGAGCAGCGTGAGGTCATCGAGGCCACCGCGGCGGCGTACGACGCTGTGCTGCGCGACCGTAAGTACGGCGAGGTCACGACCGAAATCGTGCCAGCGATGGGCGAGGGCACTGTGCTTCGCCCGTTCTACTACGCCGAGGAGCACCACCAGCAGTACCTCTACAAGGTGCCGCACGGCTATGACTGCCACGCCAACACGGGCATCGCGCTCCCGCCGATGTAGGGCCAAACGTCGAGAAGCCCCCTCAGCCCTGCGTCAGGGTTGAGGGGGTTTCTGCGTCCGGCGAGATGTACCGCCGGCGGTACATCTCGCCGGGTGCCCGTCACCCCGCCCGGTACGTTCACCACACCAACCGTGAACGCTGATAGAGGGACCACCCTGATGGCCGAGACACCGCCCGACACCAGCATGGGACCAGAAACTCCTGCTACAACGGCCCGCTCGAGCCGACGCACCCGCCGCGTCGCCATCATCGGCGCACTGGCGCTCGTGCTCGTGGCTGGCGCTGTGCTGGTCGGCGCTCAGGTGACGGGCTCACGCGCCGGCGCAACGACGACGGATGTTATCGGAACCGTCTCGTGCGCGCCCGCGACAGGATCTACGACTTTCGCGCCCGCCGATGTGGGCGATTTCAATGTCAGATTCTTCTGGCTTGACCAGTACGGGGCCACCATCACATGGGCCTCAGCTATCAAGTCAAATGGAGTGTGGAGTGCATCAACGACTGCCGGGGCAGTCGGACTCAAAGTTGCGTGGGTCACACCGGGGACGTATCTCGACGTGAGTAAGACCTTTGGGACCCTCTGCTCTAGGCCTTAAACCAAAACCTGTTCCGCGAGTCCATCGGTTACGCGGCTTATCCACCCTTCTTTACCCGCGTAACTGATGGACTCGCGCGGTTTCCACGCGTTGACGAATGGCTCAGTGACTGATGTCACCCGCCGAGAGTTACTGCTGAGCGACGCTACGGTCGTTGTAGTAGGTGAGAAGGCAATTTCATTGAGGGGTGATGACAGTGACGCGACGTCGCTGGTTTTCCCTCGGTGTGTTGGCGGTACTGCTTGCCGGAGGTTTCGCGGTCTTCGCTGTGTGGCGTGGTGGGAAAGCGGACTCCGCCGAACCCCTGCCAGGAATCGCCTATTCGCTGGGTGTGTGTCACACCTACCCCGAGCCGGTTGGGGCCGCGGGTTACAACAACATCGCGGCGAGTGTGAGCGATCCACTCATCGTCGGTGGTGACGTCGCCGCATCGACTGATATTGGTGATGGCCGCCACGTGTGGATGTTCGGTGACACCTCCCGCGATCTCGGTGGGCAGTTAGTGCCGGCCGCCCGCAACACCATGTTGTTGGTCGGAAATGGGTGTCGCGCCGTGGTGGTGGCTCCGGCCGGTGGAGCGGTGATTCCTGATCGCGACGACGGTATTGGCTACTGGCCGATGTCGTTGGTTTCGTCCCATGCCGGCGGCGTGACCACCCTGACGGTGTCGGCGCAACGGGTGCGTGGTGAAGAAAAGGCCTTCCAGTTCACCAATCTGGGACCGGCGCTGGCCACCTTCCTTATCCCTGACGGCGGAGCGCCCCGGTTCGTGTCGGTTGTCGACATCGGCCCTGACAGCGAATCGCGCGCTACCGTCGGCTGGGGTGCAGCGATGGCGGTCGACGGGGAGATGGCGTACATCTACGGAACATCGAATCCCGAGGAACCGCTGGTATTCGGATTCGATGTGCGACTCGCACGTGTGCCGCTGCGTTCCATTAGCGACGTTGCCGCGTGGCGCTATTGGACGGGAACGGCGTGGACCGACGACCCGTCTTTTGCCACCGAGGTCATCGCCCCCGTGGGCGGTGTCTCACAGACGTTCTCGGTGTTTCATCGTGGATCGACGTGGTACGCGCTGAGCAAGCGCGACGGCTATCTCGGAACTGATCTCGCGCTGTGGCCGGCATCGCAACCGTGGGGACCTTTCGGTGATCCGGTGACGGTGGGGCTCATTCCGAACTCGGCCGACGATCGAACGATCCTGCGGTACATGCCGCTCGCGCACCCTGAACTCATCGCGGCTTCGCCCGACTCCATCATCGTGTCGGTGAGTCGCAATTCCGAAGACCTTGCGCTGCTCAAGCAGTTTCCGACGCTCTACCGCCCGTACTTCATCGACGTGACGATCCCACCGAAGGCGTCGAATCAGGTACTCAATGGCCCCGAGCCCGGTTAGCGCTCAGAGCGTGAGATAGCCGAGCAGATCTTGCCGAGTGATGATTCCGGTGGGTCGGCCATCTTCGACCACGATGGCCGCGTCAGCTGACTCAAGCGCGGCGATGGCTGCGGAAACCGGTTCGCCGCCGCCGATCATCGGCAGGGGCGCCGACATGTGACGCTCGACTGCATCGGCGAGGGCGGCATGTCCGGTGAACAGCGCGTCGAGTAGATCGCGTTCAACCACAGCACCCACTACCTCAGCCGTCATCACGGGTGGCTCGGCCTTGACGACGGGCATTTGCGAGACGCCGTACTCGCGCAAAATGTCGATCGCCTCGCGCACTGTCTCGGTGGGGTGCGTATGCACGAAGGGGGGAAGTGCGTTGCCGGACTTCCCGCGCAACACTTCACTGACAGTCGCGTCCGTTGACGTGGTGAGGAACCCGTATGCCGCGAGCCAATCGTCGTTGAAAACCTTTGACAGGTAACCGCGACCGCTGTCGGGCAGCAGCACGACCACGAGATCACCGGGGTTCGCTTGGGCGGCGACCTGCAGCGCTGCGACGACGGCCATTCCGCATGATCCACCGACGAGCAGACCCTCTTCGCGAGCCAGTCGACGGGTCATCTCGAACGAGTCGGCATCGCTGACAGCGATGATCTCGTCGGTCACAGTGCGGTCGTACGCGGTTGGCCAGAAGTCTTCGCCGACACCTTCAACCAGGTAGGGGCGGCCCGTGCCACCGGAGTACACCGAACCTACGGGGTCGGCGCCGATGACGCGCACCGTGCCGTCGCTGGCTTCCTTGAGGAACCGACCGGTGCCGCTGATGGTGCCTCCGGTGCCAACGCCCGCGACGAAGTGGGTGACGGTGCCGTCGGTCTGGCGCCAAATTTCGGGGCCGGTCGTTTCGTAGTGCGAGGCAGGGTTGGCGGGATTGGAGTACTGGTCGGGCTTCCACGCGCCGGGAACATCGCGCGAGAGTCGGTCGCTGACCGAGTAGTACGAGCGCGGGTCGTCAGGGTCGACGGCAGTGGGGCACACCTCGACCTCGGCGCCGTAAGCGCGCAGCACGTTGATCTTGTCTTGTGACACCTTGTCGGGGCACACGAAGATGCAGCGGTAGCCACGCTCTTGGGCGACGAGGGCCAATCCGACTCCGGTGTTGCCACTGGTGGGTTCGACGATAACGCCGCCAGGCTTGAGGGCTCCCGAGCGTTCGGCTTCCTCAACCATCTTCAGCGCGATGCGGTCTTTGACCGATCCGCCGGGGTTGAGGTACTCGACTTTGGCGACCACCGTGGCGGGAAGGCCGGCCGCGACATTGCGCAGCCGAACCAGCGGGGTGTTGCCGATGAGTTGGGTGACGGTCTCATGAATCTCCACATCGCCACGATAGGCCCCCGACTGAGTTCGTGGTGTCACCTGCCCCACCTAGGCTGTGGTCATGGCTACTGATCCCCGACGAGTTGCGGTGGCGGCTGGTGCCACGGTCGCTGTGGCTGCCAGTGCGGTGGGTGTTTTGGTGGCCGAAGGTTTCCACGCGCGGCGTCAGGCCGGCGTGCGTAACACTGCCGCGCCATATTCCGATGGAAGGTACGGGCCGCGGGGAGGCACGTCGTACCGGCTCGCGATACTCGGTGACTCGTCAGCCGCCGGTTTGGGGGCCGACGGGCGTGATTCCACGGTCGGAGCGCTCCTCGCCACCGGGCTTTCCAATCTCACCGACCGAGCGGTCGTATTGGCCACGATGGCGGTTGTCGGAGCGCAGTCGCGTGACCTTGCTCCGCAGGTTGAGCGGGCCCTGCAGATTCGGCCGCACGTCGCCGTCATCATGATTGGCGCCAACGACGTCAC
>CAIYMF010000240.1 GCA_903927265.1 uncultured bacterium | reverse complement strand
GGCGCAAAGCCAAGCCGTGCGAGTCCGATATCTGATCGGAGTCGCATTCGCGAATTCACGCGGTGAGCGGCGGGCCTCTCCAATTGAGCGATGTGCCAACAAAAGGCAGCGGCCGTGTCAGTTGTACGGCGTCGAACGCGCCGGCCACGAGACGGGGAATGGCAAAGTGTTGAACAAAGATGGCACGCGCAATGAGCCAGCAGCCAAACAGGAGGCACAACAATCGCAGGGCCAGAGATTCAAGATGCACGAGCGCCAGTGCGAGAACGATCACGGCAGCCGCATGCCACGCGACGGAAGTCGCTGTGTAGGTGGCGCACGCAGTCGGCCCAGAGTGCAGGGAGTGTGCCCCAGCAAATGCATTCGCAAGTAAGTGCACGACCACTTGAAGGGTGATCAGGTGTACGGCGGTGCGGGCGGGGTTGAGTTGACGGCCAACGAGGGGGAACATCAGAAGGCCTGCGGCCACACCCATGAGCGCGAGTGGCTCGAGTGCGGGGATCCCGCCACCTTGGAGAACGTGTGCGAGGAGCGCGACCGTCAGCCCGAGAGATGCGAGGGCAGCCGTGCGAATTCTCCTCAGCCCACGGTGTGGAAGGGCGCGACCGGAACGGCCCCTCGCTCTCTCCACACTCGCCTCCCATGAACACGCTGACGGTTGTTCGCGAACTCTAGCCCACGGGGTCTTTCGATAGACGGCGCAATAGTGATTTGGCAGGTGTGCGCTCTCAGGAAACCCGTCTTGTTGGGGCCGATAGCCAGGGGAGCCGCTTCAGTGAGACGCTTAATGTATGCGCATCACACTGACGAGTCGAGTATCCGCTGATGTTGTCGTGATCGGGTTCTTTGCCGATCGCAAGCCCGCCGTCGGTGCGTTAGAAGGAGTGGCCGGCACGGGCGTTGATGTGGTTGCTGCCGTGCGTGGCACGCCGGCATTCCGAGGCGGCGTCGACGATGCGCCCATTGCGATCCCTCCGATTGCTCCGAAGCAGCCGACGATCATCGTCGTGGGCCTCGGTCCGCATAGGAACGTAACAGCCGATGTCATTCGCACGGCCTCGATGCGTGCGGCCAGTCATGTGCGCGGCCGACGAAGCATCGCGACCACGCTGGGCCAACTCGGCGATGATCGGGCCGAGTCGGTGCGCGCGGCGATCGAAGGCAGCATCTTCGGTTGCTTCCAGCGCCCGAGGCCAGAGTCGGCGCCGTACTCATCTCACGAGGCACTGCCGACATCAGTTTCCGTTGTTCTGAGCGCCGACGATGCGCGCGACCTAGGTGTGAAGGCTGCTGCCGCCCGAGGCCAGGTGACGGGCGAGCGTCTCGCATGGGTTCGCACTCTCACCGATACTCCGGCCGGACATCTGACTCCGACGGTGTTTGCAGCAGAGATTGCGTGTGATGCCGCCGAGGCCGGTGTCACCGCGTGCATCTGGACTCAGGATGAGATCCGCGAGGCCGGCTTCGGCGGGCTTCTGTCGGTCGCGAAGGGCAGCGCGGAACTTCCCCAGGTCGTCGAGCTCTGTTACGGCGACCAGACATCACCGCTGGGTATCACAGGCAAGGGAATCACCTTCGACGCCGGCGGCATTAATCTCAAGAAGCCGCTCACCGAGGTGCACTGGATGAAGTCGGACATGGCGTCGGCCGCTGCCGTGGCGGGAGCGATTTCTGCAGCAGCGCGGTTGGGGCTCGACGTTGGTGTTCGCGCGATTCTGCCGCTGACCGAAAACATGGTGAGTGGCACGGCCACGCGTCCGGGCGACATTGCGGTTCACCCCAACGGAATGACCACTGAGGTACTCGATACCGACTGTGAGGGCCGCGTGATTCTCGCCGACGGCATTGCGTACTTGGTGGCACAAGGTGTGAGTGGCGTCATTGACATCGGAACTCTCACCGACGCTGCGGGGTATGGGCCCGATCTCTGGGCCGGTGCTAGCAATGACGATGCGCTGATGAGCGAGGTGCTCGGTGCGGGTTACCTTTCCGGCGATCGCGGGTGGCAGATGCCGCTGGTTCCTGGATACCTCGAGATGATGCGTTCCAAGCACGCTGATCTCATCAATGGGTCAATCGCGGTGCCGGATTCCTCGGTGTTGGCGGCCACGTACTTGCGGCAGTTCGCAGGCGATACGCCGTGGGTGCACATGGATGTCGGTTCCAAGGCGTACATCACCGATCAGTGGGAAGCCTGGCCCGCGGGTGCGACGGGCGCTCCGATGCGTGCGTTGTTGCGTGTGTTGGAAGGTCGCGCGGCCGAGTAGTGGGGCGCGTTAACGCGCTAGGTGCGCGCTTGGGTGCCCCCGATGCGGGAATGGGGTTTGAGGGATGCGTCGGTGCCTGCTCTTCCTCAGACGATGAGGTTGAGCAGGTCACGTCTCCCCGAGTCGATCGACTCGAGGTACATGCCGATTCCGGAGATGCCCTGCATGAGGCCAGGCGGTGGGCTCTCATCGGCGACTTGCACGTTTGGTGACACGAGAAAATGTCCTCGCTCGATTGCCCCTTCGAGGACGGTGCTCTCAATGCTGGCAGCCGCGGCAATCCACTCCGTGTCACCTGTCCACGTTCCCGCTTCGCGCAGGAACAACGCCCTCCCGAGGTTTCCGCAGCACAGCCAGTCGAAGGCCGTGAGTGGCGCTGCCTTCGTCGCACGTGCTGCAGCGTGGATGTCGTCGCTCCAACGGTTGGCGTCGGGATGCGTAGGGATTGCGTGCAGCGCCTGAATGCGTGCCAGTCCGATTCCTGGCGAGCCCGCGCACCAGCCCGTCATTAATCCGGGGGAGTCATCGTCTATCCGAAAGTCGGGCCAGCTGCCTGTGCTCGCATCGAAGACCTCCGCTTCGTACTGCAGACCGCGTGCGCCGGCTTCCACCAACGCGTCCTCACCGAGAGCGACTCCAGCCTCGATCAAGGCAAGCCCACAACCACTGGCGCCGTGCGCGAGTCCAGTGAGTGGCCGCCCTGACTTGGCCGAGGGGCGCCACGCACCGGTTGACCTTTGCTGAGTGGCGAGAAGGTGTCCTGAGAGCAGCAGGAGTGTCCGCAGCGTTTCATCTGTCGGTGTGAGTTGGTGTGAGCGCGCAATCCAATTGATGGCGCCAGCGCTTCCACTCATGACATCGCGTGCTCGATCCTTGGCTACCGCCTCAGCGGTAATCGAGTTCATGAGAGTGCGAGTCAGAGCCGCGAAGTCGATCGACGCAGCGAGTTCGGTGCGGGCCAATAGGTCGAACGCGCGCAGGAATCCGCCGACACCCGCCATCCCCAACCCGCTCTCACGCATGAATCGGAATCTCTCGAACTCGTCGGTGCTCGTGAGGACACGCACTACCGGTGCCACGACCTCGTGCGCGAAAGCGAGGTGTTCGTGTTCGTTACTAGTACTGAGAAACGCGGCGATGCCCACTCGACCGGCGTAGAGGCCGGAGTCGACCACGTCGAATCGGTAGCGATCAACGTCGCTGCCACTGACGGGCAGAAGAGTCAACCAACTGGGTGCTCCTGTTCGGTCGGGAAAGGCCGTCAACTTCAGACTGTCGCGAAGTGCGTTGGCATCAGCGATGCGTACCCGGGTGTCGCGTGAATCCTCAGATGCGCGCACCATCTCAATACTCGACTCGCATGCTGAGCCGTAGCGCGCGGCCATGGAGCCACGAATAAGTCGCACTTGCCACGCGAGGTCATCGGCGGAGAGAGACTGCGTTCGCGTGATCGCCTGAGAGAGACCGTCGTGCTCAAGAAGACCTTTAATGACCCGGTGACCTCCGTCCATCTCCATCGAACCAAGGGGGTAGTCGAAGTACGGAATATCGAGGTTCTCGCAGTCATGCAGTTCAGCGAGAAAGGCATCCCAGAGGGCTGGTCGTTCGTCACTCACTAGGGAACTGCGTGAAAGTAGGTCGAGTTCGAAGCCGCGCACACGCGCTGAGCGCAGTGCTGCCGCGGAGGTCGCGCGTCTATTCACCACTGCGTAGGCTTCTGTGGCGCGCAAGATGGCTCGTCGGCGCACTCCTTGGAAGTCGGCAATTGCCGACACGATGAAAGCTGAGACCTCGGGCCGCATTGCTGCCTCATAGAGTTCGGTAAAGCCGGCGAT
>CAIYMF010000239.1 GCA_903927265.1 uncultured bacterium | reverse complement strand
GACGAGGTCATCGATCGCCAGGCCGCCAAAGATGCGTTGATCGACAAAGCGCAGTTCGTGGTTTCCATCGTCGAAGCCGATGCGCACTCGCAGGTGACGTTCGGCGGCCGCACCCGGGTCGACCACCAGCAGTTGCCCACTCATGCCGAGGTGCGCCACGAGTGCATAGTCAGCAGTTGCTGGGGAAGAAAAACTGCGTCTATGCGTGCTGAGTGTCCCCCCATGCGAAATGGGGAGCCAGAGGAACTTGCCGCGGCGTGACGCACTCACGACGGTGGCGCCGCGTAGTCGGGTCGTGAAATCGACCGGCCCAGGAATGTGGCGACGGAGGGAGCGCACATCGAGCACCTCGACCGAGTCGATGGTTCTCCCGGTCACCCAGCGATCGAGTCCTCGCCGCACCACCTCCACTTCGGGAAGTTCAGGCACGACTACTCGCCAGGACTCAGTGCGTCGTACGCCGTGGCCGCCGCCTGCTGCTCGGCTTCCTTCTTGCTGCGACCCGCACCATCTCCGTAGAGGGCCTCCCCCACGCGCACTTGCGCCCGAAATTCCTTGGAATGATCCGGGCCACTCTCCTCGACCACGTACTCGGGAACGCCCAACGACAGCTCGGCTGTGAGTTCCTGCAGCGACGTTTTCCAGTCAAGGCCGGCACCAAGGCGGGCCGCGGTAGCGATCAGCGGATCGATCAGTCGATGCACCAATTCGGTGGATACCTCAATACCGCCGCTGAGATATACCGCTCCGAGCACCGCTTCGAACGTGTCGGCCAAGATCGACGATTTGTCCCGCCCACCGGAGGTTTCCTCGCCGCGACCGAGCAGAAGGAACTCGCCGATACCGAGGCCGCGGGCCACATCTGCCAACGACCGCGCATTGACAACGGCCGCGCGCAACTTCGCCAGTTGACCCTCCGGCGAATCGGGAAACTGGCGGTACAACGTGTCGGTGACGACAATGCCGAGTACGGCATCGCCCAGAAACTCAAGTCGCTCGTTGGTCGGAACCCGCCCGTTCTCATACGCCCACGAACGGTGCGTGAGCGCGAGGTCGAGCAGGGTCGGGTCAACCGGAACTTCTAGTCGAAGCGCGAGTTCGGAGGATTCTGCGTGTGCACCCTGCCTCATGCCAGTTCGCCCAATCCCAGCGAGCGGCGGCGTGTGGCGATTAACTCCGCAAGCAGTTCGGCCGTGTGAGGCACCAGATCACGCCGCACCGCCAGCGCCGCTAAGTCGATTGCCGCTGCCACCGCAGGACCATCGGCCGCCCCATGGGCCACCACGCTGACACCGTTCACACCCACCAACATCCCACCGGCGAACGACGAGTGTGCCGTTTCCTTCACGAGTGCCTTCGCCGGAGCTGGGTCGCCATACCTCTCGCCGAGGCGGCGCGCCGACCACGCGACTGCACCCTCGAGCGCCTTCAACGCCACATTGCCCGTAAAACCGTCAGTGACAATGACATCAGCAGGGCCGCCGATTGCGAGGTCATGTCCCTCGACCGGTCCGATGTAACGCACAGGAAGCGCGGAAAGCAGTCCATGGGCTTCGCGTCGCGCTTCGTCGCCCTTGCTTGACTCACCGCCGACGGTCAGCAGTCCGACCCGAGGTTCGGTGATGCCTAACGCTTGGGCGTAACACGATCCGGCGAGTGCGTGCTGCGCCAACAGGTCAGCCGATAACCCCGTGCCCGCACCGGCATCGAGTAGCACGACGGGCCCGGCCAGTGACGGAAGAACGACGGCGAGGGCCGGTCGAGTGATCCCCCGGAGTCGCCCGACCACGAACGTCGCTGCAGCGAGCGCAGCTGCCGTTTGCCCGGCAGACACCGTGGCCTGCACATCACCACGCTTGAGTAGTTCCGCGGCTACCCGAATCGAGGTATCTCGTCGGGCGCGCACCGCTGCCACGGGGTCGGCGTCCATCGGAACGCCTTCGGCGGCGTGCACGATTTCCAGTCGATCGGGAATGCCGCCGGATTCATCGAGCATCGCGTGCAACTGGTCACTACGTCCAACCAGCACAACTGTTAACGCTGGCTGCGACGCCAATGCGAGTAACGCCCCTTGCACCACGACGTGCGGGGCATGATCACCACCGAGCGCGTCGAGTGCGACGCGCACGGGAACTTCTGAGGCCGGAGACACCCGACACTCAGACGTCGAGCACCTGGCGCTTGTTGTACGTGCCGCAGGTGGGGCACGCAGTGTGCCCAAGCTTGGGGCTCTTGCAACGGTCGCAGGTGACGAGCGCGGGCGCAGTCGTCTTCCACTGCGAGCGGCGGCTGCGCGTGTTGGAGCGCGACATCTTCCGCTTGGGAACGGCCACTGGTCAGCCCTCTTCTCTCGGTCGTTCATCGCCGGCGTCGCCGGGAAGGTCATCGGTTTCGGTGAGTTGCCCAAGGGCGGCCCACCGCGGGTCGAACTGATCGTGCGCGTGCTCTGGTTCCTCCGCCAGTCGAACGCCACACTCAGAACACAGTCCCGGGCAGTCGTCGCGACACAACGGCGCTAGCGGCAGTGCAAGCACTACTGCGTCGCGCAATGTGGGCTCAAGGTCAAGTAGATCGTCCTCAAGCTCAGGTAGTTCATCATCGTCGTCGCCGCTGCGGTGATCGTCGTTGGGGTACCGGTAGAGCTCCTGCAACCCGACAACGTCCTCGCTCACCATCGGGTCAAGGCAGCGGGAACATTCCCCCACCGCCCGAACCGTCGCGGTTCCGGTGACGTACACCCCTTCAATCACCGACTCGAGCTGGAGGTCCAGTTCGATATCGGTGCCCTCGGGGACGCTGATTACGACCGTGCCAAGGTCCGACGGTGCTGGTGCCGTGCGCTGAACCGTGATCATGGCCCCCGCGCGTCGTCCGAGCTCGCGTACATCGAGCACGAGCGGCGCACTGGGGTCGAGTCTGGGCACGGTCCTTACCAGGTAAGCAGTCGGGCTTCGGCCGGATGGCACGTAACCAAGGCCCAAGGGTATCGGAGGGAGCCTCAACTCCCCAAATACGGGTGGTCGGACCTAGTAGTCGCGCCGTCCGTCGTCAACGGCAGGCATCGGGCCGGTCTCCTCGAACACCTGAGGACTCATGTCCGTTCCGCGTAGTTTGTCACGTCCGCGGGCCACGGCGGAGAGGGTCTTGTTGAGAGCGATCTCAAAGCCGGCGAGCTTGGCGTCGACGTAGTCGTCGATCTCCTGCCGCATGCGGTTGGAATCGTCTTCGGCCTCGCGTCGCACCAGTTCGGCCTCGCGAATCGCCGCGGCGTACACCCATTCCTGGGTCACGAGCTGAGCGGCATCGGCCCTGGCCAACTCCAAAATGCGCTCGGCCTCGGTATCGGCATCGGCCAATACCTGCTCACGGTCGTCGAGCAGCCGATCGGCTTCTTGAATCTCCTGAGGGAGGGAAGCGCGAATGTCCTCGATGATGTCGAGCACCTCACTGCGGTTGACGATGCACGAAGCCGACATCGGCATCGAGCGAGCCTGGCTGATCATGTCGCCGAGCTCATCGAGCCTTTCGTGGACGTTCACTTCTCCTCCTGCTGTGCGGCGATCGTGGCAAGAAGCTGGTCGAGAACTCCCGGTGGCACCAACTTGGAAACATCTCCGCCGTGGGTTGCCACCTCCTTGACCAAACTTGAGGACAGGTAGCTGTACAAGGGATTAGTGGAGACGAACAGCGTTTCGACCCCTGCCAACTGGTGGTTCATCTGGGCCATCTGCAGTTCGTAGTCGAAGTCGGTCACAGCACGCAAGCCCTTGACGATGGCGGGAATCTTGCGGTCGAGGCAAAAGTCGACCAGCAGACCGTGGAAGGCGTCAACCTTGACATTGCCCAGCGGCGCAACGACGTGAGTCAACATTTCAATGCGCTCGTCAACGGTGAAAAGTGACTTCTTCTTCTTGTTGATGAGCACGGCCACGACCACCTCATCGAACAGCGCGGAGGCGCGAGTGAACACGTCAAGATGACCGTTGGTCACCGGATCGAATGATCCGGGGCACACTGCACGGCGCATCGGTAATTCCTTCCACGTAGATCACGTCGAGTTTGGTCCTTGCGACAGTCTCTCAGGCCGAGGCCCTCTCGCCGAGCCACAGGGCCGTGTCGCCGTATCGCCTTTCGCGAATTGCCGTGAAGCCCTCGGGCCATGCCCAGCTGTCTCGCGCCGCACGCTCCACGACCACCAGCGCGTCGGGTTCGAGCCAGTCGTGCGTAACGAGCCCGGTCAACACTCGCCCCACAGCGGGCGCAGCGACGTCATACGGTGGGTCGAGCAGCACGAGGGAGTACGGCGCCTTGGCGACCGCAGGGGGTGAGGAGGCGGAAAGGCGGCTCACTTCGCCGGAATGAACGCGGGCCGTTCCAAGACCGACCGCCTCGATGTTCGATTTGATGACGGCCACGGCCGCGGCTGCCTGTTCGACCATGAGCACGTGCTCGGCACCACGACTGGCGGCTTCAAGCCCGAGGGCACCCGACCCGGCATACAGATCGAGAACCCGACAGGTCTGCCATTCACCGATCTGATGGTCAAGCGAATTGAACAGTGCCTCACGCACTCGATCAGACGTCGGCCGCGTACCGCGCGGAGGAACGGCCAGACGCCGGCCGCCCGCGATTCCGCCGATGATGCGAGTCACGGCGTTACCAACCCGCCAAGCCAACTAGTTCGTCGAAAAGTTCGCCCATTCGGTTGTGTACCAACGAGAGGTGCCCTTCGCCTGAAAGTTCACGCGCGCGTGCTTGCGGTATCGCGGCGGCAAGCCACCGCCCATGTGCGAGCGGCACCATGAGATCGTCGCTTCCCTGCCACAACGCCAGCGGGGTTGCGATCGAGTCGAGCGCGAATCCCCACGGCCGCGCAAACGCAAGGTCGTCATCGCACCAGCCGTCAATTCCGCGTGACACCGCATCGCGCATGTCGGCCGCCATCTCATCCGCGTAATTGCCGGTGAGAACGCGGCGGTCAGCGTCTGGAAGCAAACTCGCGAGTGCACCGATGATGTCGTCGCCTGTCACCTCGCGCAGTCCCTGTGCCGCTTCGGTGAGGAACGCGCGCAGTGATTCTTCACCCGCAACGGCGGCACCGAATTCAGCGAGATTGTCTTCACCCATTCCTGCGAACCAGTCGAGTCCGGCTGCTTGGAAGGGCGCGACTCCGGCGATCACCGTGGCTGCGCGGCAACGACCGGGAAGGAGTGCCGCCGCGGCGAGAGCGTGCGGGCCTCCGCCGGACCAACCGACAGACACGAAGTCGTCCACTTCCAGAAAGTCGAGAAGCTCGGCGAGAAGTGCTGCGTCGTCGGCCACGCTGCGCCCCGGGTTGGCCGTGCTCCCGGCATACCCAGGTCGGTTATATCCGATCAAGCGGATTCCGCGCGGCGCCGCGGCCTCGAGGAAATCGGTCGGAATGCTGCGACCAGTGGGCGTTCCGTGGTGGTACACGACGGTTCGACCACGGGGATCACCTGCCGTCGAGATTTCCACGACACGACCACCGGACAGGGCGACCTCGCTGAATACTTGCTCCATGGCTACACCCTGCCGCATCGCCGAAGGATCGGCGATCGCTCGAGGCTCGTGGGGCTGAAAAACTGCGTCTATGCGTGCTTAATGTCCCCCCATGCGAAAAGGGAGATACATCGAAAGATACGGGGAGGGGGAGAAGGGGGTTAGGAGCGCTCAAGGAACTCGGCTTGCTCGTCGTCGACGAGCGCAGACACTGCCCGACGCAACGCAGGTTGCCCTTCAAGGGTCGGATCGTCGGCAACCACCTCGGACGCCACATCGCGCGCTGCAACGATGACTGCCTCATCGCGCAGCACCGAGAGCAACCGCAGACTCGAACGTCGACCCGACTGCGAGGCCCCCAACACATCACCTTCACGACGGGCCATCAAGTCGATGCGCGATAACTCGAATCCATCGGTGCTCGCCGCCACCGCCGCCAACCGTTCGCGGGCCGGTGACCCTTCCGGTGATTCGGTAACGAGCAAGCACAAGCCTGGGGCTGACCCTCGCCCCACACGCCCTCGTAACTGGTGAAGTTGCGACACCCCAAATCGATCGGCATCCATCACCACCATCACCGTCGCATTGGGTACGTCGACCCCGACCTCGATCACGGTGGTGGCCACCAAGACGTCGATGCCGTCGGATGCGTCAGCACCGGCAGCGAACCGACGCATGATGTCGTCCTTCTCATCGGCCGGAAGCCGACCATGCAGAACGCCAACGCGAAGCCCGGCCAACGGACCTTCGGCAAGTCGAGGCGCGACATCAAGAACAGCCAGCGGTGGGCGGCGCTCAGTTTCAGAATCGTCGGCGGGCGCCTCGGCATCGTCATCGCCGACTGCTTCCCCGATTCGCGGGCACACGACATACGCCTGATGACCTGCCTCAACTTCTTCACGAATTCGCTGCCACGCGCGCGAAAGGAGAGCAGGGTTTTCTGCCGGTGCGACGACATGCGTGGCGATGGGTGAGCGACCCGCTGGTAGTTCGGTGAGTGTCGATACTTCAAGATCACCGAACACGGTCATCGCAACGGTGCGCGGAATGGGCGTCGCCGTCATCACGAGCACGTGCGGTCGATTGCCATCACGTGACTTCGCCGCCAGCGCCGCACGCTGCTCAACGCCGAATCTGTGCTGCTCATCAACGACCACAAGCCCGAGGTCAAAGAACTCCACTGACTCCTGCAACAGCGCGTGCGTTCCGATGACGATGCCAGCATCACCCGTGACGATATTTAGCAGTGCGGCTCGTCGTTGGGCGGTGTTCTGTGAACCGGTGAGCAGCGCCACTCGCGTTCCGTCGACGCTGCCCCCCAGTAAGCCGCCCTGCGCAAGCGGGCCGAGCATGGCGGTAATCGAACGGGCATGCTGCGCCGCCAGCACCTCCGTCGGTGCCAGCAGGGCGGCCTGACCGCCGGAGTCGACGACGGCGAGCATCGCGCGCAGCGCACAGACGGTCTTGCCGCTTCCGACCTCGCCTTGCAACAACCGATGCATGGGATGACTGCGCGCGAGATCCGCTGACAGCACGTCACCCACGACGGTCTGCCCGGCAGTGAGCGTGAAGGGAAGGGCCCCATCAAACTGCTCGAGTAGTCCGCCGGCGTGAGCGGGTCGCGGAACCGCGGGAAGTGCGCGCGCTTCAAGGCGGCGTTGGGCGAGCACTACCTGAAGCACAAATGCTTCATCCCACTGCAAGCGTTCGCGGCCGCGAGTGACGTCGTCGAGAGTGTCGGGTCGGTGCACCGCCACCAGTGCGTCGCCAAGCGAGAGCAATCCGCGCCCAGCGCGCACTGAGACTGGAAGCGGGTCGTCGCTTTCGTCGACTTCGAGTGCGTCGAGCACGGCCGACACGGCTCGAGCTATACGCCACGACGAGACTGACGAAGTGGCGCTGTACACCGGAATCAGTGCGCGGGCGAAGGCAGCAATCGAATCGGAATCAACCTCATCACCATCGTCAGGAAGCAGTACGTGATCAGGTTGTGTGAGTTGGCGTACGTGACGAAATTCGGTGACCTTGCCTGAGAACAGACCACGACGACCGGGCTTGAGTTTGTCGGCAAGCCACGGCTGATTAAAGAACGTGAGTTTGAGATCGCCCCGCCCATCAGTGACGGTGACTTCGACCAGCAATCCCTTGCGTTCGCGCATGCGGCGTGACGACACGTCCTTGACTTCAGCCATGACGGTGACGTGCTCGTCAATCTGCAACGAGGAGATATCGGTCAGTTCACCGCGTTGGGCATAGCGGCGCGGGTAATGACGCAAGAGATCTTCAACGGTGGTCATGCCGAACGCCTTCTTCAGGGCCGTGGCACTCGTACCGCCGACAGCCTTCGACAGCGCATCATCGAGTCGTGGCATCGCGCCTCATTCAACCCCGATGATGAATGGCCAGTACGGCTGACCGCCGGCGTATTCGACGATGTCGAGCAATCGGAAATGTGAACGTAGGTAATCGGCGACGTCCGCGCGTTCTTCGTCAGTGCACTCAGAACCGGTAACGATCGTGATGAGTTCACTTCCGGAATCACACAGCCGCGCGATGAGGCGAGTGGCAACTTCGCTGACCGAATCACCAATCTCGACGATGTCGCCTTGGGCGAGTCCGAGCACATCACCCACCTGACAGATTCCGGCTGAGGTCATGCCTTCGCGAGCAGCGATCGTGACAGCGCCATAACGAGTCGCCCCGGCGGCACGCGTCATCGCGACCACGTCATCGGGATACAAGCGGGCCGCATCATGCACGGCGACCGCAGCCAGCGACTGCACCACAGAGCGCGAAGGAATGACGCTGACGCGCAGCCCTCGGTCACGGGCTTCTTCCGCGGCGGCCTCAGCAACCGGCAGAGTGTCCTTGTCGCTCGGCAACACGACGATTTCATGCGCGCCCGAGCGATCGATGCCATCGAGAATTTCAGCAGTACTCGGGCGCTGACGCGGTTGAGCCATGACGACGGTGGCTCCCCCGCTTTCCAACACCTCACGAATGCCAGGGCCGTGCGCAACAACAACGAGCGCTCGCGTGCCCGATTGGCCCCCACGACCAGCCACCCGAAGGTCTTCGGCCTGCCGAAGGTGCGTGATGCGAATGCGTGAGGGACGGCCCGCTGTGATGGCCGCCTCGACCGCGGCACCCGCATCGTCGACATGAACGTGGACGTTGTACAGCGGATCACCTCCGACAATAACGAGCGAATCACCCAAACCAGAGAGCACCGTGCGCATCTGCGCAACGCCGACATCGTCACTCTCGAGCATGAACATCACTTCGAAGGCGGGTCCGGCGTAGAGTCCGTCGCCGTCGGGTTCGCCAAACGGAGCCGGTTCGGGCTCGATGCGCGTGACTGTGATGGGGGGCCGCTTGCCGGTGAGGGTCTGCACCATCGCGTCGAGAAGCACGACGAAACCGCGACCACCGGCATCAACCACACCCGCCCGCCGCAACGCCTCGAGCTGCTGGGGTGTGCGTGCGAGTGCGCTGCGAGCGCGATCGGCCGCCGCCACAATCACAGCAGCCAGGTCGTCGGGATCTGCTGCACAGGCACCGGCTGCTGCCTCACGCGCGACCGTGAGGATCGTGCCCTCAACCGGCCGGTCAACAGCGGCATCGGCGAGTTCGGATGCGCGAGTGAACGCAGCGGCGATGGTGGCGCCGCCAACTCCGTGAGGCCCTGCGGCCGCGAGTTCGTCGGCCATGCCGCGCAGCAGTTGCGACAAGATCACCCCGGAATTTCCTCGGGCCCCTAACAAGGCACCGCGAGCGAGGGCTCGGGCCGTATCGGCAATCTCCCCCACCGCGGTGCCAGTCACAGCGTCGGCGGCCTGTTCAAAGGTCAGATAGAGGTTTGTTCCGGTGTCACCATCGGGGACCGGATAGACGTTGAGGCCATCAATTTCAGCCCTGGCCACGCCCAAAGCGTCGAGGCCGATCGCCACCCAGCCACGAAGGGCCGCATCGTCCATACGCACGTGAGTTGCCATGCATCCTCCCGCCGCTCCTGCGCCCAGCCAACAGTGTCTTTCCCCGTGACCTTAGTCGTCGGCACCCACAGTTTGGGCTCAGGGACGCCGTCGGGTATCGTTATGCGTCGGTCACGGGAAAGCGTCTGGCTACCCTGTGACGCACTACTGCTCGACCTAAGCGTTCGACCTAAAACACCAGATACCACCACCCACGGCAATGAGGAGCGCGACCATGGCTGCCAACTGCGACGTCTGCGGCAAGGGCCCAGGCTTCGGGCATTCCATTTCGCACTCACACGTCCGTACCAAGCGACGTTGGAACCCCAACATCCAGAAGGTGCGCACCGTGGTCAAGGGCACTCCCAAGCGCCTCAACGTGTGCACCTCGTGCCTCAAGGCCGGCAAGGTCACTCGCGCCGTCTGACGCGCCCGGTCGGCTACGACCGAAAATGCTCGTGCCCCACCGCCCCTGACGTGGGCTGTCCATCGACCGTGACCTCGGGTTGGCCAGCGCCCGCACTCAGCACTGTGCCAATGCGTTGGAAGGCAACCGGTGGCGTTGCGCCTTCCGGGAAGACAGCGAGTAGGGCGTGATCTTCACCGCCGGTTAGTACCCAGTCCCACGGATCTACCCCAAAATTGCGCGCCATGGCTTCGATCTCCCCGTCGCCGGCCAGCAGGTCGCGCTCTATCGCGATCACCACTCCTGATGCGCGGGCCACATGGGCCGCATCGGCCAGCAGGCCATCGCTGATATCGATCATTGCCGTCGCACCTGCACTCGCCGCTGCGACGCCGGCCGCGTAAGGAGGTTCCGGAGTTCGCTGTGCTGCGACCAGCGATTTGGGCTGCCGGTGCCCACGCATGAGTACCGCGAGGCCAGCCGCTGCGCGCCCGAGCGTTCCGGCAATGAACACCCGATCGCCGGGCTGTGCGCCCGAGCGCAGCACCGGTCCGTACTTACCCGCGTCCCCGAGCGCTGTCACCGAGATCACCACCTCCGGCGCTTCGACCGTGTCGCCACCCACGATGTGCGCACCCACCACGGCGGCCTCGTCGGCTAGCCCGCGCATGAGATCGAGCGCCCACGTCACGGTGGTGTCAGCCGGAGCCGCGAGCGAGACAAGCAGAGCAGACGGCACAGCTCCCATGGCCGAGATATCACTCATCGCCCGGGCGGCCGCTTTGCGTCCCACCTCATAGGCCGACGACCAGTCGCGTCGGAAATGGCGACCCTCGACCATTTGGTCAACTGCGGCCACCACATGTTTTCCTGAGACCGCGATGACGGCGGCATCGTCACCCACACCCAGTTCACCCTCGCGACCAGCCGATGTGAGGTAGGGCGTCATCAAATCGATCAGACCGAACTCACCCACGTCTGCCAAAGTGCGCTCGTCCACAACTAGCGCAGCCCGGTTCCGCGACGCAGTGCGTCGTTGATGAGCGTGTCGATCAGTTGCGGGTACTCGATTCCACTCTCGGCCCAGAGCCGGGGGAACATCGAGATCGACGTGAATCCGGGCATGGTGTTGATTTCGTTGAGCAAGACCGACCCGTCGGGCAACACGAAGAAGTCAACGCGCGCGAGGCCTCGGCAATCCAGTGCTTCGAAGGCTTCGATGGCAGTGCGTTGCACGCGCCCTTCAACATCAGCGTCCAGCACGGCGGGAACGATGAGGTCGACCGCGTCATCGAGGTACTTGGCATCGAAGTCGTAGAACTCGTGATCGCCCTTGACCACAATCTCGGCGCAGCAACTCGCGCGCGGAATGCCGTTGTCAACGAGAACCGCGCATTCGATCTCTCGGGCGCCCTCGATGGCGGCCTCGACGATGACCTTCGGGTCGTGCTCGCGCGCGAATTCAATCGCCACTGCCAACTCGTCGGCGGTGCGCACCTTGGTGATTCCGACACTGCTGCCCGCGCGCGCTGGCTTCACGAAGAGAGGAAGCCCGGGAGGTTGGGCGAGCGCCCAGCAGCGAGCAAGGGTTGCCGCGCGATCGGTGCTCCACTGGCGATCGGTGACCACCTCGAAAGGACCCGTAGGTAAGCCCGCAGCGAGGAAGAGTCGCTTCATGTGTCCCTTGTCCATGCCTGCGGCCGACGCAAACACTCCCGAGCCGACGTACGGAACATCGGCGAGTTCGAGCAGACCCTGCACGGTTCCGTCTTCACCCCACGGTCCGTGCATCACCGGGAAGACCACATCAATGGATCTCACGGCACTCGGTGCCGCGAGATCGACGAGGACCGATGCACCGTCAGCGGGGCGCAGCAGTACTTCAGCACCACTGCCGTCGACCGACGGCAATTCGCCCTGGCGAATTGTCAGCAGTGCGGGGTCATCGGGCATGCGCACCCACCGACCATCAGGGGTGATTCCGAGCGGAACAACCTCATACCGGCCACGGTCAAGTGCCGACAACACACTGCCCGCCGAGATGCACGAGATGGCGTGCTCGCTGGAGCGACCACCAAATAGAACGACCACTCGGATGCGTTCATGCGCTGCCTCGGCCACGCCTAAGACCCTATCGGGAGCACCGACGATAACGTTTGACCTATGACCTCCGAGTGGGCCCCGGACTCGCGCGTCGTGGCCTCCGGTCGTCCACCGCGAGTGCCCGACGCGCCGCTGAACACACCCATCGTGCCTGCCTCGTCTTTCCACGCCGAAGGCCCACTCGAATACGCGCGCGACGGCACGCCGACAGTCGCCGCCCTTGAATCGTTGCTGGGCGATCTCGAGGGCGGAACGGCCGTCGCTTTCTCGTCGGGAATGGCCGCCGTGAACGCCGCACTCGATGCGGTACCTGCGGGCGGAGTGGTGGTCGCGCCGTCACGCAGTTACACCGGCACTGCCGTGCGGCTGCGCGAACTCGACTCCGTCGGCCGCATCACGCTTCGCACCTACGCTGCCGATGACCCCACCGCACTCGCTGCGGCTTGCTCCGGCGCGGCGCTTGTCTGGATCGAAACACCCATCAATCCCACGATGGAAGTCACCGACATCGCGGCGGCAGTGCGAGCCGGACACGCCGCCGGCGCTTTCGTTCTCGTTGACAACACCTTCGCCACTCCCCTGCGCCAACTTCCACTGAGTTTGGGCGCCGACATCAGCCTGCACAGCGTGACCAAGTTCATCGGTGGTCATTCCGACCTACTCATGGGCGCGCTGATCACTCGCGATGCGGACCTCGCTGAATTCCTGCGTACTCGTCGCGTGTTACTCGGAGCCGCACCCGGCGCCCTCGAGGCGTATCTGGCAGTTCGCGGCGCTCGCACGCTCGCACTACGTCTCGACCGTTCCGAGGGCACTGCGATGCGTCTGGCGCAGTCACTCACCTCTCATCCGGCTGTCGAGCGAGTGCTCTATCCCGGTTTGCCCGACGACCCCGGTCACCAGATTGCCGCACGCCAGAGTTCTGGGTTTGGCTCGATGCTGTCGATCATCGTGCGCGGTGGCGCCGAGGCGGCAGACCACGTGTGCCTGCGCGTACAGCTCTGGACCTACGCCACGAGTTTGGGCGGGGTTGAGTCGCTGATCGAACGTCGGCGCCGTTGGCCTGCCGAAGCGACCACTGTCCCTGAGGGACTGCTGCGGCTGTCGGTTGGAATTGAGAACCCGCTCGACCTGTGGCGCGATCTCGACGCCGCGCTTCGCGGCGGCTGATCGCTTAGTCGATGCCTTCGGCCTTGGTCTCGCGACTCATGAACGCTTGAAGCATGTCGGCCGGCGGCATTCCGTGATGCACGACGTTCACGACCTGCTCCGTGATCGGAACATCAACACCATGCTTGCGCGCAAGATCAAGAATTGATTGGCAACTCTTGACCCCTTCGCACGTCTGCTTGGTGGCGGCGATCGTCTCATCGACCGTGAGCCCGCGCCCGAGGTTTTCACCGAAGGTGCGGTTACGCGACAGGCCCGAAGAACACGTGGCGATGAGGTCGCCGATGCCGGCAAGTCCGAGGAAGGTCTCGGCTTCGGCGCCAAGCGCGATTCCAAGTCGCGTCATTTCAACCAAACCGCGCGTGATGAGCGAGGCCTGTGAGTTCTCACCGAAACCCATCCCTACGGCCATGCCGTTGGCCAAAGCGATCACGTTCTTGACCGATCCACCGATCTCGGTGCCGATCATGTCGGTGGTCCAGTAGGGGCGGAAGTAGCCGGTGGTGCAGGCATCTTGAAGTCGCTTTGCTGCCGATTCGTCGGCGCACGCCACCGTGGTCGCAGCCGGTTGACGCTGGGCGATCTCGCGGGCGAGATTGGGACCCGACACCACCGCGACTCGATCGTCGCCCACCTGCGCGACTTCGGCCATCACCTGACTCATCCGCAGTGTCGTACCGAGTTCAATACCCTTCATCAACGAGACCAACGTGGACTCATTGGGCAACAGCGGTCGCCAGGCCGACAAGTTGTCGCGCAAGGTCTGCGACGGAATGGCGAGCACCACGATTTCAGCACCGTCGAGCGCCTCGGACACGTCTCCAGTGGCACGCAGAGACTCGGGCAGGAGGATGCCCGGATGATAGGCCGGGTTGACGTGATCGCGATTCATCACGTCGGCGAGAGACGACTCGCGCGCCCACATCGTGACGTCAGAGCCGGCATCGGCCAGCACCATGCCGAACGCCGTACCCCACGACCCACTTCCCATCACCGCTACACGCGTCATGCGCTCATCCTGCCTTTCGTGGTCGAGCGAGCTTCGGGCGCTCCCCCGCGGGTCGCGCGTTGATGTACCGCTCCGTTGGAGCGATTTCACCACGGATTTGCTCCACCATGGCAGTGATCGCGTTCATCAACCGATCGGTGGCCTCGTCGAGAATCGCTTGATCAAGGGGTCGACCGCGAAGATCGTCGAGATCCAGGGGCGGCCCGGCCCATACGTGCATCGTCTTGCGCGGCAGCAACCTCAATTCCGCGGTGTAGGGCCGCATGAGTGCTTGCGCACCCCACTGCGCTACTGGAATGAGCGGCGCACCGCTGGTCAACGCGATGCGCACCGCGCCCGTCTTACCCGCCATGGGCCACAGATCGGGCGCGCGCGTCACCGTGCCTTCCGGGTAGATCAACACACATTCACCCTCGCGAGCCGATTCAACGGCTGACTCGAGTGCACGGGCAGCATCCGAGGTTCCGCGGTGCACCGGAATCTGTTCGGCACCTTTCATCACGTTCCTCACGAGGGGCACCGTGAACAGAGATTCCTTGGCAAGAAAGCGTGGAAGGCGTCCGTTGTCGTAAAGGAAGTGCGCCAGCACAAAGGGATCGACCCAGGAGATGTGGTTGGCCGCGATGACAATTCCCGGATCGAGCGACCCGTCAACCAGCAGATTCTCAGCACCGCGCCATTCACGACGGGTGAAGGTCATCAAGATCGGGCGAAGGGTCACAAGGGCGAGTCGGTAATACCCCGAAACCCGAACCTGACGACTCAGCCGCACCCTCGCCACGACGCCTCCTACCTTCGATCTTGTGACTGCAGCAATCGTTGCACGCCCTCCACCGCATGGTGGCTCAGTCGACTCAAGACACCCCTGCGAGGATGGGGTCATGGGAGCCGGTGGAAAACAGCAGTGGGCAGTGATTGTGCCGCTGAAGCCCCTCGATAGCGGCAAGAGCCGATTGGGCGCTGAAGCACGCCGTTCCGAACTCGCTCTCGCCTTTGCTCGCGACGTAGTAACGGCCGCCCTCGCCGTACCCGGCGTCGTTGAAGTGGTGGTGGTCACCGATGATCCTCGGGCAACCGCCGTGCTTCGCAGCGATGGTGCCCGCGTGGTCTCCGACGTTGGTCAAGGATTGAACGCGGCGTTCGAACACGGCGCGTCCGCGGCGCGAATCCGAACGCCCGACATCGGATTGGTGGCACTGGCCGGTGATCTACCCGCACTCACGAGCGACGAATTGCAGCGCGCCCTGAACCAAGCCTGGGATCGGCGCCGATGCTACGTGGCCGACGCCGACGGAGTCGGCACCTCGATGTTGACCGCACGGCCCGGTATCGGACTCAATGCCTCGTTCGGCGTCGGCTCATCCGATGAACACCTCGCGTCCGGTGCCTATCTGCTCGATGTCGACGACTGCCCGGGTCTTCGCCGCGATGTCGATACCCCTGCCAATCTCGAGGCAGCCATCGCTCTGGGCGTTGGCGCGGCCACTGCAGCCGCGCTGACTCCTTCGGCTTCCTGACCCTTCAACGCACAGTGGCCCGGCCCCGTGAGGGACCGAGCCACTGGTGAAGCGCAGAACTACTTCTTCTTGGCCGGTGCCTTCTTGGCAGCAGCCTTCTTGGCCGGAGCAGCCTTCTTGGCCGGAGCGGCCTTCTTGGCGGGCGCCTTCTTGGCAGCAGCCTTCTTGGCGGGCGCCTTCTTGGCAGCAGCCTTCTTGGCGGGGGCCTTCTTGGCACCAGCAACGCTTGACTTGAACTCGGCGCCCGGGCGGAACTTGGGCAGCCAGGTGGCGCTGATCTTCACGGACTCGCCGGTGCGGGGGTTGCGACCGAGGCGCGCGTCACGGAAGGCCTTCTCGAAGACACCAAAGCCGGTGAGGGCGACCTTCTCGCCAGCGGCAACAGCCTGCGTGATTTCGTCGATGACTGCATCGATGACCTCAGCGGCCTCCTTCTTGCTGAACTCAAGACGAGCGGCAATGCGATCGATCAGCTCTGCCTTGTTTACGTTGTTCACACTCACGAAAAGCCTCCGAAGATGTTGGGAAACCGACAGTCGCGCCGGTCTGAGAACAACCTACCTGATGAATGGCCCACAACTGTGGAACACCCCTGTGCGTTGCGCCACAACGTTTTTCACGGATCGGCGAGATCGACAGGAGCCGTCGGGGGTACTTGTCAGTTGGCAGGCGCCGCAATGCGCGGCAGGTACGCCGGACGACGCTGCTCGAACTCAGTCACCGCATCACCGTGTGTGAGCGTGATTCCGATGTCGTCGAGACCTTCAAGAAGGCGGCCGCGCACATGCGAGTCGACCTCGAATGGGCTCGACAGGTTGCCCGCAGTTACCGTCTGCTGCTGCAGATCAACGGTGACGGCCAACGTCGGATCGGCCTCAATCGCGCTCCACAACTGCTCAACGAATTCCTCAGGAACAACGGCGGTCAGTAGTCCGACCTTGCCGGAATTGCCGCGGAAGATGTCGGCAAAGCGGCTGGAAAGCACCACCCGAAAGCCGTAGTCCTGCAACGCCCAGACAGCATGCTCGCGCGATGACCCGGTGCCGAAATCATGACCGGCCACCAGAATCGTGGCACCCGCGTAGTGCGGCTGGTTGAGTTCGAAGTTCGGGTCCGTACGCCACGCGGCGAACAACGCGTCCTCGAAACCGTGACGCGAAATGCGCTTGAGGTACTCGGCCGGAATGATCTGGTCGGTGTCAACATTGCCGTGACGCAGAGGCACTGCGGTGCCGGTATGCACGATGAACGGTTCCATGACTGGTCTCCTGATCAGACGGATGTGAGGTCGGCGGGCGAGGCGAAACGGCCAGTCACTGCGGTGGCAGCAGCAACCTGGGGTGACACCAGATGGGTGCGTCCACCCGGACCCTGTCGCCCTTCGAAGTTGCGGTTCGAGGTTGACGCGCTGCGCTCTCCGGGAGTGAGCTTGTCAGGGTTCATTGCCAAACACATTGAACATCCGGCGTGACGCCATTCGGCACCAGCCGCGAGGAAGATCTCGTGGAGGCCTTCGGCTTCGGCTTCGAGTCGCACACGCGCCGAGCCAGGAACAATCAGCATGCGCACGCCGTCGGCAACCTGACGACCGTCGAGAATCTCGGCCACGGCACGCAAATCTTCAATGCGGCCGTTGGTGCACGAACCCACGAACACCGTGTCGACCGGTACGTCGCGCATCGGCGTTCCGGGCTCAAGACCCATGTACAGCAAGGCCTTTTCGACTGCGACACGCGCCTTGGGATCGTCGAAATCAACGGGGTTCGGAACCGAGTCGCCGAGCGGGATGCCCTGGCCAGGGTTGGTGCCCCAGGTTACGAACGGAGTGAGCGAGGCACCATCGATCGTAACCTCGGCGTCGAACACGGCGTCGTCATCAGTGACCAACGTGCGCCAGTGCTTGACGGCTTCGAACCACAGTTCATCCTTGGGCGCGTACTTGCGACCCTCGAGGTAGTCGAAGGTGACGTCGTCGGGCGCGATCATTCCGGCGCGTGCGCCGGCTTCGATCGACATGTTGCAGATGGTCATGCGCGCTTCCATCGACAGGTCACGAATAGCCTGACCCCGGTACTCAATCACGTAGCCCTGTCCGCCACCGGTGCCGATCTGGGCGATCACAGCGAGGATGAGGTCTTTCGCCGTCACACCTTCGGGCAGGTGACCTTCGACGTTGATTGCCAAGGTCTTGAACGGCTTGAGCGGAAGAGTCTGCGTGGCGAGTACGTGCTCGACCTCGCTGGTTCCGATACCGAATGCAAGTGCGCCGAATGCACCGTGCGTCGAGGTGTGCGAGTCGCCACACACCACGGTCATGCCGGGCTGGGTCAGACCGAGCTGCGGGCCTACGACGTGCACGATGCCCTGATCGATGTCGCCCAGTGGGTGCAACGTCACACCGAACTCGAGGCAGTTGCGCGTGAGCGCTTCGACCTGCGCCTTGGAAATGGGATCGGCGATGGGCTTGTCGATGTCGATCGTCGGAATGTTGTGATCTTCGGTCGCGACCGTCAGATCAGTACGCCGCACCGGTCGGCCCGCGTCGCGCAACCCGTCGAAGGCCTGCGGACTGGTGACTTCGTGCACGAGGTGGAGGTCGATGTACAGCAGGTCGGGCTCACCTTCGGCTCGCCGCACGACGTGCTCATTCCAAACCTTCTCTGCCAGCGTCTGCCCCATGCGTACTCCTTGGTCGAATGTGCTCAAGTTGACGTCTCGGTATGTGAGACGCGAGTATCAGTGCATGGACAACAGTAGCGGAGTCGGTGTACTCGACAAAGCGGCAGCGGTGCTGGCTGCGCTTGAGGGCACTCCGCTCACGCTCGCGGGCCTCGTCGAGGCAACCGGACTCCCCCGCCCCACTGCCCATCGACTCGCCTGCGCGCTGGAGTACCACCGTTTCGTCGCCCGCGATCTCAGCGGTCGCTTCATGCTCGGGCCGCGACTTCGTGAACTGGCCGCCGTCACCGGCGAAGACCGACTGCTGACCTCGGCGTCGTCGGTGCTAGTCACCCTGCGCGATGCGTCGGGCGAAAGCGCCCAGCTCTACCGCCGTCAGGGAGACCAACGCATTTGTGTGGCCGCGGCCGAACGCATGACCGGCTTGCGCGACAGCGTTCCGGTCGGTGCTGCGCTCACCATGCAGGCAGGTTCAGCTGCCCAGGTACTGCTTGCGTGGGAAGACGCTGACCGACTACACCGCGCCGTCAATGGCGCCACGTTCACCGCCGTGACGCTTGCCCAGGTGCGACGCCGAGGCTGGGCGCACAGCGTGGGCGAGCGCGAACCCGGAGTGGCCAGCGTGTCGGCACCGGTGCGTGCACCCGATGGACGCGTTCTCGCTGCCGTGTCAGTGAGTGGTCCCATTGAGCGGTTGACTCGCGTTCCCGGACCTCGTTACGCAGAAGCGGTCGTGAAGGCCGCAGCGCAACTCACCGCAGCCCTCGCCGTCGTGGACTAACTACGAGAACACGGCTTCGCGGAATTCCTCGCGTTGCTCGCATGCCACCTTGATTCGTTCGAGTTGCTCATCGCTGCACTCGAGCCCAAAAATGTCGCGGATGAATTCGGGTAGGTCGGGTCGATAGTCGTGCGCCCATGCGCGATACGCCCCGGGGATCTGCGCGTTCTTCATGTCGATCAGTAATTGGAAGAACGTGGTTCCTGAGCGCCAACGCATGGACGCCGGAACGCCGCGCGGTGAACGCTCCGGTACCTCCTCGATCGCCGGGCGACCCGGGTTCAACCACGACGGCCGGTGCGCCAGCAGGTTGGGGGCGAACTTGGTGACTCCGTCATTGTCGTGACTGAGCAGGCAATACCGCACCTTGTCGCGAGCATCACCCAGTGCGCGGAACTCTTCGTAATCGTTGACTTCGCACACCAGCGCGCGATCGACATCGGGTCGATCAGCACCCGTCACCTCGCGACGCCACTTCGACGCGGCGGGAGTTCCGATCCACAGCGCCCGGTCGATTCCGAGTGCTTCTGGGCCGAGTGTCCCCCACCCTTGGAAGGCGGCTTGGCTCGTGTGCGCACCCAGAGACTCACCAAACACCACCACGCGCGGCCGGTCTTCCGGCGCCATCGCACGCACGCGTTCGAGAATGCGCAACCACAGCAGTCGGTTCTGTTCGCGCGCATCGCCGATCTTGCCCAGCGACAACGGTGACGGTCGCTTGGAGTACTGCAAGGTGATCGACGCCATGTCGCCGCGCGTCATGTACTGGGCCGCCGCCATCGCCACGTAGTTCACGTACCCCGTACCCGTCGGCGAGATCAGCATGATGAGCGAACGCGACCATGCGTCGGTGCGGTCCATCTCTGCGAGTGCAAGGTCGACCCGTTCGGTCGCCGTAGGAGCGGTGTCGAGTCCGACGAACACCGAGATCGGCACCGCGCGGGCGTCTTCTTCCATGACGGTACGAATCGACAGTTCCGGGCGTGGCACGCCATGAAGTTCGGTGGGGCCGTCTTCGAAGGGGGCGGGCCGCACGCTGGTGGCCACATGCCGACGCCCCTCGCGACCCATGGATGCCCACGGCACCAGACTTTCCGGATGGCCGCTCACCATCGGCGTGGTCCACAGTCCTGGCGCTGACTCATCCATACCCTCGTCGTACTGCGAGGTACCTGACTCGATGCCGCCCATCGCCCGGTTCCAGAGCATGGATGTGACGGCGGCCGCGGCTCCCAGCGCGACCACGTGGCCGGCACGACGCCAAAGGTCTTCGGAAATGGGTAGTACGCGATAGCCGATCGACCCCAGTTGTCGCGCTACCCACGACTCGGCCGCAGTGCCGCCCGCAAGAACCAGCACCACACCGGTACCCGCCGCTAACCCGAGGAGGGGGCCGTGGCCTGCGGGATCGGTGCGGTGCTCGGCCGGCCACGCGCGTTGGCTGAGCCGTTCAAGGGCGAGGTCCACACCGATCGCAACCGGAATGGCCACGGGCAGGCGGGCGAGCTTTCCGTTCGCTCCGAGTCGCTGGTCGACGACCCGCGCCGCGACCGTTGAGCCGACAAGAATGGCGCCACCAAGGCCCGTGACCCAGAGCCGCCACGCCGACTGACGGGCGATGCCGCGGCGCCAGGTTTCGTGCTCTTCACGCTTGACCAGCCGGAAGGCAGCAAGGCCCAGAGGAATTGCCGCGAGGTCAAGAGCCAACGTCACCGCATCGGCCCGCTGCGTGTCGCTCCACCGAGTCGGAAGGGGTAGCGCAGTTGACAGCGCGACACCGGCAGTGTCAATGGCGTCCTGCGTCATCACACTGAGCAGGAAGTGAGTTCCGGTGGCCAGCCCTGTGATCAGACCCTGATCAATCCAGGTGCGATCAGACAGCGACCGTTCAAAGGTGCCCGGCACGGCCGAGGCAGCCATCACTAGGCCCACCTGCTGTGCACGTCCGACGATTTCCGTTGCCATCAGAGCCTCCCGCGTCTCACTCGTGACGTTACCGCTTCAGACGCAGATGGAGGGCCCGGGCAATGCCCGAACCCTCCATCTCGCGTAGCCCCGACGGGATTCGAACCCGCGCTACCGCCTTGAGAGGGCGGCGTGCTAGGCCACTACACAACGGGGCCGTACTGCGTAATCCAAACGCGAACAGGAATCACTTCCTGCAGCGCTGGGGTACCAGGACTCGAACCTGAACTACCTCGTCCAGAGCGAGGCGGGCTGCCAATTACCCCATACCCCACTACCGGACCGAACAGCGCCTCTCGCGAGGTGCTTTTCGGTCCGACAATGCCGCATCAGCATACCCGTCGGCGCGGCATCGTCGGAACCGAGGTGCTCCGGTCAGATTCGAGGATGAGCGCTGAGGAATTCCCAGAGCCGAACTGTGGTGTCGTAGTCGAGGTACGCCTCGCCGGTAAGCCGAGGACTACCGGCGGGCGTGCCCATCCATGCATGGCTCGCACCGTCCACGAGCACCAGACGAACCGCCGAGCCTGCGGCGCACGGCTGCCATGTTCGAGAGTGCACGTCAGGGTTGACCCGATCCACGACGGTAACGGGCGACGCCGGGCAGTCGTTCGCTTGCGCAAACGACTCCACCACTGGTCCTGCCGGCTCATAGGCGACACGAGTGGTGCTGTTCGGACCCACTCCCCCTGCAAAGGGAAGATTCTTGTCGAAAGTTCCGTGCACGTGCATCAGTGAGACCGGTTGTTCAGGGCTGCAGGCAGTTGTGCCCTGCGTTGCCGATTGCACCCCGACACCCACGACAAGATTCGACAGCTCACAGGCCAGTCGGTAGGCCAACATTCCCCCGTTCGAATGCCCCATCGCGTACACCCGATGGGGATCGATTTCGTAACGCTGCTCGAGTTCTCGAATGAGCGCGGAGATGAAACCCACGTCGTCCACGTTGTTGCGTGCGGCACTTCCACAGCAGCTGCCCGCATTCCACGTACGCACCGCCCCCGTGCCATCGGGATATACGGCGATGAATCCGTCGCGCAGAGCCAGGCGGTCGAGTTGACTGGTTTGCTCGAACTGCTCCCCCGATCCGAAACCGCCGTGCAGGCCAATCACAAGGGCGGGTGTCGCACCGACATTCGGTGGAACCAGAAGGCGGTACGTGCGGCGCAGGCCGTCGGGCGCATCAAGTGTTCCAACGGTAACAACCGACGAAGTGGCAGTGCTGCTGGTGGACTCGGCCTGTTCAGCGCCACCGCGCACCGAGCAGCCCGCGACAAGGACCGCTGCCATAAGAGCAATGGTCAGCGAATACCGACCCATCGGCCGCAACTTAGCCTTGTGCCTCATCGATCACTCGGTCAAGACGCGCCAACGTGCGGTCGCGACCGAGCAATTCGATCGACTCAAAGAGCGGCGGAGACACCCGACGCCCACTGAGAGCGGCGCGCACGGAGCCGAACGCCACCCGCGGTTTGAGGCCCAGGCCTTCGATGAGTGCCGCGCGCAGGGAGCCCTCGATATCGGCCGTGGTCCAACTGTGCAGTTCGGCCAGCGCAGCGCGCGCAGCGACGAGTGGTTCGCCCGCATCGGCCACGGCCGCACGCGCATCGTCGTCGAGTGCGAAGTCGTTCTCGTCGACAAACAGGAACGCGAGCATGTTCGCACCCTGCACCAGGTTCTCCATGCGCTCTTGCACCAATGGAACAGCCGCTGCCAGTACCGCAGCCTGCTCGGCCGACGGATCGGCAGGCAGCACACGGTCGCGCTGCAGGAAGGGCAGCAGACGCGCGGCGAGGTCTTCGGGGGTGAGCGTGCGAATCCAGTCGCCGTTGATCGCTGTGCACTTCTTGAGGTCAAAGCGCGCCGGGTTGGGGTTGACGCGCGCGACGTCGAACACCTCGCCCATTTCGGCCAGGCTGAAGAACTCGCGATCGTCACCGATTGACCAACCCAGCAGGGCCAAGTAATTCACGAGCGCTTCGGGAAGGAAGCCGTTGTCGCGGTACCAGAACAGGTTCGCCTCGGGATCGCGCTTCGAGAGCTTCTTATTGCCCTCACCCATCACGTAGGGCAGGTGACCAAACAGCGGCACGAGTCCGTCGGTGGCACCGATCGCAGCGAGCGCCTCGTGCATCGCCAGTTGACGCGGAGTGCTGGACAGCAGATCCTCACCGCGCAGCACGTGCGTGATTCCCATCAGCGCGTCATCGACCGGATTGACCAACGTGTAGAGCGGCTCACCATTGCCACGCACGATCACGTAGTCGGGCACGTGCTCATTCGCGAAGGTCACGTCACCGCGCACGAGATCGGTCCAGGTCCAATCGCGGTCGGGCATGCGCAGTCTCAGCACGGGTTGGCGACCTTCGGCGCGGAACGCGGCCTTCTGCTCGTCGGTGAGATTGCGATCGAAGTTGTCGTAGCCGAGCTTGGGGTCTTGACCCGCGGCCCTGCGACGAGTCTCGACCTCATCGGCCGTGGAGAAGGCTTCGTACGCCCAACCGGCTTCAACCAGCCGCGCGGCAATGTCGGCGTAGATCGGCATGCGCTCTGACTGCCGGTACGGCTCATGCGGTCCGCCGACCTCAGGGCCTTCATCCCAGTCGAGGCCGAGCCAGCGCAGCGCGTCGAGCAACGCCTCATACGACTCTTCGCTGTCGCGCGCACTGTCGGTGTCTTCGATGCGGAACACGAAGGTTCCGCCTGTGTGACGGGCGTAGGCCCAGTTGAACAGCGCGGTGCGCGCCAGACCAACATGTGGGTGACCTGTGGGTGAGGGACAGAAACGAACGCGTACGGACGATGGCTCAGCCATGATCAACCGGATTCTCAAGAGTTCCAATGCCGTCGATCGACACCTGGACAACATCGCCTGCTGTGATGCGACCGACGCCTGACGGAGTTCCGGTGAGAATCACGTCACCGGGCAGCAGCGTCATCACCCCCGAGATCCAGGAGACGAGTGTGGCCACATCGCGCAGCAGCAGCGCAGTGGTGGAATCCTGACGCAGGTCGTCGCCGACCGAGCAGGTGATGCGCAGATCGGCAGGGTCAACGTTGGTGGCGATCCACGGACCGAGCGGGCAGAACGTGTCGAAGCCCTTGGCCCGTCCCCACTGACCATCGCTGCACTGGTGATCGCGCGCGCTGACATCGTTCGAGCAGGTGTAGCCCAGCACGACGTCGAGGGCAGTCTCAACCGGAACATTGCGGCACAGGCGGCCGATGACGACGGCGAGTTCGGCCTCGT